>NZ_JBIVCA010000006.1:0-110255 GCF_044746345.1 Lysinibacillus sp. NPDC086135 | reverse complement strand
GATGATGTGCATGAACTTAAGAGTGATGTACACGTACTTAAGGATGATGTGCATGAACTTAAGAGTGATGTACACATACTTAAGGATGATGTGCATGAACTTAAAAGTGATGTACAAATACTTAAGGGTGATGTCTTTGAACTTAAAATTGGACAAGCAGAGCTTTAGAAAAATATTATCGAAAATTTAGGTGAGTTTACTGAAAAAATTGCTCAGCAGGTAGAAGGTAGAACTTACGCTTTAAATAAACGAGTCTTTGACTTAGAAACTGTGATTTACAGATTTATAAGTTAGTATAAGCAAAAAATCTCCATGTCTATAATTATTCATGGAGATTTTTTATATTAATATTTATAAATATTTAATTGTTGACCGGCTTCAAGTCTATCAGATCGAAGCTGATTCCATTGTTTAATGGATGTAACTTTAACATTATGAGCCTCTGCAATATGCATAAGAGAGTCACCATCGGCTACAGTAATTGTTTTTTTATCTTTCACAGGACTGTCATACTGTTGTAAAGCATACTTTGCTATCACTGCATTAAGCTTTTCATTGTATTGTGAATCTGTTGCATAGGAGCCTGTTAAAAACTTCGTAGCATCTGCATAAGACTTCGTATTGCTTTTAAAAACGCCTGCATAGAAATTTTTGTTCCAGGAAACCCCA
The DNA here is from genome assembly GCF_044746345.1 of Lysinibacillus sp. NPDC086135. NCBI lineage: Bacteria > Bacillati > Bacillota > Bacilli > Caryophanales > Bacillaceae > Lysinibacillus > Lysinibacillus sp. NPDC086135. The sequence goes on along the minus strand of NZ_JBIVCA010000006.1, from coordinate 109,586 downwards.
TTACGCATTAATTTTACATAATCTTGTATGGAAGCTTCATAGGAAGGGTATTTGCGAAATGCAGCCATCACCCTTGTCATATTACCTGAACCATCATCCTCAGATGTTTCCAATGTTACGGAGTTATTTTGGTAACTGCCTTTCATACCAAATAAATTGTTATTTGGAGCGGATCCAAGGCCACTTTGTCCATGCTCACTTTCTAACACCGCTTGCGCAATGATAACCGATGCATACAAGTCATTCTCGGAACCTTGTTGTCGAGCAATTTCAGCAATAGCGCCAATAAACTCTTCTACACTAGGGCTATTATCGACAACTACAGGCTCTTCAGTTTCATGAGTATTGAAAAATTGTGTCACCATAAAAAACGAAATACAGATAACAATAACAGTAATCAGAAGAACTTTGAAAAAATTAATGAAGTATTTCATTGTCATTGATGTTGGTAGATTACCACATCTTCCTCCTTTCTTTGCATTAACGAGGTTCATATATTTCTAATTATTACAGAGTTATAAATAGAAATAAAGTCAGTTTTCTATAATAGAGTACATCATTCATAGAACGAAAAACCCCCTCATTTAGTTCCTTAATTTCTAGCATAATCGAGAAATGAAAGGCCAATTAAAATATAGTTGCAATCATTACTAGGTAGTATGAACATTTCTGAAGTTAGTCATTTTGAAAGGAAATCTTTATTGAAGGTTATTTATTTGTACCCAAAGACAGTATACGATTTTCTATGGAAATTATGAGACAAATAGAGGAGAGCGTCAAGAGGACCAATGTCTTGATATGAAACAAAAAAGTAAGTTTGAAATGACTTTAGTTAGTGAAATATATATAGTAACTTGATGTCCCTTTTAAAAGAGTTAGTTCTAGACCTACTATGCTGAACGTATATGAAATGAAGAGGATAAAAATAGTAGTTTATTTCTAGATTAAAACATTAAGTCAATATATATTGTTGCCAAAATGATCAAGGTAATCTTTGCAAATGTTGTAGGTGATGTCCGTTCTGAACTAACAGTATGTCATTATGGAGGCGCATTACTAAAAGGAGCTTATACAATGATAGCATTTGAAAATGTCACAAAAAAATATGTAAATGATCAAGTCGCAGTAAAAGCTATTAATTTAGAGATCAATAAGGGAGAATTTTTTGTTCTTATTGGACCGAGTGGTTGTGGAAAAACAACTTTATTAAAGATGATTAATCGATTAATTCATTTAACAGAAGGAACCATCCGCATTAACGGTAAAAGAATTAGTGATTACAACATTCATGAATTGCGATGGAATATCGGCTATGTCCTACAACAAATTGCACTTTTCCCCCATATGACGATTGAAGAAAATATAGCTGTTGTGCCTGAATTAAATAAATGGGGTAAACTGCAAATCCAGCAACGAGTTGGCGATTTATTGGATATGGTTGGACTTGAACGAGATAAATATAGTCAGCGTAAGCCAATAGAGCTTTCTGGTGGTGAACAACAAAGGGTCGGTGTTGTTCGTGCATTAGCAGCTGATCCCGAAATCATTTTAATGGATGAGCCTTTTAGTGCTTTAGATCCGATTAGCCGCACAAAATTACAAGATGATCTTCTCGAGCTTCAGCAAACGATACAAAAAACAATCGTTTTTGTTTCGCATGATATGCAAGAGGCCTTAAAACTTGGTGATCGCATATGTGTAATGAAGGATGGAGAAATTGTACAGATTGGTACTCCACGTGAAATCATAGACAATCCTGTTAATGATTTTGTTCGTGAATTTGTTGGGGTAAAAGAGTATGGGACTTTCCATATCCAAGCTGTACTTGGACCAATTGCTGATGAGGTTCATCAAAGAAATCAAGCGAACGCCATTTCTTCAAAGGATTCTTTGCATACCATTCTTCAAAAATTAGCTCAATATGAATGTTTAAGTGTGGAAGAGAACGGGACAATAATTGGTGTTGTCACGAGAGCAACCATGCTTCGTTATCTAGCACATGATTCCTTAGAGAGAGGTAATTTAAATGGCTAACTTTTTTGGTGTGTTTAATGAACGAAAAGGCCAGCTATTGGCATCATTATTAGAGCATATTCAAATTTCATTCATTGCATTATTTCTTGCGGTAGTGATTGCTATCCCTCTAGGAATCTATTTAACGAATAAAAAGAAAATAGCAGAAAGTATTATCGGTATTAGTGCAGTTTTACAAACGATTCCTTCATTGGCGTTATTGGGGTTGTTGATTCCGTTGTTTGGCATCGGAAAAGTACCTGCCATTATTGCTTTAGTTGTTTACGCACTACTTCCGATTTTACGTAATACATTTACTGGGATAAACGAAGTAGATCCGTCTTTAAAAGAGGCTGCGATGGCGATGGGGATGAATACGCGAAAGCGATTAGTGAAAGTAGAATTGCCTCTTGCTATGCCTGTTATTATGGCAGGGATTCGCACAGCTATGGTATTAATCGTCGGAACGGCAACTTTAGCGGCATTAATCGGAGCTGGGGGATTAGGGGATATCATTTTGCTTGGAATTGACCGAAATAATACCGCACTTATTATTTTAGGGGCTGTCCCTGCGGCGATTTTAGCATTAGTGTTCGATTTCTTCCTAAAAAAACTAGAATCACTGTCGTTTAAAAATACAATTTCGGCATTAAGTATTATTAGTGGAGTAGCATTAATAATGATAATCTTCCCGTTACTAAACTTCAAAGAGAAAGAAGAAATTGTCATTGCAGGTAAGCTTGGCTCTGAGCCAGAAATTCTAATTAATATGTATAAAATGCTTATTGAAAATGAAACAGACTTAAAGGTGCAATTAAAACCTGGACTTGGTAAAACTTCCTTTGTATTTAATGCACTTAAATCTGGCAGTATCGATATTTATCCAGAATTTACTGGAACGGCAATTTCAGAGTTTTTAAAAGAGGAAGCCATCAATAATAATCAGGAAGCTGTTTATCATCAGGCAAAAGAAGGCATGATGAATAAATTTGGTATGGTGATGCTTAGTCCGATGAAATATAACAATACGTATGCATTGGCAGTATCGAAACAAATGGCTGATACTTATCATTTGCAAACAATTTCTGACATTAAGCCTATTCAAGAAACGATAAAAGCCGGTTTCACATTGGAATTTAATGATCGAGAAGATGGTTATTTGGGCATTCAAAAGCGTTATGGTATTACACTTTCTAACATAACAACGATGGAGCCGAAGCTTAGATATCAGGCGATCGAATCAGGAAATATAGATTTATTAGATGCTTATTCAACGGATAGTGAAATACGTCAATATCATCTGCAAGTTTTAGCAGATGATCAGCAACTATTCCCACCTTATCAAGGGGCTCCTTTACTAAGGAAAGAAACGTTAGAAAAATATCCTGAGATTGAAACAGCCTTAAATAAGCTGTCAAATCAAATAACAGATGATGAGATGCGCGAAATGAATTATCGAGTAAATGTAAAAGGCCAAAACATAGAAGAAGTGGCACGAGACTATTTAACAAAGGCAGGATTGTTATAAGACGAAAATCATCTGATATAAGTAGCTAGAAAAGAGATGCTTATCTTTTATCTAGCTTTTTTGTTTTTCTCGAACTTTGACCTATCGATAAGAGAATATATTTGCATGAAAAGGAAGCGACAGCAACAATAAAGGTAAAAATACGTGAATTCACATGTGACTATATTCTTAGGTATATTGTACTTATTCTCTGATAACTGCAGAGAAATACAGGTGTTTTAGTAAATTAATAAGTATTACTAAAAGGAACAACCTCAAAAATGATTAGATGTGGTAAATAAAGGTAATATGAAAATGACATTGAATTATTCAATAGACAATATTTGGATGCTGGTTATTTCGTTAGTACAATTTCTTCCAGTTCAAGTTGTTTCGGAGATGAAAATGGATTAAAATGGGTATCAGCTCAAAAAATAGCTTTTATTATTTACTTTTACAGTTGGGCCTAAAAACTTTAAAGACACGTCTTGGAGGAAGAAATGAAAAAGAATTTATTTTTAATGTCTTCACTAATTTTATCAACTTCAATTATTTTTAGTGGCTGTGGAAAAAGCGCGGACGAAACAAAAAAAGATGATGAACCTAAGAAAACACAGGAGGAAAAAGGACAAGATAAAGTCCAAAAGGAAGAATCTAGTTCAGCTGACTTTGCTTCTTTAATTTCTTATATGGAAAAAGAAACTCAAGGGAAAACGAAAGTTCTTTTTGAAAACAATGAACCACAAGTACATAAAATGGAGAATGTTTCAATTTCGCTTGATGCATATTCAGTTGTAGAATTAAAGGATTTCCACACAGACTTTAATATCCCATTTGGTGAACAAACAAACGGTGGCGTCATTTTAGCTAAATATACAGTGAAAAATGACATGGATAAAGATGTGTATTACATGCCTACTTTAGACGCGACATTCACTGGTGCAACTAAAGATTATACGAATGATAAGTATTTAATTCCTGAAGAAGATCAATTACCAACAAAACTAGGCTATAAAACAGATTATTTATTAAAAGCGGGTGAAGAGGTAACGGGGTATATCGCTTATCCATTCGGTGAAACAGATTTAGCAAAAATCAATGAACTTGGTACAGTAACTGTTATGGTTTCAAAACCGTTTACTGAAAAAGAAAATTATGGCTCTACTTTTGGTTCAGATGGAAGATTTAATCTTGCTTTAACTACGAATGGTTCGAAAAAAGTAGCAAGTAATTCGTCATTTTATCAAGATAAAGTAACAATGGACAATATGGGCGAAAAGACGATGTTAAAGGAAAAAAGCGACATCAATGAAAGTAAGAAAATAGGGGATGTAAATGCTATACTAGAAGGGTATCAGTTTACAAAATTTACACCAAATGAAGTGGAAGCTCCTCGTTTCTCTAATTTCACTAATGGTGTCACTTTATTAACAGTGAAGTTTAAGTTAGAAAATAAAGCAAAAAGTGAAATCGGTTTATCATCTATGTCATCAAAATTGACAGTTAATGATGGTAAGCAATATTCATTAAGCGAAGGTATGCTATTAAATTACAATTATAATGAAGTTATTAAAGCTGGAGAAACTGGCGAGCTATTACAAGTTTTCGTATTAGATCAAGAGCAATATGAAAAAATTTGGAAAGATAAAGCCTTTGAAATTGAATTCGGTCCTATCCGAAATAAAGGAGCGGAAGATACTTCAAAAGGTAAAAAAGAAACGTTTATATTACCGAAATAAATTTAAGGAGCCCTCTCAATATTTGAGAGGGTTTTAGTTTGGCGATAAAAGAATGAATACAAAATATGGTGTAACTATAAGCATAGGTTGATTTTCATTACGAACTGGCGCTTTCCACGGGCTCGGCTTCAATCTCCACGTTACTATGTTCCGACGTGTTGTTTTCACAAGTTCATTCAGCATCAGATCCCAAAATTTTTCGTATTGTAATTGACGATGTGCAATAAGAGTTATAATATAGAAAAAGACCGACCAGACGGTTTTTTTATTTTAAAAGGGAGCGATTGTATGTCATCAAAAGCAGATTTAAAACGTTCACATATTATCCAAACGGCGATTGATTATTTAAAGGACAATGATTTAAGTACTTTAACTTTAGATAAAATAGCTAGTCAAGCAAACATTAGCAAAGGTGGATTATTGTATCATTTTAAGACGAAGGATGCGCTTCAAACAGCAATCGCTGAAACGATTTTGAATGAGGTTGTACAATCCTATGAACATTTAGCAAGCCTTGAGCAAGGGACAGGAAGATTGACGAGAGCATTTATCTTCGCGTCACAAAAAGATCTTGCGAACGGGGCATCCTTAAATATTGCGATTCAAATTATGCAAAATGACCATTCAGCCATCTCAACAGTTTATGACTGTTTACTTGACGAATTGTTCCAAGATGGTTTGGAGGAATCCGTTGTTCATCTGATTCGATTAACAATTGATGGATTGTATTATTCGAAACTATTAAATATCGCACCGATTTCCGCTAAGGCAGCAGACGGTGTCTTTGCACAATTAATGCACATGACAAGGAAGGACTAACATACATGAGTGCTTTTGGTTTTTTATTCATTTCAATTATCTCAGAAGTTTTTGCTAGCTCGATGTTGAAACTTACAAATGGCTTTAAACGATTACTACCGTCAGTGGGTGTAGTAGTTGGATATGGAACGGCTTTTTATTTCCTTTCTCTAACATTACAATCTTTAGCAATTGGCACTGCGTATGCGATATGGGCAGGAGTAGGAACGGCGCTAACGGCGGTCATCGGTGTAGTCTTTTATAAGGAATTATTCAATCTAAAAAAAATTATGGGTATTCTATTAATTATTGTCGGTGTGGTTATTCTTAACCTTGCGGGTAGCGGACATTAAGGAGGGATTTGTAAATGAAAGGGTATTTATTTTTAACGTTATCCATTGTCAGTGAGGTATTTGCAACAACGATGCTTAAGTTTTCAGAAGCATTTACAGTTCTAGGTCCCTCGGTAGCTGTCGCATTTGGATATGGCATTTCGTTTTATTCATTATCTCTATGTTTAAAAACGCTACCATTAAGCCTTGCGTACGCCGTTTGGTCCGGTGTAGGCACAGCATTAACAGTCATTGTGGGAATTGTTGTATGGGGAGATATTTTTAATCTTTACTCAGCTTTAGGCATTACATTAATCATTGGTGGAGTTATTCTACTAAATCATGGGAATCAAAATAATGCCACAACGTAACGTCTAAAGAGAAAACGTCCATTGTCAAATTGGACGTTTTCTTTTTTATATTTTCAAGATTGGTAGACTTAATTATTTGTTCAATTGGGTAGTAATTGTGTACTCATGAAACACTTTGACAACATCCTTGTGAGGAACGCCACTTTTTACATTAATAGAGTGCGGAACGAGTGTGATATTTGTTATTGGCTCCATATTTTCCTTCTGGAAGCGAAGTGTAGAATTTTCGAGCATTGTTTTAAAAGCAGATTGACCTAACTGATTATTATTCTGGTCGTATAATCTAAATTGGACATCATAATCCATTGTCTTGTCAGGCGCCGGAAACATATGATAATAAAGAATTAATGAAACGGGCGATTGAGTAATTTTTTCAACTACAACTTTCTGTCCGTTCGGTAAAGAAAAAGATTGATTAATCATGGTTTCTGTTGTTTTAGCCGCAATGGCTTCACCTGTGGCAATGAAATTAAATTCCCAAGGGTCACTAATTTTATCGTTTTTAAAAGAAAACTGAATTTCATGTGGCTTAGAAAGCTCTATATTTGGAATGCTAATCTGACTATAAATGACAAATGTTTGGTCATCGATTTTATTATTACCTGCTCCTCCTCCAGACTCTACTTCCTTCCCATCTAATTCTATTTCAGGGAAAAGGGGCAGGTAATCTGTGTCTGGAAGGTGCTTATTAACTTGAAGATATTCCGAGTTTGGAACGGGTTTATTGCTATGATAAGTAGTCGTGATGAAAAGTTCTCCTTGATCTAACATAACTTCATTTAACGTTAAGGTTCCATATTTATTTTCTTTTGTTTGTCCGATTATATTTTTATACGTTGTATACATTTCGTCATTAACAGCTGGGTGATTCATATATTGTTCAATAAAGCTACCTATTATGGGTAATTTAGCAAGTGCATTTGGGCTAGAAATGGCTATTGTAGCGGCAAGCATAGCGACACCTACCCCACTTAAAATTGTAAGCTTCTTCTTTTTTGATGTTTGTGTTTTCAATTTTGAATGCAGACGTTTTTTTATACGTGCTATTTCTATATCTGACAACGGGGTTTCATCATATTCTTCTGTTTGAACCTTTGCTCGATTAAATAGTTTAAATAATTCACTCATTTTTATAGCCTCCCTGTAATCCATTTTTGTTTTAATGCACGAAGTTTATGACGTCCACGGGAAAGTCTGTTATGTATAACCGGGACAGACACATTAAATTCTTTTGCAATGTTCTTGGAATTTACATTATCTAAATAATATTTTTTAAATAATAATTGGTCCTCAACAGATAAATGTTGTAAAAGTTCTTCGACGTCCTCTAATTCTGTCCTCTCAGTATTTGTGAAAGACTCTTCAAATTCTAAAGTTGAAATGTAGCGTTCATTATAACGTTGTAATTTTTTTCTTCGATCCAGCGCTTTATATTTTGCAATGATCGCAATCCAATTTTTAAAAGATCCTTTCGCTTCATCGAAAAATTCACCATTTTCCCAAATAGCAAGTAATGTGTCATCCAAACATTCATCAACTTCTTCTAAGTAAGGAAAGAGATGTTTAGTGATGATGCTTTGTAGTAATCCACCATATTGCTCAATGATGAAATGTAAAGCATGTTCATTGTGATTTTGTAGTTCATAAACGACATTTTCAGCTTGTATGTTCATAACAAACTCCTTTCTAAATTAAGTCGCTTCTTACCAGTTTGCTTGAATAGTCAGTGAATAGAACTATTGTTTATCCGAATACTTATCAAGGCAAACAGGTGAGGCATCTATTTCATCGTTCACTATTAAATACGATTTTTTTTATTGAAAACTATCCTGAAATAAAAAACTTTTTAAATTAATTTGATTTTTCGATGAAGGTTTTTCATATTTTACGAAGATTGCGTAACAATAGTGTAAATGTTTCACTCTGCTCTGAAGCATACATATTCAAACAAAATGACCAGTTTTATATGTAAAACGAAAAAAATTGTCATATTTCTTGTCTTTACATATTATAACGAGAGGATGTTGAATAAAGTGAAACTTTCGTTTAGGGCAGTTGATCTTCCACTAGTATCAATGCTAGTAAATTTTAATAAAGACTTGGAAGGAGCGGAGGAAATGAATAATGAATACAAAAAAAAACATTTTCTATGTGAAGCGCTCTACGACATAAAAGCACTCCAGGATGTGATAAAGGATTTTCATTCTAAATATTTTGGTCAGCTTCTTGTGAAAATAGTGGGAAGCGATACGATTCCTTTTTTTTTAATAACACACAACGGCAGTCATTTAAGGTTGATGGATACTGTAAAGCAGTTTGAAACAGAGTTTTTTCGCATAGAGGCTATTGATCGAGAAAGTTGTCGCGGAACTGTTTCGCTTTTGCGAGCCTATGATTATGAAGGACATGATACGAATTTAATGGCAGAGGTTGTCCGATTAGAGCGAACATCCTCAGAAAAATCCATTGACTTAAGTGGTATATCTGCGATTCAGTTATTAAAGCCTGACATGTTAAAAGGGAAATTTATCATTGAGCCCAAATGGTGAAGTTAACGCCTCCGACGGATGTTACGGAAATCGGAAAGGAGTTAAAAAAGGATGTTAGCCTATGGCATTACCGAAATGACCGACATCGTGTTGGCCCTTGTGCAGCCTAAGTACAAAGCCGATTTAAGGACACAATTATGCCGAGGTAAAATACTATTAAAATAACATAAAAATTAGAGCATCTGTCTAGGTGCACGTTGTAGTCATTGAATTTATTAGAGAGAGAATCCTATGAAGGGAAGAGATTAATGAATGACAATTATTGGAATGTTGCATCATCGGTTAGATCCTAGAACTGTTCTAAAGTCATATGCATTTGCGGCCGTTGCACAAGCAGAAGGAGCTCAATTTTTTTACTTTACACCAAAAAGCGTTGACTTTGATAAACGTTCCATTAGAGGAAAGGTATATGAAAATGGTGATTGGCATGAAAAAATGATGCCCTTTCCGGATGTTATATACAATGCAGGAAGTCCAGAAAAATTATCGGTATCAAAGGACATTATTGAGAAATTGAAAAAGGAAATACCTTTTACAACTCATTCTATAGGGAATAAATGGAATGTTATGAAGCGACTTAAAGAAGCAGAGGAATTTGATAAGTATTTAATTCCATCTGAGGTTGTTGAAAATGTTGAATTACTCCATAAATTTATGGCCTTTTATAAAAAAGTCGTATTTAAACCGATAGATGGCCGGAAGGGAAAAGGGATTTATTTTATTTCGAAAGTAGGAAGAACTAACTTTGAGGTAAAGAAGGATAGGGAAACTACATTATGTACACAGTCACAGCTAGATGAGTTAATTAGAGAGCAACTTTCTACAGGCACCTTTATCGTGCAACCCTATATTCAATCAAAAACAAAATCAGGTCAAATTTATGATTTTCGTCTACATGTTCAAAAAAACGGTGAAGGTAAATGGATTATAACGACGGTTTATCCGCGAATTGCACCAAATGGCTCGATTATACCGAATATTAACAACGGTGGTTTTACGAATTATTTAGATCCTTTTTTAGAGCAGGAATTTAAAGAAGATGCTTATGATATTCGGCGTATGTTAGAGCATTTTTCTTTATCACTAGCTCGACATTTAGATGAAATTCAGATGGCGCAATTTGGAGAAGTTATTGATGAAATTGGCATTGATGTAGGCTTAGATGAACAAAGGAAAATTTGGATGTATGAAGTGAACTGGCGACCAGGTTGCCCTCCTGCTTTTTATTTAGAATTAGATGTAGTCATCAATACTATAAGGTATGCAATGTACCTTGCTAAGAACCAGAAGCAAATTAAAAGGGAAATTAGGCAACATAGGAAAATTAAAGATTCATCTGAAGAAAGGGCTTTAGTAGAAGAATCTTTAGTAGAAGAAGCATTACCAGAAAAAAAAGCTTTACCAGAAGAAAAACCTTTAGCAAAAGAAAAGGCTTTACCGATTATTGCGATTACCGGCAGTGCTGGAAAAACAACATCAAAAGCATTTCTAGCCTCCATTTTATCGGTAAAATGGAATATCTTTGAGTCAAAAGATTATTGGAATACAACAGAGCATACGAAAAAACATAAAGAAGAAATTAATGCTTCACATGAGGCTGTTGTGCTTGAGTATGGGATGGCTTATCCAGGTATCATAACAAATCACTGTAGCATTATCCAACCAAATATTAGTATCGTTACAAATATCGGCTTAGCTCATGTAGGTAATTTTGATGGAGATATTAAAGGAGTAGCCAAGGCGAAATCGGAATTAATACATGGGATGGAGCAAAACGGTTTATTAATCCTGAATAAGGACGATGATAATTCTAAGTATTTGGAGACACAGCAGTTTAAAGGAAAAATCCTAACAGTTGGTATTCATAGCACAGCGGACTATCAAGCTTATGATATCCAATATAAAGACATCGGTATGTCCTTTAAAATAAAGCTGCATGGGCAGGAAATGGCAATGTATATCCCAATTTTAGGAGAACATCATGTATATAATGCACTCAATGCCATTGCGGTTGCAGATTATTTAGGATTTAGTCCAGCAGATATTAAAACAGGGCTAAATTTCAAAAAACCACCTAGACGATTAACAATTTATAACTGTCGCAATGATATTACAGTTATTGACGATACCGTTCACTCCCATCCTCAGGGCGTACGTGCTGCTATTGATGTTCTTACAAATATAGCGAAGAAACGTAAAATTGCTATTATTGGTCAAATGCGAGAATTAGGGGATTTAAGAGAAGAGGAATATCGTAAATTGGGCGAATACATTTACGAGCAAAACATAGATTTATTCATCACTTATGGTTTTAGAACGGAGGAAATGGGAGTAGCAGCGAAGGCAGTAGGGATGGATCCTTCTAAAATTTATCATTTCCTGAATAAGGATGAATTACATGAACTCTTAGAGAAAGTGATACAACCTCGCGACACCATTTTAGTAAAAGGTGCTAGTAAAACGAATATGTTTGATACGGTTAAATTTTTAGATCAAAAATTTCAAGAATAAATAAAAAAGCCCGAGTAATTGACCTTTTGAAGGAAACAATTATTCGGGATATTTTTTTATAGCTAAATAATGAGAGCATGGAAAGATATTTTAAATTTAAGATTTTAGAATGAACTTAATTTCTTTTGCGGCGTTAATGGCTTTATTTTTAGCTTCCGCTAATGTTGCGCCTTCCGCAATTACATATGCATAACGATGTCCCATCGATAAAGGAGGGGTCAGCAATGTCCCTCTTTTCGGCTTCACATATACATCCACAACTCCAGGTGAATGAGCTGCTTTATTTCTTCCAATAACTTTTTCTAAAATCCCTTTACTTTCAATAATGACGTATTTCGTATAGACAAACTTTCTATGCTTTGGATTGATATCGGGGCGCTCACCTAAAAATACTTTAAGTGTTTCTTTCACTAAATTAAATCCAAAGGCGGCGTGAAGCATCGTATTCATTGCTCCCCCTGAGATTCGTGGATTAATCTCTATAAGCTTCCAGCCATTCTTTGTTAAACGAAGCTCTAAATGCAGAGCACCATTTTCGATGTTAAACGCTTTAACAATAGACTGAAGAACTTCCTCAAGACCTGTTTGAATTTCTTTCGGAGCTTTAACAAGAACACCATAACCAGTAATGATAAAACGTTTACCTTGAGTAATTTCTTGTTCAATAATACCGATGATATTAGCTTGCCGTTTATAGACAAGTGCTTCTACTAAATATTGCGGACCTTCGATATATTCTTCAATCATTATTGTTTCACGGGGATTTTTGCTTCGCAGATAGCTCAGGTGTTTCTTCAGTTGGTCTGAGTCGTTTGCTAACAATACATCTTTGGAGCCTGTTGATTTTGGAGATTTTACAATAAGTGGAAATTCTAAGTTATTAGAGAAGGACTCATTTGGCTTGAGAAGAAAAAACTTAGGAGAATAAGGCTGGTTTTTTAAAAAATTTCTAGTTTTTTCTTTATCCTCCATCATTTCAATAGCTGTTGAAGATGTAAAGTTGTCACAAAATTCATCACATAAAATTGAGGCAATATGGACAAAAGGATCGACAAAACTAACAATAGATTTTATTTCTAACCCAGTTTTAGTTAAATTATAAATTTCATCTTTCATGTCCTCTATATTCGAAGTATCAATAAGAATCATTTTATGAATATCTGGGTAGGCTTTTCTCTGTTGTAACTGCTTTTTGTTGTTTGTAAAAAGGACAGTATAATAACCTAGGTTTTCTGCTGCTTTTGTTGCTTCACGACTTGACCCGGATTTGTTAGTGCCGATAAATATAATTGTTTTCAGTTATATCACTCCTTCTATTGTTCGTTAGATACTTAATCAACTATATATATATGCGAAGAAATAGATTTCTTCTAGTTATGTATCTTGCTTACATCCAAGCAACTTTTAAAAAGTTACATATACTAGAGGGGAAAGGAGGGGAAATTGATATGAAGCCTCTTACGGTGCAGGATTTAAAAGCGATAACTGCAGGCCAATTAGTGCAAGGGTCGGACGAAGTGTTGATTCAACATGGAGCTTATCGATTGAAGCAAGTGAAAAAACCAAATACCGCCCTTTTTACAAATAAGCGTATTGTGAACTGGAAAGAGTATAAGTCACTTTATCCTATAGTGCTTGTAACCGATAGACGATACAGTCAAAATGAATTACCTGAGCAAATAATTATTATTAGAGTAGAAGATTTAGATGAGGCCTATTGGAAGTTTGTAAATTTTTATCGCAATCAATTTAATATCCCTGTAGTAGCCATTACTGGTACTTCTGGTAAATCGACGACGAAGGAAATGATCAAACATATACTTTCTGCAGAAAAAAGTGTAGCATCCACGCCACTTAGTAGTAATTCTAGAACTGCTTCTTTACAATATTTATTGAATATTGATGATCGTACCGACGCAGCCGTTTTTGAAACTGCTGTTGGTTCACCGGGGGACATCAAACTTGCGGGGGACTATTTCAAGCCGACTATTGGGATTATTACAAATATTGGGGCACATCATTTAAATTATTGTAAAACTTTAGAGGGATATATCCAAGCAAAGGGTGAAATGCTGGACATTATTAGTCCCACAGGCTCCTTAATCCTTAATGCGGATGATGTCAACACCAGTAAAATAGATTTAACGAAGTTTCAAGGACGCATTATTAAAGTAGGTAAGCATGAATCCTGTGATTTTCAAGCAAGAAATATTCGCTACCACAAAAATGGTATGCTGTTCAATGTTCATCACAAGAAAAAACTCTATGAAATCTATGTACCAGGTTTTGGCGAGCATCAAGTATATAATGCGCTCACTGCGATTGCAGCAATTTGTGAAATGGGTTTGCCGATTTCTTTAGCAGCTGAACAACTGCAATCATTCCGAAAATTAAATAAGCAGCTTCAGGTGTTTAAGGGCATTAATAATTCCATATTACTAGATGATACATGGAATATTACGACTACTTCTTTGGAGGCAGGATTAAAGGTTTTGAATGCTCTCGGAGAAGGCAAGAAAAAAATTGCCGTTATTGGGACGATAACAGATTTAGGGTCTTGGGGATATATAATTCACGAACAAGCGGGAGAATTAATTAGTGAAATTGGGGTCGACGTCCTTATTACGATAGGGGAACATGCAAGTATTATGGCGCTTCATGCCATTGAGGCAGGAATGAGTTCACCTGTGTATATTTTTAAAAATAGTACGCGCGTCTATAAATTATTAGAAGATATTGTAGATGAAAATACGGTTCTTTTCATTAAAGGAGATATGTATAGTAAAGAAGTTTCTAAGTTGGCAGATGATTTAAAAATAAAAAAATCTTCAACTTCCGAATAGATTTCACCTAAATAAATGTTATTTTTCATCATTTACTAGAATGAGCATATTTATAGTCAATTGCTAGAAATGCATAAACTATGATACTCATTTATTCAGAAATATACTTTATAGAAAGGGGGCGTAGTTAACTTGCAACATATAAGTGTGAGGGATATAAGAAAATTATTACAAGGAGAATTATTAAGCGGTTCTGAACACTGGTCTGTTAAACATGCAATTTATTATAACCGACATGAACTGACTCAAAATCATACACTTATGTTTGTTAGTAAAAGTGATCAAATTAACTGGCAAGAAATAGATCGAAAGGGACCATCTCTTGTCATTTCTGATAAAACATCAGAGGAATTGAAAAATGCGCTGAAAAATACGACCGTTATACGCGTCAAGAGTATTTTGCATGCCTATTGGAAATTTATGGGACATTACAGAAATTTATTTCAAATACCAGTCGTTGCTTTGACCGGAACATGTGGTAAAACGACAACGAAAGAAATGATTAAACATATAGCTAGTAAGGAATGGAATGTTCAAGCATCTGTCAGCAGTAAAAATGAGCCACGGCAATCCTTACCGTACTTGACTGGAATCGATCAGAATACAAAAGCAGCTATCTTTGAATTAGGGCTGGGTAATATCGGTAATATTAAACACCAATGTATGATCTATCAGCCTACGATTGGTATTATTACGAATATTGGTGTCCATCATTTAGATGGATGCAATAATCTTAATGGCTATATCAAAGCAAAGGCTGAAATTGTAGAAGGAATAAGAAAAGATGGCACGTTAATCATTAATGGTGATGATGAAAACATTAAAAAAATCCCCCTAAGTAAATTTAAAGGAAAGATTATTACCTTTGGCGTCAACGAAAAGGCAGATTATCAAGCTACGAATATACAATTCACTAAAGGCGGCATGAAATTTGTACTAAAAGTGTCAAATGACAAATACAATTTATTTGTTCCAGGATACGGAGAACACCAAGTATATAACGCATTAGCGGCTATAGCTGCCGTGAAGGAAATGGGACTTTCCATTGCTGTTGCAATTTCGCAATTAAAAACGTTCAAAGCGATGGCAAGACACTTAGAATTTTCTACGGGCATCGGTGAATGTACTATAGTAGATGATACTTGGACAAATAACCCGACTTCTGTTGAAGCGGCACTAAAGGTTTTGGATACGATAGGAAAAGGGAAGAAAGTAATTCTTATTTTAGGTGACATTAAGAGATTAGGAAATTTCGAAGAAAAATATCATCGAGAGATTGGCACAATGGTCGCGAAAAGAAATATTGATACGCTTATTACTATTGGCAATAGAGCAGAAAATATTGCGAACCAAGCGTTGAAGGAAGGCACCAAGGCAGATGTTCATATGTTTAAAGATGTTACAGGCGTTTTAGATGTACTAAAGCATAAGCTAGATAGTGAAACCATTGTCCTTATTAAAGGTCCAATGTCTAGCAAATCTATGATAGAATTTGCGAATCAGTTAAAAAATAAATAATAGAAAAAGAAGCTTCCTTAAGGAAAGCTTCTTTTTTAAACATTAATTCTGTTGAGCATTTCAAATTCAACCATTTGAAATGATTCTAGTAAACTTTCTTAAAAAACACGTTTTGCTGTAATATAATGCTCTTTATAATAGTCAACCATTAGTACTCTTGTAGTAATACCACTTGAACTTGGAATGATAATACGTTGATCTCCGGCATAGATAGCTACTAGTGAAGGGCTTTTAGAGCCTTTAACACTATTAAAGAACACTAAATCACCCTTTTTTAAATTGGTACGTGAAACCGTTGTTCCAACATTCATTAGTTCCTTTAAATTGGTTGTACCAAGTTTAACTCCACTCTTACGATAGACGAAATCTACATATCCTGGCGCTGTAAAGCGAAGACTTGCTTCATTATTTGTAGAACTCATAGTTACTTTATTTTTATAATTAAAGGCGTTTTCAACAATCTTATCGCCTTTCGTTGCAGGATTAGCTGAAAGTAATGTAGGTAATACTCTACGGGCCCCTACATAATTATCTGTATAATATGGTTTACTATTTAAATCAGAAATAACAATATTTTGCTTAGAATCAGCCATGTGAATCATTTTGTTGTTTCCGATATACATACCAACGTGGTCAGGGTCTGTCCCAGTTTTTTTACTCTTAAAGAATAGTAAATCACCTTTTTGTAATTGATTTCTGTTAACAGACGTTCCTTGCTGTAACATATAATCTTCATTATAAGTTGCAAGGTCAACACCATTTTTCTCGAAAATGTACATAATAAATGAAGCACAAGAAAATTTATAAGGATATGTAGCCTTGTATACAGAATTGCTGTATGTCGCCTTACCAATTAAGCTTTTTCCAGTTTGAATTAGTTGATCTGCTTTCGCATTAACTGCTTGTGAGTTATTAAGGGCATTTGTTGTTGTTGCAGCCTCAACTTCTATAGGTTGAACAGTTGGCTGTACCATCCCCACTGTGCTAAAACCTATCGTCAATGCTAATGTTGTTGTTAAAAATCGTTTATTCATGTTGTTAATTTCCTCCTGAAGCTATTGTTAGGATTAATCCCAATTTGGTTTGTCACTGGAATTAATCGTAGCATGAAAAAGTAGGGCTTCTTTGAGGAAATTGTTACCACGCTGGATGGGGATTCGCTGTAAACACCTGATATAAAAGGCTTCATCGCCTTAATTTACAGTTTTATTACAAATGTTTCAGTTGGGTGAAGTGTTTGTGGAAAACGAAAAATCAAAGGGGCAGGAAGTACAAGTTTTTCTAGGCATTGAAAGATTAAACGACAATCGCTCCTATACATTTACCATGGTATAGTTAGACTATTTCATCTTTGGGATCTAGCGAGAAATAACGGTTCCATAAGGAGGAGTTTCGTTCTAGCTACTAGGAGTGAGCGTTGAACTGTTTCCCACGGCTTGATTTGTTCCACGCTACGCTTTTGAACTAAAGATAAGTTGTTGCTATCACTATAAAATAGTGTGAGATGAGATGTCAGATACAGGCTTTGTGAAATGGTTAATTAGAGAGGAAAGTGAGCGTTGGGGATCAGCATCACAAATGAGACACTGGAGCGCAAGCGAGATGGATCATCGAACGCCCCTAGTACCTCTCATTATGCCTACAATTTTACGCACAGCTTTGTGTGTAGATCTTTTTTGCTCTTTAGAAGGCGGATGTCGATAAAATTCAGAAGTCGGATGACATTTTGTTAAAACGTCGTTGCTTTGCTAAAGATTCATACTTTATTTCACTAAATATTTTTTTACAGCATGCCTTCTATTCAACTGTTTTCCTTAAATTTCCTGAATCATCTCTACTCTATTACCGAATGGATCTCTAAATTCAAAGCGATCAAAATGAGGAATAGGAACTGAATCGAAAATTTCTATATGATGTTCGGCTAATACCTTCTTCCAATGTTCTATATTTTCAACTTGATAGGCAATATGAGCTTTTGTCGTTAATCTATCAAAGCCATCCTCTGTCCCTACATGTACCTCCCTATTGCCGACCTGTAACCAAAATCCACCTCGTCCTTTCAACGAATCAGGCTTTTCAAGTTCATTTAGTCCTAATACTTGACAGTAAAAATGTTTCCCTTTTTCTTCTTCACCTTTTGGAATTGTTATTTGAACGTGATGTAAGCCTATAACCATTTTTTCTCCTCCTTTAATTCTAATCGATACTTACTTCTAGGATAATAATGCCAAATCCTTTAATTTGACGAAGGAATAGTTTTTTTTCTCACGAATGTGGCCTTTGTAAAACCAGTAAGGAGAATTAGGGAATAAGCCCATAATAGCCATGAGGCGAAAAATCGATCTAAGACAACCGATAAATTCGGAAAAATATCGTCGAAGACTAATAAAACGACTGCATCGATAAGCATTCCAGGTAATGCAATGCAGATAGCAGCCAGTAATCGCTCTGTACCTTTTATTTTTTTTATAGAATAAATAGGTATTGTCGCTAGCCAAACGATTGGAAAAGCTAAAATGTAAGTAGCTATCATGAGGGGAGGTTCTTTAAGGGTAAAAAAGTAATGCCCTATAAATCGAAACACGGCACTTGCTACAAACCAAATCCCAAAACCCCAGCATAAAAAGAATCGCATAGTGTTCCTCCTCTAATTATTTTCCTAGACGATGTAATGTCTCAAGGATTTTTTCGAATTGCTGATAAAATACATCTATATCGAAATCGTCCCGCATCATCACTTGTATGGCCAAGCCATCAATTAGCGCGTTGAAAAAAATGCTCCAAGTTTCCATCGACACGCCATCAATTGGTGATGTATCCCATAATTTGTTTAAAATATTACGCAAATGTTCATTTTCGGCCGCTAAAATTTGTCCAATTTGCTGTCTAATAGTCGGGTTCGTAAAGCCAAAGACGATTAAGGTGAAAAATAATTTATGATAAAAGGCATCATCTTCATATCGACTTTTTGCAGAAAGAAGTGCAGATTGAATCATTTCTTGATCGGTCGTCAAAATCTCATGCCAAGAATTTTCACAGATGTCCTGAACTATTTCGAGAATGATTTGCTCTTTTGATTTGAAATGATAATAAATAGTTCCTTGTGTCACACCAGCTTGCTCAGCAACAGCCTTTAAGGTGAATTTTTCAATCCCTTTTTCTACTAAACTTTGCTTGGCAGCCATTAATAAATCTGATTTTTCAATACCAGTAGGCTTTGCCATTCATTGACACCTCCATTGTTATTAGTTAGTTGGATAACTAACTCAAAAATAACAAAAAATACCTCTATTTACAAGTGTATTTTAGTAATTAGATGTATAGGGCTCCCAATATGATAGAGTTGGATTGAACAAACGTGAAAATAAATCTACTTTTCTGAAAAATATGTGTTATAGTAAAGCATAATTAAATAATGTGTAAGAGTTGGTGCCAAATGAAAGTTTGGCTTAAAAGGGAAGTCGGTGCAAATCCGACGCTGTCCCGCAACTGTATATCGGAGCAAATCACAATTGCCACTGGGGAAACTGGGAAGGCTGTGAGGTGTGTTGATGAGAAGCCAGGAGACCTGCCAATTTCTAGTACACACCAAATACCTACGTGGAAATAGGTGGTGAGATGTGACCGTATCGTCCCTGTGCGACATAGAATCATGCGATATCTTGTAAGAATTTCGTATTGTTTTTTCATAGCTATTTTTAATTTGCGATAACAGCCATTTTCCAAAAAAGGAGAGTGGCTTTTTTTTTTACTTCTTATTAGAAGTTAAAGCCTCTGGCCGATGTCACGGAATCGGAAAGAAGACCGAAATGACCGACATCGTGTCGGCCCTCATACTGGCCTAAGCACATAGGGCCGATTCCGGACTCAATAATGCCGAGGCATACTTAATGGATCGGAGAGATGAACATGATTTATACAAGTACTATAGTTGGTTATCCGTATATCGGAGAAGATCGTGAATGGAAAAAGGCTTTAGAGGCTTTTTGGAAAAATGAGCTTTCAGAGGGTGAATTTTTGCAGAACTTAAAGGATATTCGTCTAGCCCGAATTAACAAGCAGCTTCAACTCGGAGTAGACCTGATAACTGTTGGAGATTTCACACTTTATGACAGAATGTTAGATACGGCAATGATGTTTGGCTTAGTTCCAAAGCGCTTTGATTGGCAGGGAGACAAAGTTGATTTACAAACATACTATAGGGTAGCTCGTGGTAGTAAAAAAGCCCTGGCTAGTGAGATGACGAAATGGTTTAATACAAATTATCATTATATCGTGCCAGAATACGATGGACAAGCTTTGCAATTAACAGAAAATAAAATATTGGCAGATTTTTTAGAGGCTAAGGAAGCGTTTGGTATTACTGCAAAGCCTACATTGATTGGCCCTTATACATTTTGTAAATTAACGAAAGGCTATGACAAACTATCGCAGATTACATTCATTTTAGCATTACTACCACTTTATACGCAGGTCCTAAAGGAGCTCGTGGATGCAGGTGCACAGTGGATTCAATTAGAAGAACCACTTCTTGCCACAACATTAGATGAAGCGGAAGTTAAACTTGTTCAAGAAATTTATACACAATTAGCTGCATCAGTACCCGAAGCTAAAATTATGCTACAAACTTATTTCGAATCATTATCAGCATATGAGTCAATTGTAAAACTTCCTGTTCGTGGGATTGGGTTAGACTTTGTGCATGGCTACGGCAAAAATATGGAGTCATTACGTCAATTTGGCTTCCCAAAAGATAAAATATTGGCTGTTGGTATTATTAATGGAAGAGATATTTGGCGTTCCAATCTAGCAGAAGTTAGCTCAACTATTAAAGCCATTGAACAGCTAAGTGGCGCAAAAGAACTATGGATTCAATCTTCATGTAACTTACAGCATGTTCCAATTACGACCACACTTGAAACTAAGCTTGAATCAGTTCTTAAAAATGCCCTCGCCTTTGCGGATGAAAAATTAGTTGAAATCATGGAAGTAACAAAATATTTACAGGGCCAAGACAGTCCCTCAAATTACAAACTATCGGAAAGTATGAAGGCGATTGAAGCGTTGAAAAATCATCCGATTCGCCAAAATAAAGATGTTCAAAAAGCGGTTCGAACAGTGTCGAAACAAGATTTTGAACGCCATAGTGATTTTAAAGCACGGCAAAAGATTCAACAGCAAGCATTGCAATTACCACTGTTCCCAACGACAACAATTGGGAGCTTTCCGCAATCGGATGAAGTCAAACGAACACGAAGTGCATGGCGCAAGAAACAAATTTCCAATGAGGATTATGCAGTATTTGTAGAACATGAGACAAAGCGTTGGATTACTATTCAAGAGGAATTAGATATCGACGTTCTTGTGCACGGTGAATTTGAGCGCACAGATATGGTTGAATATTTCGGGGAAAAACTAACAGGTTTTGCATTTACGGAGAAAGCATGGGTTGTTTCATACGGTTCCCGCTGTGTGAAGCCACCAATTATTTACGGTGACGTTGCATGGGAAGCACCGATGACAGTCAAAGAAACAGCCTATGCTCAAAGCCAAACGAAACGCTATATAAAAGGTATGCTTACGGGTCCTGTGACAATTTTAAATTGGTCCTTTGTACGGGATGATATTTCCCGAAAGGATGTAACATATCAGATTGCTTTGGCACTCCGAGAAGAGGTGGAGGCACTAGAAGCTGCAGGCATTTCAATTATTCAGGTTGATGAACCAGCATTACGAGAAGGCTTGCCGCTTCGTAAAGAAAATTGGGGAACGTACTTAGAGTGGACAGTAAATGCTTTTAAACTTGCTACCTCTAGCGTGAAGGATGAAACACAAATCCATACACATATGTGCTATTGCGAATTTAATGATTTTATCGAGCCAATTAGTGCATTGGACGCTGATGTTATTTCCATCGAAACGTCACGTAGCC
The DNA here is from genome assembly GCF_044746345.1 of Lysinibacillus sp. NPDC086135. Lineage (NCBI taxonomy): Bacteria > Bacillati > Bacillota > Bacilli > Caryophanales > Bacillaceae > Lysinibacillus > Lysinibacillus sp. NPDC086135. The sequence continues at coordinate 87,473 of NZ_JBIVCA010000006.1, read as the reverse complement.
ATGGCGAGTTAATTTCTTCTCTGCAAGTCAATCCGTATGAAAAAGGAATTGGACTAGGTGTTTATGATATTCATAGTCCACGTGTACCGAGTGAAAAGGAAATGCTAAGCATAATGCAGGATAGCTTACAGGTTTTATCAAAAAATCAATTTTGGGTGAATCCTGACTGTGGTTTAAAAACAAGGAAGGAGCCAGAAACTATCTCAGCACTGACGAATATGGTAGCTGCAGCAAAAACACTTCGTCAACAAGTACCACAATCTACATTTTAAGGAGAAACTTGACTTCTTTTATGAGGTCAAGTTTTTTATCTTCATATAGCAGAAATTTTTGTAGCAAAAGCAAATCTACAATTACAGAAGAGGCTGAGGGAGCGATCGGTCAAAACATAGATAGATGGTAGAAGTACTCGATTATAACAGGTACTATGGTATAATAATAAAAACGGAATAATAAGATAGAGGTACAAATCAGCAATTTGATTTGTTTAAAAGGGAAGATCGGTGTAAATCCGACGCTGTCCCGCAACTGTAAATGTGAGCATGTTTCAAAAGACCACTGTTACGCATTGTAATGGGAAGGTGAAAAGTGTGATGAACATAAGCCAGGAGACCTGCCTTTATCTAGTACAACCAAAAAACCTACGAGGATAGGGGGTGTTGAGTGTGACTAGAGAAGTTCTCCTGCATGCTCATAGTACGATGATTGCTAAAAAGGTAGCTTCTATAACGAATAGAGAGCTTTTTTCGCCGTGTCAATCACCGTATTATGTCGTGTATTTGTCATAGTAGGCATCTTTCTGATGAAGGAAAGATGTTTTTTTTATGCTAAAATTGAAGGAGTGTTACACATGAATCCACAAGTAATCGAGTATTATGAAAATCTATTAAAATTTGAAGTCATGGAAACGCAATATACAAGTACTTCTCAAACATTAAATGAGGTAGTTGAACAGTATATAGAGCAAAATGCTGTTCATGAAAATGATATTTTAACAGCTTATACGAATGTAATGAAAGAACTAATCGGATAAAGTGGCGTAATATCCCCACTGATTAATAGTCTTCACCAAGGTTTAAAGGCTACATAATGTTCATCTCAACGGGACATTATGTAGCCTTTTCTATGAAAACAAGGGTTTAATCTAATTATATCAATAGGAATACATCTATTTGTCATAAAAAAACCTCTAGGACTTCATACTTATTTCACTTTTTATCTATATAATAATTTTGCGCTTATTATTATAGATTGGAGAATTAGACATGAAGAACACGCTTTATCAGAGCTTTTGGCGAACGCACTTTTATGCCGCATTATTTATTACTCCACTTCTTATTTCACTAACGTTAAGTGGTATAGGTTTTTTATTTTATACCAATGTTGAAAATCAGTTATATGATAAATACTTTTTTGGTGAAAGTGGAAAAACCGAGGTTCAATCTATTGATGATGCTGTTAAACTTGCAGAAGAATCATATGCTGGCTATAAAACAAATAAAATTATAGAGTTAGAAGAGCCTTACAATACTCGTTTATCGATGAAGAATGCAGATGGCAAAGAGAAATATGTGTTCCTAGATAGTCATAACCAAATTATCGGTGGTCAAGATGCTGATTACACATTTGCAAATATTATGAGAAATGCCCATAGTTCCTTATTTATTGGGGGAACGGTTGTCAATTATTTAGTAGAATTAGCGGCTTGTTGGGCTATTTTCTTACTATTTTCAGGCATTTACATGACGTTTAAAGCAAAAATACTAAAGAAAACAAAGCAGACAAATAAACGTCAAAAGAGTAGAAAATTCCATGCGCTTGTTGGAACAATTATAACAATTCCAATGCTTGTTATTATTTTCACAGGCTTACCATGGTCAGCACTAATGGGGAAATATATTTATCAAGCTTCACAAGATCATCCATCTTTTGGTACGCCGTTATTACAGCAGCAGCCACCTACATCTGATGTCAGTGAGATTCCTTGGGCTACTCGTCAAGAAACCCCTCCATCGTCAGATTCGGCTCATGCAGCGCACCATGGTATGGGAGCTAATATGGGCTATGTTGCTAACCCTAACCAACTGAGTGTGGAAAAGCTGCAACATGAAATTGATGCAATGAATATATCAAAACCATACGCTATTATTTATCCTACTAGTGAAGACGGTGTCTATACAGTTGCAAAATCTAGTAACACTGGTGTCACAGGGCTTGATGTTAGTCCGTATGATGAAACGACAATGTATTTTGATCAATATAGCGGAAAATATATAGACAAGGTTGGATATGAGGACTATGGTATTCTTGCCAAATGGTTCACATGGGGAATTCCTTTGCATGAAGGTCACTTGTTTGGTTGGCCAAATAAATTAATAAATTTACTAGTATGTCTAGCATTTTTAGTAGTTATTATTTGGGGAGTTAGTACATGGCTACTACGAAAGAAACAAGGTATGCTATCTGCACCACCTAAAATCTCTCAAAAGGTATCCATTCCTTTTATTATCTTCATGATTATTTTAGGTATACTGATGCCACTATTTGGGCTATCATTAATTGCTGTAGTATTCGTTGAAGTAATGATAAATTTAGTGTCTAAAAATAAAAAAGAAGTCCATTAAAAAAAGCGATTACTGTATCCTATAAATAAGGAATACAGTATCGCTTTTCTTTTTTTAAAGCCACCCTTTATCACTGGCGATTTGCACAGCTTGTTGTCTAGACTCGACATGAAGTTTTTGAATAGAGGTAGATAAATAGTTTCGAATAGTGCCTTTCGTTAAAAATAATTTTTTACTAATCTCATTTGTTGTGAGTCCTTCTTTTACAAGCTGCAGAACAGCAATTTCACGATCATTTAGTGGATTCTGTTCTTTCATAAATAACGTAGCAGCTAAATCTCTACTAACTACTTTTTCACCATTCATCACTTTTCTTATTGTTGCAATTAAATAGTCAATTGGCTCATCTTTTAATAAATAACCTTGTACCTCACAATCCATCGCTTTTTGTAAATAGCCAGGGCGTGCAAAGGTAGTGACAATCATCACCTTGCACGGTAAATTTGCCTGTCTTATTTTTTCAGCAAGTTCAAGACCAGTAAGATTAGGCATTTCGATGTCCAATACACAAACGTCGGGTAGCTCTTGTTGAATATATTCCCATGCTGTTTGACCATCTGAAACTTCTGCAATCACTTCTATATCTGGCTCAAACGACAATAAGGACTTTAAGGCGCCACGTAACATTTGTTGATCTTCTGCTAATAATACTCTAATCATGTAGTTGGCTCCTTTTTATAGTGTTGGATTGGCATTGATAATGTCACAATCGTCCCGCCTGTCGGGAAATTGTCAATGGAAGCATTTCCTTGAAGGGCATTCATTCGTTCTTTCATCGATGAAAGTCCATTCCCATGGCCTTGGTTATGTAAGCCAATACCATCGTCCACAACGTTTATCTTTAAAATCCCATTATTATAGTTGATATCTATTTGGCATTTTTTTGCTTGGCTATGTTTAATAATATTGGTAGTTGTTTCACGAAGACATAAGGACAGCATCGTTTCTTCCACACTAGCTAGTAGTAGCTTAGGACAGTTATTTTTTATTTTTATGGAGATATCTGCTGTTTGTAAGTGCTGCTTACAATGAATAAGCTCACTTTCTAACGAAATAAAATTCATATCGGAAACTAATTCTCTTACTTGCTTTAGCGCTGTTCGTGTTGTTGCTAAAATATCATTTAGCTCATCTTTCACACGCATTGTATCTTTGTCGACTAATTTTGTTGTTAGTTCGGTTTTTATTTTAATCATTGTCAATGTATGACCAATCGTATCGTGGAGGTCTCTCGCAATACGTTGTCTTTCTTCTTGCTGAACAAGCTGGGTATTTACCTCAGTTAATTCTGATTGTAATTTTTTGGACTTTTCTACGTAGTAAATTAGCATTGGAAGTAGTAGCTGAATGATCATGATTGGTATTAATGCTTGGAATTGTAATTTATAAGATGCTCCTGATTCAAACCAAATAACTATAAAAAACATTAAGGCAACGGCAATCATTCCTATAGCAATATGCCATTTTTTTTTAGCTCTCCCAATTAAATCAGCAAATGTAAATCCAAATAATAACATAGTAGATCCTTCATAAATACCCAGTATGATAATAAGTGTAAAGCCTAGTAAAGAAGCTAACAGTAAACGCCAATCTTTAAACCATAAAGCAATATAGAAGGCTACTAAAAATAACATAAGGATAATCATTTTAGCCATTAATGGTAATGGAGAATTCGAACTTAATACCATGGTAAATAAAAAAACTAGCGATACAACATCGATAATTAAATAGCGTTTTGCCTGATCTCTTGGATATATCTTTATAGTTCACACCAACCCTTGTCGATTATTTCTGTGTGACACTTTGAATGGCATGTTTGCGAATCCATTCCATTGGCCCTACATGAAAATGCTTGATACAAATATGTGCAATAAAAAGTTGAAGAAGGGAAAGGGTTAACCAAATACCAATAACTTCAATGCTATTCAATTTTCCACCTAAACCTAAGCCCCAGCCATAGAAAATAATAGATGCAATAATATTTTGCAGCACATAGCAACTTAAAGACATTTTCCCAATCTCACCAAATTTCTTCCATAACCAATCTAGCTTCTTATATTCTACCATTTTACCTAATATTCCAATATAACCAATAGATAGGATTGGTGCAAATAAATATCGAACAGGTAAATCAAATACTCCTCCAGGAATAAAGATTAGGAGATTTAAAGGTATCCCAATAAAAATACCGATTTTGAATAGCTTTTGACGCGCCTGACGTCCTCTGTCATCTTGTAAAAATACACCATTCCTCATTAGCTTAACACCAAGTAAAAATAAAAAGATATTCATGGGGATAATAAAAATAGCTTCCGTTCTAAAATAAAGAAAATGTGTTAAACGATTTTGTATTTGCTCAAACCAAGTGCCATTTTCATAAAGACTAACGATTGGATCGAGCCCAACAATGGAAACATTAGCGCCGCCCTGCAATGTGCCGACTAAAATCAATAGAATCATTAGTGCATGGAAACTACCTAAAACGTATAACGCACGTTTAATCGCTTTGTCACCAAATTTGACGATAAAGGCAACGATAACAGCTGTCACAGCATAGCTCATTAAAATATCATATTCCATAACTAAGGTGAAGTGGATAAGACCCTCCATAAATAAAAAGACTATCGTCCAAATATACATGCCTGGCCAAACATTTCCTTTTCGCAAAGCTTGCTGATATTTTAATTCCAGACCAACACCAAACATGATTGTTAATAAACCAAGGAGTTTACCGTTTACTAAAAAAAGGACTGTCATTCGTAAAAAATCGTTCAATGACCACCAACCTGAATAACTACTCGTTGTGATATACGAAATGTCTCCAAGATATGCAAAAATCCAAATATTTGTGCCAAGTGTCCCTAATACGGCAAAGCCTCGTAACATATCGATTAGGGGTAATCTTTGTTGAACTTTCATCATAAAATCACTCTTTCCTTGTTTTCTTACAATAATGATAAGAAAACGAAAGGAAAAAACATATTCACACCAGTCAAAGGTTCCTTATGACAGGTGTCATTTTATGTAGCGAAAACTAACGGTCAGCTAAAAGACCTTACTTTAAATTAATGGGTTAACAATTTAATTGGGAGTTCAATTAGCATACGAATTGGACCCTTCTCATTTGTTGATATATAATGATTTTCGTCGTTTAAACAAGTTGGTTAGCATTGAAACTAACAATACAATTAGCAACAGTCTGTTAACTTTCTCAAAATAAATGACATCATCTATATGGAGTGACTGAAGAGAGTCTCCTCTTCATGTTAAACGGGAGGAACAATTATTTGAAAAAGTTTCGTGGAAAAAAGCGTTATTTCCGTAACTTATGGCGGGAGACAAAAGCCGAACGGTATAATTTGGACTTTGGAAAAGAAGGTTGGTTTGATTTATGGCACACCCATCTTGATTTTTACGGGGTTGGGAATAATAGTTTGAAAATAAAAAGAGAACATATAAAAGCAAATATAGCTTTATTGTATGGTTTATTAGAAGAACTCCAAACACTCGGAAAACCATATCAATCGTGGATTGAAATAGTTGACGAAGATGCTGGTTTAGATGCTATCTATATACATACTCCTAATCCAAATGAGGACAATTTTCCACTTAAGATAGAAAAATTAAACTGGCATTGCACTGTCCCTAAATATTTGAAGGATATAATTGACCTAAAAGAATTTAATGTAGGACACTATAAGTGGGACTCATATAACTCCTACATAATTCAGTCCAAAAATAACGAGCTTGAATTATAAATTTATTAAAGCGAATAAAAAGCAGCCGAGAAATGAACTGCACCCCAATTGTTAGACACAGCATCTAACAATTGGTGGTGTAGTTTTTTTATGACTAAATTTACGAGCGAGATAAAGTTAAAGATTATTCAAGGCTTTAATTCAAAGATTTTTTATAAAAAAATAAATATTGCGAAAACTAATCAAATTAGTTAAAATGGTAATACAATTAGTCAACGAAGGGGATATGAGTTAGAATGAAGATTACAAAGAATGGTACAGTGTTTCAATTGTCATTTATGCCAAGGATTTTTCCCGTTAATTGTTATATTGTAGAAGAAGAAAGCGAGCTTACACTGATCGATGCAGCCCTACCATATAGTGCAAAAAGTATAATAAAAGCGGCTGAAAGTATTGGTAAACCGATTACAAGAATCATCATTACTCACGCACATAGTGATCATATAGGAGCTCTAGATACGTTAAAAGAATTATTACCAGATAGTCAGGTGTGCATTTCTTCCAGAGACGCTTTGTTATTGGAAGGAAATAGTGCATTACTTCCAAATGAAAAAAATACACCAATTCGGGGAGGCATACCAAAAAATATTAAAACCAAACCAGACTTATTACTCGAAGAAGGTGATCGTGTTGGCTCATTAGAAGTGATAGCAACGCCAGGTCATACACCTGGCTCCATCACTCTTTTTGATACACGTAATAGAAGTTTAATTGCTGGTGATGCCCTCGTAACTAGAGGAAAACTACTAGTATCGGGAGTGGTGAATCCGTTGTTTCCATTTCCTGCTCTTGCAACATGGGATAAAAGCACAGCTCTAATAAGTGCAAAAAAATTAAGGGAGTTAAATCCAAGCTTACTTGCTGTAGGGCACGGGAAAATGTTAAAGCAACCACAGGAGCTTTTGGACATAGCAATAGCCGAAGCAGAAAAAAATTTTAGACAATCCAAATAGGAAGTGAAAAAAATGTCCCGTCGAATGAAAATAGATATATCGATTATTTTACAAAAGGCAATGGAGCTAGTTGATGAACAAGGATTGGACCAACTTTCAATTGGACTATTAGCTGAAAAATTGGAAATACGGCCACCTTCCTTGTATAACCATCTTGATGGATTGAATGAATTGAAGCAGAAGTTAGCTATTCAAGGCGTAAAAAAATTAAATGAATATATGCTTCAAGCTGCAGTAGGACGTTCAGGTGATAATGCTGTTCGTGCAATTAGTCAGGCCTATATTCAATTTGTTAGAGAGCACCCGGGGTTGTACGATGCTAGCACTCGCTTTCCGGATGCTAACGATCAAGAACTACAGCAAGCCCAAGAAGCTGTCGTGCAACTTGTACTTCAAGTGCTTGCTGCCTATAATTTGCAAGAAGAAATTGCGATTCATATGGTCAGAGGATTAAGAAGTATTCTACATGGATTCACTTCTATTGAACAAATGGGGGGATTTGGGCTGCCACTTGATATCAATAAAAGCTTCTTAATCTTAATTAATACTTTTATCGAGGGCATTCATGCAGTTACGTTTAATGAAGATAAATATATGCAAATGAATGATTAAGGAGGAAATTTTGCTCCATTTTAAAAGGGATATTCTGAATGGGGAAAAAAGAAAGAAGCGGGAAATGACACAGAGGATCAATTTCCCGCTATAACTTGTTGAATAGAATGGATGTTGGCATAAGAGATTTGTCGTTGAACGGGTCTGCTGCTCATTTTCATTTACATAGCAGTTAAGAAGTATGCTTTAGTTTGAATTACATCCCCACATTATTTAGTACATGAATAAATTCTATAGTCTAAAACGCCTTCATACTTTAAGTTCATATCAAAATGTTTATCCATTACTTCATAAAGTTCAGGTGCAATGTCCTTCGAGTGATGAAGTTCAGGAATGGAGAAGATCGATTTATTTTTTTGTATACGAATATTTTTAAAACCAGCCTGGTTAAACAAAGCTACCCAATCCTTTTTCATTGAACAAGAATCAAATCCATAAAACTGTTTGATTTCCTTGTCAATTTGTTCCTCAAGTGGTTGATGAATAGTAAATTCAATGGCAATAAACCGACCCCCATTTTTTAATAAACGAAAAATTTCTTTAAGGGCATTAGGTTTATTGACAAAAGAAAGAACAGATTCAGAAATAATAAAGTCAAATGTATGATCAGGTAATGGAACTTGTTCTATAGAGCATTGAATTATTTTTACGGGTAAGTGATTTTTTTTCATTCTCTTTTTAGCCTTTGCAACCATTTCAGGATTGATATCAATACCAGTTACTTTTGCTTTATATGTCTCCGCCAAGTAGGCAGCAGTTTGGCCTGTACCACAGCCTACATCCAAAATGCGGGAATTTTCGCTAACGCTCTCTACCTTGAATATTTCCTTTGTTAGATTAATACCACCAGGATGCGCACCGCCTACACCAAATTTGGACAGAAAATCTAGATATTTTGAATTTTGAATCGGAATCCCTTCTTTATTCGTATTTTTGTATAATATGAAATTAAAAATAGTATGGTTACTGAGATGTCATGAGGAAGCTTTACAGAAAGGAAGAGGAGAATTATTAATAGTTGGGCTTCAACATTTTACAATACATATCTATATATTTTTTTAGCAACTTCTCCGATAGTCTAAACAATAAAAAAATACAGACGTATACTAGTAAAAAGATATTTGATAGGGGGTGAATTGATGCCATTTTATCCACCGAATCCTAGAATGAGACCATTCCCACCAAGAAATAGACAAGGTTTTGGCCCTCCTATTCAAGGTAGAAGAGGGCAACCTTTCTTTTACCCTAATCAGCAACCCCAAACTTCGAGATTTGGAAGATTACCACAGCATTTAAATACCATTATGAACCATGCAGGAACAATAACAAATGGAGTTGGTATGTTAAGGCAAATGGGAGCATTTTTAAATTTCTTTAGGTAGATTATTTCGATGGATCTTTTAAAGTCCGCCTTATAAAAATAGTAAGAAAGGCTTGAAAACCCCTCTGAAGAGTAAATTTTCTTAAGAGGGGTTGTTGTGATTGAATAATCATTGTTTAGAATGCTTATTTAAGTTGCTTTTCAATAATAGAGCGATTTTTCTCTTTAAACAATTCATTATGTGATGACACGACCCCATGACGATAGGCAGTAGGCTCTAAATACGTTTTAATAGAGTTCACGGCATTAGCTGCATCCTGGAAGGTACCTAGAAGTAGATTGATTTTTCCTTCAAACGCTAAAATATCACCTGCTGCAAAAATACCAGGCTGCACAGTTTCACCCGTTGCTTTTCCTTCGAAATAGTAATCTCTTTTTTTAGGAATGGTCAGTGATTGATCCAATTCTAATGATGCTTCGCGGTTATAGCCATGACTAACAATTACTTCATCGATTTGACGCGTATAGCTTTGCTTTGTTTTTGAGTTTTCACATGTCACTAGTTGAATCGCTGTTTTGTCAGCATTAGCAGTCAATTTTGAAATAGTTGTATGGCATTCAATCTTTACGCCAGCATCTAAAGCTTCTTGTATTGTTGCTTCATGCGCAGATAACTTATCTTTACGATAAACTACAGTTACATTTTTAGCGATAGGACTAAGTTCAACTGCCCAGTCAATAGCCGCGTTTCCGCCTCCTGAAATAATAATTTCCTTGTCCACAAAGTGTCGATAAGACTGCACAGTATAGTGTAAATTAGTCATTTCATATTTTTCTGCACCTTCTAGTGAGAGCTTTTGAGGGTTAATAATACCACCACCAACTGCTAAAAGAACGGTTTTAGAATAATGTTTATCTCCTTGTGTAGTATGTAGAACAAAAATATCACCTTGGCGCTCGATGAAATCGACTTTTGTACCTGTTAAAATGGTTGGATCAAAGGTTTTTGCCTGCGCAATTAACTGTTTGACAAATTGTTCGCCTAATACAGGAGGGTGTCCACCAATATCCCAAATGAGCTTTTCAGGATAAAGTAAAACTTTACCACCAAGCTGTTGCTGACTCTCAATTAATTTCGTTTTTAATCCTCGTAAACCACTATAAAAGGCACTATATAGACCTGCAGGGCCACCACCAATAATTGTTACATCGTATAAATGTTGCATTTATATCACCATTTCCTTAAAAAATAATAAAAAAGTGTTTGACAAAACTCTATAGGAAAACTAGACTAACTTTAGTGATAATGATTATCATTATCGACTAATCGTTATCATAGCATGGAAAGAAGTAAAAGGAAAGAGAGGTTATGTTGTGCGTTTACAAGTTGAATCGATTCGTATCGGCTATGAGGACAAAACGATTGTGCATGATTTATCGCTACAAATTCCGGACGGTAAAATAACGACCATTATTGGGTCCAATGGCTGTGGCAAATCAACACTTTTAAAGGCTATTACAAGGATTTTGAAGCATAAAAGTGGACAAGTCATATTAGATGGTCAAAATATTTCCGAGATGAACACAAAAGAATTAGCGAAAGAACTTGCCATCTTGCCACAAAGCCCGGAAAGTGCACATGGTTTAACAGTAGAAGAACTTGTATCCTACGGTCGATTTCCATATCAAAAGGGCTTCGGTAATTTATCGCAAAAGGATAAAGAAATGATTGACTGGGCCTTAAAGGTAACTAAAACGGATGACTTTCGTCAGAACACGGTTGATGCCTTATCAGGTGGACAGCGTCAACGGGTGTGGATTGCAATGGCATTAGCGCAAGAGACCGATATTATTTTTTTAGATGAGCCAACAACGTATTTAGATATGGCCCATCAGTTAGAGGTTTTAGAATTACTTTACAAGCTTAACGAAGAAGAAGGACGCACAATTGTTATGGTGCTACATGATTTAAATCAGGCAGCACGTTTTTCAGATTTTATCGTGGCGCTATCAAAAGGAGAGCTTGTGAAGTTTGGTACTGCAGAGGAAGTCATGGTACCTGAAGTATTAGAAAAAGTGTTTAATATTGATGCAGTCATTGGTAAAGATCCACGAACAGATAAGCCAATGTGCATTACATATAACTTACTAGAAACAGTGTAAAAGGGAGATATATTTATGAAAAAGTGGCTATTACCAATGTTTATGATGGTCGTACTAGTGCTTGCAGCGTGCGGCAATAAAGAAGAGAAGGCGGATGAGGGCTCTAAAGATAAAGCATCAGCAGAAACGATAACGTATCAATCAGAATCAGGTCCTATTGAAGTACCAGCTAACCCTAAACGTGTAGTTGTGTTATCTTCATTTGTTGGAGATTTACTACAGCTTGGCGTTAATGTTGTCGGTGTCGATTCATGGGCTGCAGATAATCCGAACTTCCAAGATGATATTAAAGATGCAGTAGTTGTTGAGAATACGGATATCGAAAAAATTATCGAACTTGAGCCAGATTTGATTATTGGTTTAAATGGTATTGAAAATGCGGATAAATTAGCAGAAATCGCACCAACTGTATTATTTACTTATGGCAAAGTAGATTATTTACAGCAATTTATTGAAATCGGTAAAGTTGTCAATAAAGAAAAAGAAGCAACTGATTGGGTAAAAGATTTTAAAGAGCGTGCTGCAGAAGCGGGTACAAAAATTAAAGAAAAAATCGGCGAAGAAGCAACAGTTACTGTTGCAGAAATGTTCAATAAACAATTGTATGTTTATGGAGATAATTGGGGTCGCGGAACAGAAATTTTATATCAAGAAATGGGCTTGAAAATGCCTAAGAAAGTGAAGGAAGGTGCTTTAAAACCAGGTTATTTAGCCATTTCTCAAGAGGTATTAGGTGATTATGCGGGTGACTATGTGATTTTTAGTACATTTAAAGGTGAGGATAGCGCCATCAAAAATGCTGCGTGGTTTAAAGATTTAAAGGCTGAGAAAAATGGTCATTTATTTGAAGTGAATGCCAACGAATTTTACTTTAATGACCCAATCACTTTAGAAAATCAACTAGATTTCTTTGAAAAGAAATTTTTACAATAATTTCAGTAGAGAGTAGCGAAGGCAAATGACAAAGTTTCGACATTTCCCATTTTGGCTTCAGGTGTTGCTTGCACTGATCTTATTAGCAGTGACAGTTACGATTTCGCTTTGTATCGGAGCGGCAAATACGAGTATTGAAGATGTCTTTCAAGCAATTGTTGGACGAGACGGCGGTAAGCATTATGCTATTTTACGAGAAATTCGATTTCCACGAATTATTGCTGCTATTTTTGTAGGTAGTGCACTCGCAGTTGCTGGGGCTATTATGCAAGGGGTTACTAGAAATCCATTAGCAGATCCGGGACTTCTTGGCCTCACAGCAGGTGCCAATGCAGCACTTGCATTGACGATGGCATTTATCCCAAATACGTCGTATTATATGCTTATTTTTGCATGTTTCGTAGGTGCAGGCGTAGGGATGATTGTTGTCTATGGTATTGGCGCTTCAACTAAAAATGGTTTTTCTCCATTAAAGTTAGTTTTGGCTGGGGCTGCTGTATCCGCGCTATTACAAGCAATAGCAGATGGTACGGGAATATTATTTCAAATATCAAAAGATGTTTCGATGTGGACGAGTGGTGGTTTAATAGGCACTACATGGCAAGCTTTAACGATTGCTCCTGTTATTTTGGTCGGATTAATTGTTGCGTTTGCGTTTAGTCGTCAGCTAACCATTTTAAGTTTAAATGAAGAAGTAGCTGTTGGGTTAGGACAAAATACAGCCGTTATTAAAGGAATTATGATGTTTGTCGTTGTAATTCTTGCAGGGTCCGCAGTAGCACTTGTAGGTAATCTAGCGTTTGTTGGGTTAATGGTGCCACATATTGTCCGTGCAATTGTAGGGACAGACTATCGATTTGTTTTACCGATGAGTGCCATTATCGGTGGATGGTTTATGGTAACAGCGGATTTTGCAGGTAGAATGATTAATGCTCCATATGAAACTCCGGTAGTTGCGATTATTTCAATTATTGGCCTTCCGTTCTTCTTACTTCTTGTTCGGAAGGGGGGGCGTCAAATTGTTTAATATAGGGCGAAAAAAACAACGTAGATGGTTATTGGCTTGGATCTTATTAACAATAGTCATTTTTGTTATGGGTATTTCAATGGGAGCAGCTTCGGTGTCGATTGATCGCATCATACCGATTTTAATGGGAGATGGTAGCTTCAAAGAATCATTCGTATTGTTCTCTGTTCGCTTGCCAAGATTGTTTGTGCTGGCAGCAGCCGGGATGGCTTTAGCTTTAGCTGGTGCCGTTTTGCAGGGGGTGACCCGTAATGACTTAGCGGACCCTGGTATTATTGGAATTAATGCAGGTGCAGGTATTGGGATTACGCTTTTTTATCTCCTTGTCAATGGAGATTTACCTAATTTTGCGTATATGTTACCACTTGTAGGATTTTGTAGCGCTTTATTAACGGCAATCTGCATTTACTTTTTCTCGTATAAACGCAATGAAGGTGTGCAGCCGGTCCAACTCATTTTAGTCGGAGTAGGTGTAGCATCTGCCTTATCGGGTGTAATGATCATATTAATTTCCTCAGCTGAGCGTAGTGATGTGCAATTTATCGCGCAATGGCTTGCAGGCAATATTTGGGGAGCAGATTGGCCATTTTTCTGGGCTTTATTGCCTTGGCTTGTGCTAGGCATTCCATTTATTTTTTATAAAGCAAATGTGTTAAATGTACTGGCAATGACAGAACAAACGGCGGTTGGCTTAGGCTTAAATATCGAACGAGAGCGCTTACAATTAATAGTTGTCTCTGTAGCACTAGCTGCGGCAGCTGTATCAGTCACAGGAGGCATTGCCTTTATCGGTCTCATGGCTCCACATATTGCAAAGCAGCTTGTCGGACCGCGCTTCCAGTTCTTTTTACCCCTAACATTGTTTATCGGTGCAAGCTTACTAATGCTAGCGGATACAATTGGCCGCGTAGCAATTTCAAGTGCGACAGTGCCAGCAGGTATTATCGTCGCATGTATTGGTGCACCATATTTTTTATATTTACTACGAAAAAACGACTGAATGGCTTTGGCTGTTCAGTTGTTTTTTTATAAACGGACAGGGGGCTTCGTATGACGAAGAAAGCTAGGATAGCCCGCTCAAAGTTGCGGATAGAAAACCGAGAAAGCTGTATAGCGTGCTCAAAATCGTGGATAGAAAGATGAGAAAGCTGGATAGCGGTCAAAATCGTGGAAAGAAAGCTGAGAAAGCTGTATAGCCCGCTCAAAATTGTGGAAAAAAAGATGAGAAAGCTGGATAGCCCGCTCAAAATTGTGGAAAAAAAGATGAGAAAGCTGGATAGCCCGCTCAAAATTGTGGAAAAAAAGATGAGAAAGCTGGATAGCACGCTCAAAATCGTGGAAAGAAAGCTGAGAAAGCTGTATAGCGTGCTCAAAATCGTGGATAGGAAGTCGAGAAAGCTGGATAGCGGTCAAAATCGTGGATAGAAAGCTGAGAAAGCTGGATAGCCCGCTCAAAATTGTGGAAAAAAAGCTGAGAAAGCTGGATAGCCCGCTCAAAATCGTGGATAGAAAGCTGAGAAAGCTGGATAGGCCGCTCAAAATCGTGGATAGAAAGCTGGATAGCGGTCAAAATCGTGGAAAGAAAGCTGAGAAAGCTGAGAAAGCTGAGAAAGCTGTATAGCCTGCTCAAAATCGTGGATAGGAAGTCGAGAAAACTGGATAGGCCGCTCAAAATCGTGGATAGGAAGTCGAGAAAGCTGTATAGCCCGCTCAAAGTTGCGGATAGGAAGAGGAGAATGATCGATAATAGCGTCGTCAAAGTGGGGGTATGGAGCAGAAAAGTAGTAGCAGGTGCTAGAGCAAGGCGATTTTTTTCGTTCTTTTTATCTAAAAAAATAAGCTGAAAATTTATTTTGCACAATTAGTATTTCAAGTTTTTTGGAACCCCTTTTTAGACCGGTAATTATTAATATAATAAATACAGGAGGGAAGAGACAATGATATTATTAGCACGACAGCAATCACAAATGCATAGAATTCTAGAAGCCTTAATACAAAGGTTGCCTAATACACACGTAGACTACATGAATTATTTTGAAAGATTAATGCGTATACAGGCTGGCTTTGCTGGAGAAAAGCGTGTAGATGCAGAATGGCTTGAAATTAATTTACCCACTCCACATTACTTCCTCCATGACTTACAAATACTTAATCACTTCGGGAAAACACATCAAATAGACACTATCCTAATATGCCCCCATTTTATATTAATACTAGAAATTAAAAATATAACAGGCTTTCTTGAATACGATGAGTCTTTTACTCAATTTACAAGAACTACTGCTCAAGGTGATGTTGAGGGAATGATTGATCCTTTTCATCAAGTTAGACGTCATGCTGAGTGGATAAAGAAGATATCACAGCAGTATAAGGTGGAGATTCCTATTCACTATGCAGTCGTTTTGGCAACGAAAAATGCTATTTTATCAGAAAGTTTAAAAGGACACCCAATTTTTCATGTTTCAGGATTACGTTATCATTTAAGGAAATGGCTAAAACAGCATAAAGAGGTGATACTAGATGTAGACATGCTCTTTCTTTTTGCTACTAAATTAATGTCCAGTCATATGCCAATTAAAAGAGAAATAGCTATTCCTGTTCAGGATATTATAAAAGGAGTGCTATGTGTACGTTGTTCAAATGGACAGCGAATGAGTTATCACTCTAAAAAATGGACTTGTCAACGTTGCGGATTAGTTGATCAGGAGGCTATTTTCAGAACGCTTGAAGATTACAAGTTGTTAATGGGTGATTCGTTAACGAATAAAAGCTTTTGTGAGTTTTTCGCAATAGATTCACCAGATCTAGCGTATAGGCTATTGCAGAAATTACCCTTAAAAGTAGAAGGAATAAAAAAACATAGGAAATATTGGATTTACGATGGATGATAGTCCGGTCAAAGTCTTAGGAATAAAGTGGGAAAAATGGATAGAGCGCTCAAAGTTGACGGGGAAGTCGAGAAAGGTGGATAGAGCGCTCAAAATCGTGGATAGAAAGATGAAAAAGCTGGATAGGCCGCTCAAAATCGTGGATAGGAAGTCGAGAAAGCTGGATAGCGGTCAAAATGCTGGATAAAAAACTGAGAAAGCTGGATAGGCCGCTCAAGATCATGGATTGAGCGTCGAAAATGTCGGAAAGACCGTTCAAAAAGCCGGATAGCTGCCCTAAAACCACGGACTTCTCCCTAATTTCCTACTAGACAAATAGATTTTTTAAGTATATAGTTAGCTAGGCTAACTAATTTAAAAGGAGTGGTATTTTTGACAATCGAACAAGAATTTTTTAATCAGTACCGCTTAATGTACAGACCGTTTATCAATCTAGTGAATGAGCAGTTAGGGAAATATCAGCTGTATAGCTCTCAATGGGCTCTCCTTCGGTTATTGATGGATAAAGGGCCGCATACATTTGTTGATATTGCGAATTTCATGTTTATTGAAAAGCCGAGTGTGACAAGGCTTGTACAAAAGCTTGTTGAGCTTGGATACGTGGAAACGGTAGCGGGTAGGGATAAACGTGAAAAGCTTGTACAATTAACGGTTAATGGTGAAGTGATTGTGCAAGAAATTCAAGCGCATTTAAAACCAACTATGGAACAGGCACTCGCAGGGGTATCAGAGCGAGATATTGAAATTGCGACACAAGTTTTAGCGAACATTTGTGCAAACATCAATCGGTAGGAGAGAAAAAAGTGGAAGCATCTAGACAAAAACTTTGGACGAAGGACTTTTTAATCGTCTCACTCATTAACTTTACCATTACCTTAATATTTTTTTTATTGATGGTAACAATTGCAGGTTATGCGGTTGAGCATTTTGGGGCTTCAACTAGTACGGCAGGGCTTGTATCGAGTATTTTTATTATTGGTACATTATTTGGTCGTCTCGGGACTGGACGTATCATTGGGGATTGGGGTAGCAAAAAAACACTATTTTGTGGATTATTATTGTTTATGTTATCAACGATGTCTTATTTTATCGCGACGAATTTGCTCCTTCTTATGCTCAATCGTTTAGTACAAGGGATTGCACTTGGGGTGGCTAGTACGGCGACAGGAACAATTATTGCACAAATTTTACCGCCTGAGCGACGAGGGGAAGGTATCGGTTATTATAGCTTAAGTGCTATTTTAGCAACGGCTATAGGACCTTTTGTAGGTATTCTTTTAACACAACTGTTTGAAGATTATCGGATGATTTTTGCTGTTGATTCCGTATTAGCTATTGTTTGCTTTTTGATGTATTTTATCGTAACCATTCCAGATGCACCGAAGAAGGCAAAAGAAATGGCTGAGAAAACAGGGTTTAAACTATCCAATTTTATCGAAATGCGTGCTGTGCCAATTGCTTTTGTGGCGCTTGTTATTGGCTTTGCCTATTCAGGGGTTATGTCATTTATGACGTTTTATGCGAAAGAGCTTGATTTGGTAACAGCGGGAAGTTATTTCTTTATTATTTATGCAATTGTCATTTTAGCGACACGTCCATTTACAGGGAAATTACTAGATACTAGAGGTGCGAACATTGTAATTTATCCATGTCTAGTCATTTTTGCAGTCGGTATGTATGCTTTTAGTTCGGCGACAAGTAGTATTGTCTTTTTACTAGCTGCTGCTTGCATAGGAATTGGTTATGGCAATTTCAATTCAGTAGCGCAAGCAATCGCTATTAAAGTTACACCAAATGAGCGTTTAGGACTTGCGACATCGACATATTTTATTTTATATGATTTAGGTTTAGGTGTTGGTCCTTATTTCTTAGGATTCTTCGTTCCGACTTCGGGGTACAGTGCTATTTTCTTCGCGATGGTATTCGTTATTTTAGTATCAATTGTCCTTTATTATTTTTTATATGGAAAAAAAGAAAATGTAAAACAAGCAAAAATTTCATAGTTTAGAATCTTTATATTGAAGAAAAAACATTATTATCATCTAGATAATGATGTTTTTTTCTTCAATTGAAAATACTTCTTGCAATCGAGTATGATAATCATTATCATTCTCGATATAAACTATTTCGGAAGTAGGTACTTAGCATGAAAAAAAATTCATTATTGTCAGTATTAGTTGCAGGGGGCATTCTTATGACTGGCTGTGGCAATACAGATGAAGCTAAAAAAGAAGATAAGCCTGCAACAGAGCAAGCAGAAAAAGGTACAAAAGTTGATCTATCCGTTGAAACTGCAGCCTATCAAAAATTTGCCTTAGAGCAAATGGATCAATTCTTACTAGAAACAGAAAAATTTGTGAACGCATTTAAAGCCGGTGACATTGAAAAAGCGAAAGCTGCGTATGCACCAGCACGTATGTATTTCGAGCGTTCAGAGCCCATCGCTGAGAGCTTCGGTGACCTTGACCCACGTATTGACGGTCGTTTAGCTGATATCCAAGAAGAAGGCAAGGGCGAAGAAGAATGGACGGGCTATCATAAGCTTGAACATGCGCTTTGGGTAGAAAATAAAACTACAGGCTACGAGGCAATTGCAGATCAATTACTAGCAGACGCTAAAGAATTACACGCTTTAGTTCAAACTGTAGAAGTATCACCAGATTTAATGATTACAGGTGCGGTTGATTTATTAAATGAAGTATCAACATCTAAAATCACTGGTGAAGAAGAAATCTATTCTCACACAGACCTATATGACTTTAAAGCAAACATCGAAGGTGCAGAAAAAATCTTTGAAATTCTACGTCCGAAATTAGAAGCGAAAGACAAAGACTTAGTAGCAACATTGGATGAAAAGTTCAAAGCAGTAGATGATTTATTGGCCAAGCATGCAACTGCTGATGGCGGGTATGTTTCTTATGAAGAATTAACTGAAGAAAACACAAAAGCACTTGCAGGAGCCGTAAATCAACTTGGAGAACCATTAAGCCAAATGGGTATTATTTTGGAGTGATAATAAATGACAGTGTCAAATGATGAAAAATGGAGCAATAAAAAAATATCTAGACGTGACATGTTAAAGTTAACAGGTATGGGAGTAGCTGGTGTAGCAATCGGTGCTTCTGGCTTTGGTGGTGTTATGAAAGTAATGGGCTATGATGTGTTTGAGCCTGTTGCAGACAGCACGACAGCAGTTAACAAAGTTGATTTCTATGGAAAACATCAATCTGGCATTATTACACCTGTTCAGACAAATATATATTTTGCTTCTTTGGATGTTTTATTTACATCAAAGAAAGAACTACAAGAGTTGTTCAAACAATGGACACCTCTTGTTGTACGTTTAATGAATGGTGAATTAATGGTAGATTTAACAACAAATACTAGAGTGCCTACAGGAGATACTGGTGAAGCGGATGGGTTAGATGCTTCAAACTTATCGATTACAATAGGTGTAGGACCTTCTTTGTTTGATAAACTTGGTATCCAGCATTTGAAGCCTGAGGAATTAAAAGACTTACCTCACTTCCCGAAGGATCAGTTACAAAAAGAATTTACTGGTGGAGATCTTTGTATTCAAGCATGTGCGGATGATCCACAAGTGGCATTCCACGCTGTACGTAATTTAGTTCGTGCAGCTTCTGGTAAGGTAGAAATTAAATGGTCACAGGCAGGATTTAACTCATTCCCAGCTGGCGGAGGCTCACCTAGAAATTTATTTGCATTCAAGGATGGTACGGTAAATCCATCGAGTACCGATGAAAAAGATTTAAATAAAGTAGTATGGGTCGATAAAGGTTGGCTAAAAGGCGGCTCTTATTTAGTTGCCCGTAAAATACAGATGCATCTTGAAACATGGGATCGTACATCTTTAAAAGATCAGGAAGCAACATTTGGTCGTTATCGCGATAGTGGTGCACCTTTTGGTAAAAAGAAAGAATTTGATGATTTCGATGTAGAGGCGAAGGATAGTAATAGTGAGTATATTATGCCAGATACTTCACATGTGCATTTGGCCCGTAAATCTGGTGCACGTATTTTACGTCGTTCATACTCTTATGCATCTGGAGTTATGACGAATACTGGTACGCATGATGCCGGACTATTATTTATATCTTATCAAAAAGACCCAGCCCAGTTTACAACAGTCCAAAATAGCTTAGGGCGAATGGATAAATTGAATGAGTACATTACCCATCGAGGCAGCGCAGTGTTTGCTTGCTTCCCTGGTGTATCAAAGGGGAGTTATATAGGTGAAGCACTTTTTAACGCGCTGTAGTTTAGTACTTTGCTTGTTATTGGCACTTGCTGTACCGGTGCAGGCAGCGCAATCATATAGTCAGTTGTACATTTCTATTAGTGATGCGCTAATGAATACGAAGCAGGACAAAGAAGCCGAGGCAGAACATGCACTTGAACAATTTGCCACAGACTGGGCATCGGTCACGTCTGAGCAAAAGGACGCAAAAGTAAAAGTAGATGAAATTCTTGCGCAAGCAGTTAAAGCTACTTCTAAAGAAGAACGTTTAAAGGCATTGTCTGACTTGTCAAATGCCTTACGTGCTTTAGAAAAGCTTGAGAATCCTGTAGATGAAGCTGCGCAGCGAGCAGAATTTGGCACGAAATTTAAACCTAACATGAAAGCATTTGAAGATGCCTTAGCAAGTGGTGATTTAACTAAAATCGACGCAGCGTATAAGGATTTTAATACAAAATGGAAGAAAATTGAACGCCCTGTACGTGAGCAAAGTATTGCGATGTACGGACAAATTGAAACACAGATGGCCTTTATCCGAATCTCACTTGCTTCCGAAAAGCCAGATGTAGCCTTAATGCAATCTCAATATGTAGAATTAAAACAAACAATCGAGGATTTTGTAGCAGGTAAAGATACGGCGGAAGTTGTTGAAGGTGAGTATTCTTTAGCAACACTAGTCGCTTATATTGATGAGGCAAACGATTTTATCGATGCAGGTGATTACAAGGCTGCATCTGATAAAATTCGAGAGTTCATTAAAATATGGCCAAGTGTAGAAATTGATATTTCAACACGTAACGGCAGCCTTTATACAAAAATTGAAAGTGATATGCCGATCCTCGTTAGTGATTTATTAAAGTCTAACGTCGATGCCAAAGCAATTAAAAGTAAGCTTGATACTTTCCGCACTGAAATTGAACTGATTCAAGGTGACTCGGATTATACTCTGTGGGATGCAGCATTAATCTTACTGCGAGAGGGCTTAGAGGCACTGCTCATTATTATGGCATTAGTATCGTTCTTAGAGAAATCTGGACAAAAAACAATGCGCAAATGGATATATGTTGGCGCATTTGTAGGAATCTTACTATCAGCGATAGCAGCTGTTTTAATGTCGACACTTTTCCAATCTGCGACAATTGATACGAGTCGAGAGCTGATGGAAGGGTATATTGGGTTACTAGCAGCTGCGATGATGATTGGAGTTGGTATTTGGCTCCATAGTAAATCAAGTGTGACAAGCTGGAATCGCTATATCTCCAAACAAATGGGCAATGCAATCTCAAGTGGCTCGGTGTTTGCGATGGCAGCAATTAGCTTCTTATCCGTTTTCCGTGAAGGGGCAGAAACACTTGTCTTTTATGCGGGGATTGCACCTAAAATGGAGACATCTCAATTTGTGCTAGGTATCGTAGTAGCACTTATATTATTAACTATTTTTGCATTTGTGTTATTGAAAGCAAGTGGAAAAATTCCAATTCATAAATTTTTCGCAGTGGCAACGGTGTTAATCTATGTATTGGCGTTTAAAATTATTGGTGTCAGTCTGCATACACTGCAGCTAAGAGATACAGTTTCAACTACAATTGTAGATGGCTTGCCAGTTGTCAGCTTCATTGGTTTTTATCCAACAGTAGAAACAATGATTGGACAAGCGATTTTACTTTTACTTGTTGTAGCTACAATTATTTATAAAAAGAAACAAAAATAAATAGAGGGCGGATGAATATACTTTCATCTGCCTTTTTGCTTTTCGATAAAAAATGAATCTATATGAAAGTCTTGCAATAAACAAAGGTTTGTTTTTTATGTAAACTCATGACTTCATAAACGGTGCTTCTAACGAATTGGACGTTGTTAGAATTTACTGCATCGTTACAAAAGGAGAATAAATAGGCTCATTTTCTACAATACAACTTTACGACTTTATGTAATTAATTGTATTGTCGCCTTTCCTGAATAAGTAGAAAAGAGTACTATTGTATGGGGAGGATGAATATGGTAAAAATTATAAAGAAAAATATACAATATTCGCTAATTTTTTTCATAGTATTTATTATAATTCAATGGTTATTTCGTGATGCCATTCAATGGGGGCAAATTATTGGAACTTCAATTTTATTTTTCCTTTTTAATATATTTTACGATTGGGCAAATATTCCCTATAAATGGAAGAAGGAGTAACTTATTTGAGTTATAATTCGAATAGGTAATTACTACGAGAGCTAACGCAAAGTTGGATCTCTTTCGGCGGATGGCGGAGCTTCCACTGAAATAGAGGAACTTAGTCCAAGAACACCATGTCCTGTGGCAATTTATCTGTGCGAAAGCGAAGCGCCAGCAACAATAGGTTTTATCTGTGCGAAAGCGAAGCAACAGGAACATCAACCATGACTCAGTGACCAACATCAAGTTGGCCTAAAGTAGACGGGGGAATGAAGATGGATAGTGAAAAATACGATAATGAAAGTAATGAAATCTACAGTTATAATACTTACAATATTTTTGCGTATATTATAGGTATTCTATTTTCACCATTACTAGGGGTGATTATGGGAATTGTAGGTGTAATACAGCGTAAGAAAAATGCTTGGAGTATTATTATCATTTCAATTCTTGGTTGGGTTCTGAATGTACTCGTAATTAATAATCTATAAATGTAGCTATTATTGAAATAGGGATTATATAATCATTGAGTGCAATTTCCATAATGTTTTAGCTCCAACAATCTAGGGACTTGTGCGTATTACAACTCATATACGTAAGTCCTTTTGTTATGTTGTTCACTCATTTACAGGAGCGCATCGACATCTTCATATGTAGCATGCATCTCTTTGAACAGTCAAAGCTGTGATTATGATTGAATCAGCGCTCACAAGTGCGACAGCTGCTTTGAATACTTCTGTAGTCTTAATCAAACTTTTTTACTAATAGCGGTGTCAGCCGTTTAAAATACCACCATCTTTAAAGGGGATATGCCAGCTAATGAAAAATATTTTTAATCATATGCATACAGCAGAAGTTTTAAAGCGTATGGACAAATTGAGTCCAAATTCACAACCACAATGGGGAAAAATGGACGTTGCTCAAATGCTAGCGCATTGTTCATCTTTTCAAGACATCGCAATGGGAAATTCTTTTCCACCAAGGAGTTGGTTAGGAATAATAGTAGGGAGGTTTGCAAAAAAAATGATATACAATGACAAGACATTACCTCATAATATGTCTACTATTCCAACTATTTTGATTGCAGATGTTAGAGATTTTGAGACAGAAAAAGAAAAGCTTAAACAAAAAATTATCACATTCCAAAATAACGGACCAGAGAAGTGCACAACTCATCCCCATCCTTTTTTTGGGAAACTCACTTCTGAGCAATGGGGTAAGGGAATATACAAGCATCTTGACCATCATTTTAAACAGTTTGGAGTTTAAGCATATTAATCGGGCGCTTTAATTGAGCAAGGAAACTTTTATAAAAGGATGATTCAATTGAATTTAGAAAAAACATGTTTTGACAATCTTTTTTCAAGGTTTTATAAATACCATTCAGCTTTCAGCAAACAATATAGTGTTTTTTCTCTGAGGGGGAATTGCTGTCTTCCCCTCTTTTAGAAGTTAGTTATCCCAATGCGACGGACGTTTTAGGTGGGAGGGTAATTTTGTTTGGTGATTGCCTTGTGCTGAATTTATTTGCATTTGGATTAAAAACATACTGCTAGAAAGGTCTGCGCCTCGTAAATTGGCGTCACGTAAATCCACACCTATAAAATCCACACCTCTTAAATCTGCATTTTGTAGGTTGGCAGCAATTAAATAAGCTCCTCTAAGATCAGTTGCTCTTAAATCCTTGCCCTTTAAATTCTTTCCAATCCAATCAACCCCACGATAGTCATACTTTCGAGCGCTTTTTCCATTAATCTCTTCGATAAAGCTTTGGCGAATTTGCTCACTTGTTTCTAACAGTAAAACATTCACCGACAGTCGGAAATTAGGAATATCTATTGCTAGTAATGCATCTACTTCTAGCTCAGTTGCACGCTGTAGCTGTTCTAATTGCCTATGTAGTTTGTTAAATAGGGATGAATCAACCGTATACGATAATGCCTCTGCTACGTAGGCAATCATTTCATAAAGTTGTTCCATAATCGGAAAGACACGAAACATTTTCTCAGAAATTTCAGGGTGTTGTCGCCAGTCTTGACCATGGAAGGTTGTTTGTGACACTTTTTGTCCTGCTCCTAAACAATCAAAAACTGTACATCCTTTAAACCCTCGATCTCTAAGTTTACTATGAATTTGACAGCTAAAATCCGATTGTAGATTAGGGCAAGGTGTCCCAGCAGCTTTATTAATGGCAAAGTCGCTAGAAGCAGCAATATTTAAAGCTGTGCAACATAGACCAAAACAGCTTTGGCAATCTGCCTGTAAGCCTTTACGTATTTTATTTCCTATTGTATAATCGATTTTTTTTACTTCAGACATTATTGTTTACCTCACTTAACACATAAACTTTTTACATTTTATTCTATCACTTATTATGCGTTAAAAGGATAATTTTGTATGGATGAATTTATAGTGTACCTCTAAATAATAAATGGATAGTTTTTTACAGCCTATTGACAATTTATTGTAAAATGCTATAATTTTTATCGACAGACAGTCGGTCTAATAAGGAGGAATAAAAATGAGAAAAGAAGCGATGGAGCGCAGAAACGAAATACTTGATGCGGCTGATGAGCTTTTCGGTCAGAAGGGCTTTGATGGCACTAGTACTAACGATATTCTCGAAAAGGTCGGAATTGCACGAGGAACGCTGTATTATCACTTCAAGTCGAAGGAAGATATTATGGACGCGCTAATTGAGCGGTATAATGCTCAAATTTTAGGTGCAGCCAATGGAATTGCTGCAGATAAGAGTATAGCCGTTCACGAGCGTATTATCCGTGTTGTAATGGCATTAAACATAAGCGGCGGAAACGGTAAGGAAATTATTGACCATATACATAAGCCCCAGAACGCGCTTATGCATCAGAAAATACAAAAGGTTATTATGAACGGTCTTCCCCCAATACTGACGGAAATAATCCGTGAGGGGATTGAGCAAGGACTATTCAGTACGCCGTACCCGTATGAATGTATGGAAATGATTGTGGCCTATACGAATACCGTTTTTGATGATGATATGGTTAATATAACCGATGAAGAACGTGCTGCACGAATACCAGCTTTTGTCTTCAACGTAGAAAGACTGCTCGGTGTCGAAAGTGGAAGTCTTATGTACATGATGAAAATGTTTGGCGATGGGGGTGAAGAAAATGGAAACAACGATGGTTGATTCCAAGGGTTTTTTTAAAAAATTTCTTCTGCTTTGGTCAGGACAACTAATTTCAGCAATAGGAAGCGGGCTTACAGCGTTTGGGCTTGGGATTTATGTTTTCCAGAAGACGGGAAAGGCATCGGCAATGGCACTTGTAACTTTACTTGCGTTTATGCCTTCGCTTCTATTAAGCCCTGTGGCAGGAGTGCTTGCGGATCGTTATGATCGAAGAATTTTAATGGTGTTAGGCGACAGTCTTTCAGCGATAGGACTTGTTTATATTCTTATATGTATGCTAAGCGGGGAAGCATTGCTATGGCAGATTTGTGTGGGAGTTACGATAAGCTCGGTGTTTTCATCGTTGCTTGATCCCGCATACAAGGCAACGGTTACGGATTTATTGACCGAGGAACAATACACAAAGGCAAGTGGTTTAGTCCAGGTGGCGGGTTCTGCAAAATATTTGATTTCACCTATCATTGCGGGATTTTTACTCACCGTTTCCGATATAAAGCTTTTGCTTGTTATTGACATTTGTACATTCTTTGTAACCGTTACAACAGCTCTTGCAGTACGTAAAGGGCTTGCTTCAAAGACATGCGAACAGACACAATCGTTTTTCCGTGAGTTCAAAGATGGTTGGCGTGCAGTTTCTGAAAATCGAGGTGTGCTCGTTCTTGTCATCATGACATCGGTGCTGACATTTTATCTTGGAATTATTGAAACACTTTCCATTCCGATGTTGCTAACTTTTACGAACAGCTCCGTAATAGGAACGGTGGAAACAGTTGTCGCTACAGGGATGCTCGTATCCAGTGTCATCATCGGATTTCTTCCAATCAAAAAAGGCTATGTGAAAATTCTTTCGTTTTCGCTGTTTTTTGAAGGAATATTTATGGCGGTATTCGGACTTCGAGAAAATATAGCTCTAATCTGTATTTCAGGTTTTTTCTTTTTTGCCATGATGCCATTTGCAAACTCAACTTTGGATTTTCTTGTTCGTACCAATATTGATAATGCTGTTCAGGGTAGAGCGTGGTCACTTATAGGGGTAATTTCACAGTTTGGATTTGTAGCGGCCTATGCGCTTTCGGGAGTACTTGCGGATTATGTGTTCACTCCTTTTCTAGTTGACGGCGGATTGCTTGCTGACAGCGTAGGGAAAATTACCGGTACAGGTCAAGGTAGAGGAACGGGCTTACTCATCATAATTGCTGGCATTTTATTATGTGTTACTTCGTTCATTCTGTGCAACTTGAAGTCAGTTAAAAAGCTTGAAAACAGAGGTGACGTATGTATTTCAGATTAATCCGTAATGACATTGCTAAAAGCAAACTGATAACGCTGACAACAATGATATTTGTCGCTGCTGCGGCTATGCTCGTTTCCCTTTCGGTGATACTTATTGTCAATCTTTCTGGTGCGATCGATTCTCTAATGAATCAAGCGAAAACGCCGCATTTTATGCAAATGCACTCGGGGGATATTGATACTGTACGACTTGCGAATTTCGCGGAGCAAAACAACGATGTTGATGAATTTCAAGTGCTTGAGTTTCTTAATATGGACAATGGGCAAATTATTTTAGGTGATCATTCGCTTGCGAATAATGTTCAAGACAATGGTTTCAGTATACAGAGTGAAAAATTTGATTATCTTCTTGATCTTGACGGAAACGTCATAAACGTATCCGATGGCGAGCTTTATGTTCCGATAAACTATATGAAGGACATCGACATAAAGGTCGGTGATAAAGCCGAAATAGGTGGAAAGGAATTTACTGTAGAGGGCTTCCTTCGTGATTCACAGATGAATTCTATGTTGTCTTCCTCAAAAAGATTTCTAGTCAGTCCGAATGATTACGCGGCAATAAAAGACAATGGAAGTACGGAATATTTGATTGAGTTTAGATTAAAGGATTTATCTGCGCTTAGTGAATTTGAAACTGCTTATGCCTCCGCAGGGCTTGAAGCGAATGGACCAACGATTACGTATCCACTTTTCAAAACACTTAACGCAATTTCCGATGGGCTGCTGATAGCAGTTATCCTTCTTATAAGCGTTCTAGTCGTTGCAATCGCATTTATGTGCGTACGTTTTACACTCCTTGCGAAAATCGAGGATGATTACCGTGAAATTGGTGTTATGAAGGCGATAGGGCTGCGTCTTTCTGACATTAAGAAAATTTATCTTGCGAAGTACACAGCGATTGCAGCAGGGGGGAGTATTCTTGGTTTTGTACTTTCATTAATATTCAAAGACCTGCTTCTTGAAAATATCAGGCTTTATATGGGGGAAACGGAAAACTCCTCCTTTGCTGCAGCTTTAGGAATAATCGGAATTCTGCTTGTATTTCTCGCAATCATTGCCTATGTAAGCGGAGTACTGAGACGGTTTCGGAAAATATCTGCAGCAGAAGCAATCCGTTTTGGCACTTCACAGGAAAAAAACGCAGGAACAAAGCGCTTTTGCCTGCATAGAAATAAGCTACTTAACCCGAATATTTTTCTTGGTATCAAGGATGTTCTTGCAAGGAAGAGACTTTACGCTACAATGCTTGCAGTACTTGTAATTTCAGCATTTATCATTATTGTTCCACAAAACCTTTACAACACGATTTCCTCCACAAGTTTCATTAAATATATGGGTATTGGAAACTACGATATTCGTATTGATATTCAGCAGACTGATCATATTTCTAAAAAATCTGCCGAAGTTTTAACATTTATGAACAACGACAGTTCCATTTCAAAATATACCATTCTTACAACAAAAACATTCAAAACAAAAATGGAAGACGGTTCGGAAGAAAATATAAAAATCGAACTCGGCGACCATTCGATATTCCCAATTCAATATACCGAGGGCAGAGCACCCGCAGTTGAAAACGAAATTGCACTTTCATCTTTGAACGCTGATGAATTGAGCAAAAATGTCGGCGATGTCATTACGGTCGTGATGAAGGGGAAGGATATAAAGCTCACGGTAAGTGGCATTTATTCCGACATTACGAACGGCGGAAAAACGGCAAAGGCTGTTTTTACTGATAATTCGGAAGGTATAATGTGGAGCGTGATTTGCGCGAAGCTTTCAGATAAATCTCTTGTTAATGAAAAAGTTTCAGAGTATGCAGACAGATTTACTTTCGCTAAGATTTCCAATATCGATGAATTTGTAACTCAAACATTCGGCTCGACCATAAAATCGATCGGGAAGGCATCCATTGCTGCAATTGCCATAGCGCTTGTAATAACGGTACTAGTGACACTGTTATTTATGAAAATGCTTGTCGCAAAGGACAGATATTCGATTGCCGTCATGAAAGCATTAGGTTTTACAAAATTGGATATTACGATACAGTTTGCTTCACGAGCGGTATTCGTATCAATGATAGGAATTGTTCTTGGCACTCTATTGGCGAATACTCTCGGAGAAGTACTTGCGGGCGCAGTTATCTCCTCGTTTGGGGCGTCGTCGTTTAGTTTTTCGATCAATCCACTTTCGGCGTACGTGCTTTGTCCGTTAATGATGGTTTGCTCGGTACTAATCACAACAATAATTGGTACATCGGGCGCGGGGAAAATAAAAATATCCGAAAATATAAAGGAGTAGTTTATGAAGAAGATTATCATCGGTGAACATATTGTAAAATCTTTCGGCGAGGGCGATGAAAAGTGCAATGTTCTCGACGGAGCGTCCGTTGACATAAACGAGGGTGAGTTTGTAGCGATAATGGGACCCTCTGGCTCGGGAAAATCAACGCTAATGTTTGCGCTGAGCGGCATGGACAGCGTTGATGGCGGAAAGGTTATTTTTGATGGTAGTGATTTATCTTCCGTCGGAGAGGTTGAACTTTCAGATATTCGTAGAACTAAAATGGGCTTTGTATTTCAGCAGCCAACGATGCTTAAAAATCTAAATATTCTCGATAATATTATTCTGCCATTAATGCGGGAGAATAGAAAAAATGTTGCAAAAATATCAGCGAAGGCACGAGCACTTATGAAGAGGGTAGGTATAGAGGAGCTTGAAATGCGCGACATTACACAAGTTTCGGGAGGGCAGCTACAGCGAGCAGGGATCTGTCGAGCGCTTTTGAACAACCCGAAAATCATCTTCGGAGATGAACCAACAGGTGCTCTTAACTCAAAATCAGCACAGGAGATCATGGACATCTTTTCCGAAATTAACGCGGGCGTAACTGCGATTATGCTTGTCACTCACGATGCAAAGGTAGCGGCGCGGACGGAGCGTGTTTTGTTTATGCGAGATGGAAAAATCGTAAGTGAGGTAAAGCTTCCAAAGTTTGACGGAACGAATATTGATGACAGAGTAGGGAAAGTAACGGAGAAAATGTGGGAAATAGGGATATGAGTTGTTAGATCAACAAACGCTGAATGAGACCCTGGATCGAGCATCAGGGGAACGAAGACTAAAAGCATCACGTCCTGTGATAATGCCTTCGTGATCAACATCCTGTCGACCCAAGAGGCTCAGCGGACTGTTCCTTGCTTGGTTAGCGGCGGAATTTCAAGTTTTAGTGGCGTTCCTTGCTGGGTTAGCGGCGGAATTTCGGGTTTTAGCGGCGTTCTTCCTTTGGTTAGCGGCGCAACTCACACTTTTAGCGGCGAATTCCAACATAAGCTGGACAATTTGACAAAGTATAGAATTTTACACAATATTAAGGACTTACCGCTCTTTAGAAGGCGGATGTCGATAAAATTCAGAAGTTAGGTGATAAAACGCAAAAGTTAATCGATAAAACTAAAAAGTTGGGTGATAAAACGTCTGTCATGTGGATTAGTTGATTCGAGTGAAGACTTGACGCCCTCAGGAAATCACCTCCAATATTGCAGAAGATGTATATATTGCATTACAACCTGAAGGAAGAAGCCTATATTTTTAAGGTTCTTCCTTTTTTTGCTTTTAATACTTGCAAACTTAAAAGTCATAGTGTACTATTTAACTAGCACACTATGACTCGAGGTGTTTATGTTGAAAAATTTTGCAGGGCTGTTGAAAAAGGAATGGATGCTTTATAGGGCATGGCTATTCAGTGGAATTTTTATTGGGATCATGCTGTCAATAATCGTTCCATATTTAATTAGGCGTTTTAGTGGTGAATTTACGATGGAAAACCAGCTGCCATTTTTCTTTTCGATATTAGTACTTATGTTAGGTGTATTTTTTTCGGTATTACAATATCTAGTTAGTATTCGTAATGACTTAAGGACCAAAGAGATCTGGCTGCATTCAACTAGTTCCATTGCACAGCTTGTAGGTGTGAAAATTGTATTTTCCTTAATAGGATACGCTATCTTCAATTTTATCTTTGTAAGTATAGCTATATACAATATCAAAGAAGAGATTATAGGAAACTTCGCCCAAATCTTTTTATTGATTATGCTTGTTGTGTCAATTATTGTTATTTTCCAATTGATGATGTTTGTGATAGTGCTACTATTTTTTACATTTAATCTTCAGATGAAACACTTAATTGGTAACTTTTCTGTAGTTATCACGATGTTTACCTTTTTCTTCAGTTTGAATTTATGGTTCAAATTTACAGAAAGCGAATTATATGATAATATTTTCCATCATATTGGTATTCCATTAACGGGTCTGGAACCATTTTTCCCGAAGTCGTCAACAATGAATTTAAGTTGGGGCACAATGTATATCGTAGATGAAGTAGCAACTTTTATTTTGGTAGCCATCTTATTTATCATAGCGACAAAGTGGTTTGAAAAGGTGGTTTTACGATGACAATCGACTTTTCACGTGATAAGCCCATTTATAGTCAGCTCGTAGATAGGATATGTGGGGACATTCTGAAAGGGAAGTTAGTGCTTGGGGATCGACTTCCTTCGGTTCGAGAATATGCAGTGGAAACAGGTGTTAATGTAAATACTGTGCAACGGGTGTACAAGGAGTTAGAAGCGATGAATATAACGGAAACCAAACGAGGTCAAGGTACATTTATTACAACTGATAAAGAGCGAATTGCGCTTTTACGCGAAGAAATGAAAACACAATTAGCAGATCATTTTTTAACTTCCATTGAAGCACTTGGATTTTCAAAGGAAGAGATGCTCGTTGTTTTACAAAATAAATCGTGAGGTGAAATAAATGCTACAGTTATCGAATGTTTCTTTTCGTTATATGAAAAAGCCTATTCTACAAGATGTGTCTTTTTCCTTTCCGGTTGGACAAATCATTGGGCTTGTTGGAGAAAATGGTAGTGGCAAGTCGACACTATTAAAAGTGTTGACAGGCATATTACGTCCATCAAGTGGTGAAGTATTGCTAAATGGAACACCTGTTACACGTAGAAGTGCTGATAAAATTGCTTATTTACCAGATATTGATTTATTTTTTGATTTTTACACAGGTGAGCAGCTTTTTCAGCATTATGCTTCTCAATTCGAAGATTTTTCGTATGATAAGGCATGTATTGTTGCGGAGTTTTTACAGGTTGATAAAAGTGTGAAACTACGGCAATTATCAAAGGGGAATCGTGGTCGAATGAAAATGGCCGCAACTCTTGGGCGAGAAGTACCTTATTATGTAATGGATGAGCCATTTTCTGGTCTTGATCCTATTGTTCGTGAACAGCTCATTAAAGGGTTAATTCAATTTACTGATATTGAACATCAGACAATTTTATTATCAACACATGAATTATATGAAGTAGAGCCTATTTTAGATCAAATCATTTTATTGCAAAATGGTTCGATTATTGCACATGAGGAAGTAGAGACGATTCGAGATATGTCGAATAAGGATGCTGTGCAATGGATGAAGGCATTTTATAAGAAAGGGTGAAATTAATGACAACACAACCTATTGTTCAATTGCAAAATATTTCAAAAACCATTCGTGGTAAGCAATTGATTCAGCAATTGAATATCGATTTATATCCAGGTCAAATTACTGGATTTTTAGGACCGAATGGAGCAGGGAAAACGACGACAATTCGTATGATGACAGGGCTAATGCATCCAACTGAGGGGAAAGTCATTATTGATGGTATTTCTTTAAAGGAGAATTATGAAGAAGCGATTAGTAAGGTCGGCGTAATTGTAGAAAATCCGGAAATGTATAAATTTATGACGGGCTATAAAAACTTACTGCACTTTGCGCGTATGCATAAAAACGTGACAAAAGAGCGTATTGAAGAGGTCGTTAAACAAGTTGGTCTTGAGAAACGCATTCATGAAAAGGTATCAACGTATTCGTTAGGGATGCGTCAGCGTTTAGGACTTGCCCAGGCACTACTTCATCGACCAAAATTTTTAATTTTAGATGAACCAACAAATGGTCTGGATCCAGCAGGTATCCGAGAGTTTCGTATGTATTTACGTAAAATTGCAGCGGAGGATGGAGTATCTGTTTTTGTCTCCAGTCATTTATTATCCGAAATTGAGTTAATGTGTGATCGAGTAGCTGTTATACAAAATGGCAAACTCATTGATATTCGTGATATCAACGTTGAAACTTCTTCGTTTTATTATATTGAAGCTACACCAAATGATCAGGCCGCAGCACTTCTACAAAAGCTTGATTACAACTTTGTGACAGAAAATAACGGTTATGTGGTGGAAATAAAGAAAGAGGATATACCGAAACTCATTTCGCAATTTGTTAATGAAGGAATTCAATTATTTGCTGTACAACCGCATCAAAAAACGTTAGAGGATCAATTCTTAGAAATGACAGGAGGTGGCCAAATTGCTGAAGCTAATTCAAAATGAATGGATGAAATTATGGCATAAAAAAGGAACTTGGGTAATGGCCGCGCTAGTTATCCTCTTTATTATTGGTCCAGGTATTATGCTGAAATACTTTGATACAAAAATAACAGAAGATATAACGTGGCAGGAAAGTGAACAAAAGGCCATTAATAATAATAAAGAGTTTCTGAACGATGACAATATATCGGCAGAAGATAAAAAATACTTTGAGGAACAAATTGCTATTTCGGAGTATCGATTAGCCAATAATGTGCCGTCACAAGTAGATGGAAGCATAGAGAGTTTTATGTCATTTACAGGTAGCATGCTGACTTTAGTGACATTGTTTACAGTTATTACTGCAGCAAGTATTGTATCTAGTGAATTCTCTACTGGTACGATTAAAATGCTATTAACGCGTCCGGTTTCGCGCGCAAAAATATTAACGTCAAAATTACTTACAACTTTCATATTTGGACTCTTATTGTTTGTTGTCAATGTAGTAGTAAGTGCTCTTGTTGGACTGATACTATTTGGCGGTTCAACTGGTGTTGAGCTAGAAATGGTCAACGGTCAAGTTGTTGAAAAAGCAGTATGGAATGATTTAGCTTATCACTATTTACTTTCTGGCGGAAGCTTTGTCATGTCAATATTGTTTGCTTTCTTAGTGGGCTCAGTTTTCCGTTCAAGCTCTTTAGCGATTGGCTTAACGATGTTCTTAACTTTTACAGGTGGAATGATTGTGATGTTCCTAAGCAGATTTAAAATCGTTAAATATATTTGGCTAACACATTCAGATTTAACACAGTATGAAAAAGGCAATTTTATAGTAGATGGTATGACAATGCCATTCTCACTCACAATTCTTGCGATTTACGCTGTAATTTTCCTTGCGATCAGCTATATGACATTTATGAAACGTGATGTAACAGCATAAAAATGCGTTAGCTGTTTCATGAACTGCACCTCAATTGTTAGAAATATAACTAACAATTGTAGGTGCTTTTTTTGTCTGGATGAGACAATTTTAGAATATAAATTTATCCAAAATAAAACAGATACATAAAGATATGCGGTTGAATATAAGTTATGAAAATAGAAAATTCTGAAAATTGGTTATTTTTTTCTAGATAAAGAATATAATAGATAGTACAATAATTGGTATAGACAACTATACCTAGGGGGGAGGCGGAAAATTGTTAGCTTTCTTACAAAAAATCGGTAGGTCGTTAATGTTTCCAATCGCTACTTTACCAGCAGCTGCATTACTATTACGTTTAGGCTCTGATGATATGCTTGGTGCAGTACCGAATAACGTTGTGCATTATATTGCAAGCATTATGGCTGCTTCAGGTGATGCTATTTTAGGTAATTTACCCATTATTTTTGCAATCGGTATTGCTATAGGCTTTGCGCACGATAATAGTGGTGGTGCTGCGTTAGCAGGTGCCATTGCCCATCTTATATTAGTCGCAGTCTTAGGGGCAGTTAATAAAGACTTAAATATGGGCGTATTTGGCGGTATTATTGCTGGTGTTACAGCAGGTTTACTGTATAACAAATTTTATAATGTTAAATTTCCAGAATGGTTATCCTTCTTTGGAGGACGGCGATTTGTACCCATTATAACGTCTATTACAATGGCGGTTTTAGCTAGTATTTTAGCTTTAGTGTGGGGACCAATTCAAGGTGGAATCGATGCAGTAGGGAACTGGTTTATTGGTGCAGGATCACTTGGAGTTGGAATGTATGGTTTTTTCAATCGTTTATTAATTCCAGTCGGTCTACATCATGTTATTAATACAATCATCTGGTTTGACTTTGGCGAATTTACAAATGCTGCAGGTGAACTGGTCAAAGGGGATATCCATCGCTTTTTAGCCGGAGACCCAACAGCAGGACATTTCCAAGCAGGTTTCTTCCCAATCATGATGTTTGGGTTACCAGCAGCGTGTCTTGCGATGTATTTTGCAGCGAAAAAGGAAAAACGTGCAGTAGTCGGTGGTATGTTTGTATCCATCGCGTTAACAGCATTCTTAACAGGCGTGACAGAGCCGATTGAATTTACCTTTATGTTCTTATCACCTATACTTTATGGTATCCATGCTGTATTAACAGGTATTTCGCTTGCGATTTCTTATATTATTGGGTTCCGTGATGGTTTCGGTTTTTCAGCAGGTTTAATTGACTATCTATTAAACTTTGGTTTAGCAGATAGACCATGGCTATTAATTCCATTGGGATTAGGTTTTGGAGCTATTTACTTCGTCATTTTTTATTTCTTAATCAAGAAATTAGACTTAAAAACGCCTGGTCGTGAAGATGAAGAGGAGGACGGAACGGAAGTTGATTCAGCTATAGCTAACGATTTAGATGTTCGAGCTTACAAAACAATCGAAGCGTTAGGAGGACCAACTAATATTAAGCAAGTTGATTACTGCACAACCCGTCTTCGTATGACTGTTGGCGATGTGGATCGGGTGGATGAAAAAATGTTAAAACAAACGGGTGCGCGTGGTGTTATGCGAATTAATAAGACAAACGTACAAGTGATTATCGGTACATCAGTAGAATTTTTAGCAGAAGCTATGAAAGATCGCCTGAAAAAAGGTAACCCAACTCCTGCAAATATTTCTTTACAGCAAGATCCATCTGTTATTGAAGAGACTGTAGCAGAAGCAACAATTTCTTCAGATGATTTTGAAATGCCCATTACAGGTGATTTAATACCGTTAGCTGAAGTGCCTGACGAAGCCTTTTCATCAGGTATAATGGGACCGGGTTTTGGCATTCATCCGACAGATGGTACGGTTTATGCACCGTTTGATGGAAGAGTAATCATGATTTTCCCAACGAAGCATGCTTTCGGCTTAAAATCCGATACAGGTGTAGAAATACTAATTCATGTTGGATTAGATACTGTCAAGCTAAACGGTGAGGGGTTTGAAATGATAGTTTCAGAGGGGCAATTAATTCAACGGGGTGATCCGTTATTAAAAGTAGACTTTAAGATCATTAAAGACAAAGTACCTTCTATCGTCACACCAATTGTATTCACAAGTTTAATTGGACGAGAAGTTACACTTGAAAAATCCGGTTTCCAACGAGCTGGTTCTAATAATATTATTTCTATTAAAAAGTAATAAACAAGAGATTCATGAACATCAATACTTCTGAGGGAAGATTACAACTTTTGAAATGTGATTTACAAGTAATTGAGCTTTAACGATTAAAAATTTGAGTAAAGGGGCATCTAGAATTGAAATTAGAACGTTATTCTTCCAGAAAAGATTTATACGCTCGTGCAGTAGACATTATAACGAATGCAAAAAATAACGGTGCTACAACGTTTGGTTTAGCTACAGGTGGTACAATGGAACCGCTATATTCTAAAATCTGTGAGTCTGAGGTTGATTTTTCCAATTGTGTTAGCTTTAATCTAGATGAATATGTTGGACTAAGTGCTAAACATGATCAAAGCTATGCGTTTTATATGGATAAACATTTATTTCGCCATAAACCATTTAAAGAATCCTATTTACCAAATGGTTTAGCTGATAATCCTACAGAGGAAGCTGCATGCTATGAATCACTATTACAACAGCATTCGTTAGATTTTCAATTGCTTGGTATCGGACAAAATGGCCATATCGGTTTCAATGAACCAGGAACACCATTTGATTCATTGACACATCTGATAACGCTTGAACAATCAACTCGCCATGCAAATGCACGCTTCTTTGATTCAATCGATGAAGTTCCAACGCAAGCCATAACGATGGGGATTCAATCCATTATGCGCGCAAAATGCATTTTGTTAATCGCTGTTGGAGATGCAAAACGTGATGTTTTAAAACATGTACTTGCTTCTGACTATACTGAAGATGTGCCAGCAAGTGTTTTAACAAAGCATCCAAATGTTGTGATATTAACAGATCTACAAGAGTAGGGAAACGCCCTTGTACGTCCAGCTAGTCATGTACTATTAGACAAGATAATAAGCAGTTGAAGATACAAGAAATAGTAGTACTTCAACTGCTTTTTTAATTTATTGCAGCAGGTGTACAACATCCGCTGCAATAAGTTAAAGCCTCCGGCGGATGTCACGGAAATCGGAAAGGAGTTAATAAAGATGTTAGCCTAAAATCCTCGCATCCATGCGATAACGGCTAACTGACCTGCATCGGTGCCGCTGCCGCTACGCTTTCGCGCAAAAAACATCTGTTGCTGACGCTACGTTAGCACTGCGCTTTCGCACAAAAGACATCTGCCGCTGCCGCTACGCTTTCGCGCAAAAAACATCTGCAGGCCTAAGCACAAAGCCAATTCCGAACGCAATTATGCTACGGCGTTAGTGTTGTGTAGAAAATGTTTCAAGACGTAAATAGAATTCGATATAATGAATGAAAAACTAGAGAGGCGTGTCTATGGAAACGTTGCAGCGAAAAAAGAAAATTTTCGTGAGATGCTGATTATTATAGGCGTAGCAAATACGATACATACTGGGGATTGATTTAAAGAGAAAGATGCGCTTTTGCTTCCTAAATCGCTTATAGAGCCTTTAAACATTGAAATAGAAATCCATCTCCATATTTTATCTAAAGGAGGGGAGATATGATTGAATAATTGTTGAATGAAATACCTTTACTAAAAGACTAAACATATACAGAAAGAGTGAAAAAAATGATTAGTGCAACATTATTATTTATCCTCGCAGGAATCGGCGAAATAGGGGGTGGCTATTTAATTTGGCTTTGGTTAAGAGAAGGTAAACCATTTTATTGGGGAGTTATAGGCGGGATTGTGTTGGCTTTATATGGAGTTGTCGCTACTTTTCAGTCCTTCCCAACCTTTGGAAGAGTCTACGCTGCCTATGGAGGTGTTTTTATTGTTCTTTCCATTTTGTGGGGCTGGGGAATCGACGGGAAAAAACCAGACATCTTGGATTTCGTTGGGGCAGGCATTTGTTTGATTGGTGTTTTGGTGATTTTAATCCCTCGTTCATGATAGATAGAATGTTTTTATGAACCTTCACAATTTGAGTGAAATCATGATTGTGAAGGGGTTTTTTTACTTTAAATTAAGGCGGTTTTCGAAAAGATTGTTGCTATTCAACTAACAGAGTTATTTAATGGAATAAAATGGTTTCTTAAATATATGTGGGAGAAAATGAGGGATAATTATTTTATCTTTGCAGTAATTTTATTTCTTTTATTAGTCGGTTGTTCACAACAAGAAACATTAACAAAGGCAGAAGATAACGCCTCGTATCTAGATATACCTACTAAGGAAAGTGCTTCAAAAGATGGTTATCCAACAAACGAAAATAAGCAAACCTATTGTCCTAATATGGGAGAACTAATGCTTGATGAATCTGACGAAGCAGTTAAATGTAATGAAGCCAAAGCAAGAGAAATTTCCAACAAATGATATTCTGTCAGAAGAGGTAATGATAGCAAAAGCACCATTTAAAAAAATAAATAAAAAGCGTCGAAATGGAATACATTAATTAATGTAGTTTGAAAACTAGAAGTTTGCTAAAAGTACATGTAAATCCATTAAATCCTCAAAATGATATGGGAGAACGTATATTACTAAATGAAAATATATATTCTTTTTGTTTACTTAAATTACTGGATATAACCAAGATTTATTCCTTGAATTTAATCAAAAAGTACAAAAAGAAGGATTTTAAGAACTTGAAATCGAATATCTTATAGTAATCCTAGAAATGTTTGGAGGTTTGCAATCTTGCTACTTTATTTTTAATATCATCTACCTAAAAATTAAAAAATAATTTAGGAGTTGATATAAGTTGATATACCAAAATTCTCTTGATGGAATTTCTTCTGAAATGTTGAATGGCTTTTTTGTAGATTGGCCGAATCCGCCTAATCCACAAACTCACTTAAAGCTGTTAACAAACAGTAGTAAGATAGTCATTGCTTTAGATGATCATACGAATCAAGTAGTAGGATTTATAACAGCGATTAGCGATGGCGTTTTATCTGCCTACATTCCGTTCCTTGAAGTTTTGCCGGAGTATAAAAATAAAGGTATTGGCAAGGAATTAGTCAAACAAATGTTAAAGGAACTTGAAGATATCTATATGATTGATTTATGTTGTGATGATGACTTAGTTCCTTATTATGAGAAGTTAGGAATGTTAAAATCAAACGGAATGCTCGTTAGAAATTACGAAATGCAGTCTGGAATTAAATAAAAATAAAGAAAAACGCTTGGATATTTTCAAGCGTTTTTACATGCTACGTTATTCATCAAAGCTTTCTTTCGATTTCATGTGTGAAAGGGCTGTTATTTTTTTATGGCAACAAAGCGTAATCAGCAAACCATTGATGATTCTGATAAAATTCTGACTGTAATAATTTTTCGGATTTTGCATAAATCTGTTCTTTATCAGTTTCTGATAAATGCTTTAGCATATTATTACTGAACATTTTTAGCCAATTACGTAACCCGTCTTCGCCTAGAAGCGGTGTTGGGCGCTCATATAGCGTAATCATTTCAACTGTCAATCCAGCGCCTTCTAATTTCGACTGATATTCTTCTAAAGTTGGAAAATACCACGGGAAGTAATCCTCAATATAAGAAAGTTTTAATTCCTCCATACTTTTTTGCAGTGCCCAAACAATAGAAGCAATATTACCGTGACCTCCCATTTCAGCAACGAAACGACCCCCTTGTTTCAGTGCATTGTAAATATTTTGAATGACTTCATCCGGCTGTTTCATCCAATGTAATGCCGCATTTGAAAAGACTGCGTCGAATTGATTTGTCAAGTTAAGGACGGTAGCATCCATTGTGTGAAACGTAATGTCTGGGTATTTTTGCTGTGCAGCGATAATCATGTCATGAGAGGCATCTATCCCTTGAATTTTGGCACCAAGAGCTGCAATTTCATGCGCTAAATCACCTGTGCCACAACCTACGTCTAAAATTTCTTCATTTATTTGTGGTGCAAGCAGATCTACTAAGCTCCCTCCAAATTTTGAAACAAAGCCATGCTTTTGATCATATAAATTGGCATTCCATATGGTTGTCATTTCCCCTCATCTCCTTTCTTTGAGCTTACCAAAAAGTTTAATTGAACAGAAGTGCGTAAAATGATCAGCTTTGATTCCATATTGGAATATAGAAGGGATAAACGCTGTAAATAATGCAATACCACTTTCTGACTAATACCCGTTGGCTTAATTGGTTCATTGAAACCGCTGAAAGCCAATATTTTTTTTTCATTCGCACACTTTATTGTGTTACCAAAAAAATGTTGTTTTTTTGTCAACGTTTTTCGGATAAATAGGTACCATTTGTCAATACGAGTAATATGATATAAAAAAATAAGGGATGTGGTATGATGACTTGGTTAATCATTTTGGCTTTTACTTTTTCATCTAGTATTGATAATTTGGGTGTCGGACTTTCTTACGGCATTCGAAAGATAAATGTTAGATTTGATAAAAATATTTTAATTTCGGTCATTTGTTTTCTAATGAGTATGGCAGGCATTACATTTGGAGTATGGCTGTCAAAAATTCTTCCAGGTATGCTTCCTGTCGTCATCGGAGCGATTTTATTATGTATAATCGGAATTCGGATTATTCTTTTGGCGAAACCGCGGAAACAAGAAACTTCAAAAGTGAATGGAAACAATGCTAATAATAATGTTCAAGATATTTTAAGAAATCCCGAGGAAGCTCAATTCAATAAGTCTGGGGAAATTGGATGGGGAGAGGCTGTACTTCTCGGCATTGCCTTAGCGGCGAATGCATTAACGAATGGTGTAGGTGCAGGTCTACTTGGTCTTTCACCACTTGTCATCTCGATACTTGCTGCAATTGGGAGTTTTATTACTGTTTGGTTAGGTGTCAAGTTAGGGAGTAAAGTAGCAGATGTTCGGATCGGTTCATTTACTGTAGGGCAATTTGGAACAATAATTAGTGGAGTAATGTTGATAATAATCGCTTTTGCTGCTTTCTTCTAATTAATTTGTTGACAAAATGTCAACGTAATTATACACTTCTTGAGAATGATCATTTCATGTTTGACAACTACTTTAGTCTGTAAGAAGGGAGAATCGAAAATGGCTGAACAGAGAAACAGTACACTTGGTTTATTGCTAAGAGGGTTATTGAAAGAACGTTCATTATCTATGCGGAAGTTTAGTGAACTTACTGGAATCGACACAGCTACGATCTCACGGATAATAAATGGTAAGAGAAATGCGACACCACAACATTTAGAAAAATTTGCAGACTGCCTTGATGTTCCTTTAATCAATCTTTTTGAAGCAGCAGGATACCCAATTGAACAGAGACAAGAAGAGTCAGAATCAGATTCAGATATTCATACCTCTGTTGACGCAATACAATCTCTTCTTAAATCTTCTAATGTTTATGATGATGAATTTTCGGTGTCTCATGTTGAACAGAAACTAGAAAGCTATGGACTCTATGCGCAAACAGAAGAAGGGAAAAATTCAATTCTTAAGGATTTTGACGAAAAAATTAAGAGTGTAGGAAGCATTGGGCCGTTTATAAGCAAATTAAAAGAGTTATATGAGAAGTTTACATTGGGGAAGGGAACCATTTTTGAACTAACCTTAATTGGAAGTACATTATTATATTTTATTATTCCAGTAGATGTTATACCGGATTATTTATTTCCTATTGGTTATCTAGACGATGCAATAGCTGTGCAACTTACTACAAAGGCATTACTAAAAAACTAACTTAGACTTAAGTGATAGGTGGATTTATTTATGAAAAGAAGCAAAAAGGGCCGTAAATGGCTAAGGAATTTGTTCTTAGCATTCGCATTAGTAATCGTAGCAGGGATTATTTATGGGGTTTATCAATATAATAGCGGATTGGCTATGGCCGACGATAGTCATTTAAAAGATAACGAAAAGGCGTTTGACCCATTTGAAGGAGCTGATGTGCAATTTGGTCAGATTAATGTGCTATTAATGGGAAGTGACGCTAGAGACGAGGATGGTAGATCGGATAGTTTAATG
The DNA here is from genome assembly GCF_044746345.1 of Lysinibacillus sp. NPDC086135. Classification (NCBI taxonomy): domain Bacteria; kingdom Bacillati; phylum Bacillota; class Bacilli; order Caryophanales; family Bacillaceae; genus Lysinibacillus; species Lysinibacillus sp. NPDC086135. The sequence continues at coordinate 44,849 of NZ_JBIVCA010000006.1, read as the reverse complement.
ATTGCACACTATGATCAAACGACAAATGATGTCAAACTTGTTTCGATTATGAGGGATACGTATGTCGACATCCCAGATCACGGAATGAATAAAATAAATGCTGCTTTTGCTTTAGGAGGTCCTGAACTTGTAAGGAAAACAATTAAGCAAAATTTTGATATTGATGTAAATTACTACGCTCTTGTAGATTTTAAAGGATTCCCTAAAATTATAGATCTTTTAGCACCTGATGGGATAGAGGTTGATATTCCTTATGAAATGTCTCATGGAATTGGTATGACATTACATCCTGGGGAACAAGTTTTACATGGTAACGAGTTATTAGGTTATGTACGTTTCCGTCACGATCGCTTAAGTGATTTTGGGCGAGTGGAACGCCAGCAAGAGGTTTTGGGTAAGGTGAAAGAACAAATCGGTGTTTCGAGCTTAATGAATTTGCCAAAAATACTTGGCGTTGCAGATTCCTACATTGATACAAATGTTGATAATAAAACAATCCTTACAATTGCAAAAGGGATAGTAAAAGGAAACTCTAAAGGTATTGACACTTTACGAATTCCTGTTGCAGATGCTTATGAAGACAAACGTGTCAACGTAGGTGACGTCTTGGATATTGACTTAGATAAGAACAAACAGGCATTAGAAGACTTTTTATCATCAAAGGACAATGAAAAAAATGACTAAGATACTTGTTGGGACAAAAGGTAACAACAAAATTAAGTAATCAGCAGGGCAAAAATTAGAGTATGTTTTGAACAATTATTTCAAAACATACTCTTCTGTTATTTTATGGGTTCCTTTATCAGCAAATTACATTACCATCAGATTCGTGAAAATTCTCATATTAACGGATGAGCTAAATCACTTTTGCTACATCCAAAATTCCTTGTGCAAGCAAATCTACTAAACTATCTCCAACTAGGCAGCTATGGTTATATCTCTAGTCTGCTTCCTTTAACAAATATGCCAAATTTCACTGCACCTAAAAGCTCCTTGAAATAGATAAAGTAACAGTAAAACCTAAAACAGTTACAGGTACAACTGAAAAGAATGCTACTGTACAAGAACGGGGAAACATTATTAGGGGAAGCAAAAGCAAATTCACAGTGAAGATTAAAGCCAAAAAGGCAGGCACAAGCCTAACTGTTGAAGCTAAAGACAAGGATGGAAACAAAATTGAATCAACAGTTATAGAAGTTGTTTTTAAATAACAAACACTGCCATTTTATTGTGCAAGTAAAAAATGAAAAGGGCTGTCATAAAAGTGACTTTTGTGACAGCTTTCATTCTATCCAATGGTTTTCCGTAATAATAGATTAATTCCATAGTTTTAGATATTAAAGTACCACCTTGATCGGACTCTTAAAAAAGGTAGCTGACGAATTCATCAGCTACCAATCTTATTTTTCAAGCTTCGTTAATGTTTTACCGCTCCAACCAAAGATAATCGTCAAAATTGGTCCGAGTAGACAGAAGAAGGTAAAGGGCAAGTAAGTTGTTGTTGGTATATCTAGTACACTAGCAATGAAAATACCACAAACACTCCATGGAACAAGAGGGTTGACTACAGTACCTGCGTCCTCCATAACACGGGAAAGATTTTTAGGGGCAAGTCCAACCTTTGCAAACTGTGCTTTAAAAGCTTCACCAGTAAGTAGGATAGATAAATATTGCTCACCAATTAATGTGTTAACACCAATCCCCGTAATGGCAGCTCCTGTAATGACAGAGCCAGCGCTTTTAAATAAGCTCTCTACCTTCGCTAAAATACTTTGAATAATGCCGAGCGTAAATAATAGACCGCCCATTGTTAAAGCTAATAAGACTAAGGAAATTGTAAATAGCATACTGTTCATACCACCGCGACTCAGTAATGCATCCACGCCTTTATTCCCTGTAGAAGATACATAGCCCTCAAAAAGGATTTTAAAGACATTCGATAGTGCAATCGGTTCTTGTATGTAGGCAAGCCCGACACCAAGAATTGAGACGACTGCGAGTGTGATAAGTGCAGGCGCTTTGTAAAAAGTCATAATAACAAGAACAACAATTGGCAATAATGTATACCAATGAATAAGTCCAGTAGACAGTAATCCATCTTTAAATTGCTCAACTGTTTCAAATGAAGTATTTGCTTCTGTTGGTGATAATATTGCATAAAGGACGAATGAGATTACGAATGCTGGAATCGTTGTCCAACCCATATTTTTAATATGCTCGAAAAGATCGACGCCAACCGTACCAGATGCAAGATTTGTTGTATCCGATAACGGAGACATTTTATCACCAAAAAAAGCTCCTGAAACAATTGCACCGGCCGTTATCGCTAAAGAGATGTCCATTGCACCAGCAATTCCCATAAAGGCAACGCCCACAGTTGCTACAGTAGTTAAAGAACTACCAACAGAAACACCAACAATACTACAAATCAAAAATACGATTGCAAAGAAAAAACTTGGTGAAACAGTTAAAAAGCCGTAGTAGATAAGTGTTGGAATTGTGCCACCCATAATCCAACTCGAAATTAAAATACCAATAAAGAAGAAAATAAAAACTGCCCCAAGTCCAGCACTTGCACCAGCAATCATACCAGTTTCAAGCTCACGAAAAGGAACTTTTTTTAGTAATCCATAGGCAATTAAAAGTGAAATGACAAGAAAAATAGGTATATGGGGTGTTGCTTTTAAAAACCCAATACTGAGCGCCATCATGGCAATTATTAATAATATTATAAAGCTTGCCTCAATAAATCGAGGGTTACTCTTAGCTTCTATTCGAAACATACTAATCCTCCTACTTGTTACTTCTTCGCTTCAACGCGGTGAAGCCTAAAAGAATTATAGCACGCTAATAAATTTTGTCAATTGGCTGATAAATTTCATTGATGAAATTGGTAGTACTTTACTTAATGGGTGATGAAATAATCCCATGCATTTTTGACAATTAATGTACAAGTCATGATGATAAAAATAATACGCATCATTTTTGTCCCACGTTTCAGCGCAAATTTTGACCCCATTATCGCACCGAAAATCATAACGAAGCCCATAGGTAGACCGTATACAAAATTAACCTTTCCTAATAGTAAAAACATAGCAAGCGCGGCTAAGTTCGATGTGAAATTAAAGGCTTTTGCATTTCCCGCTGCTTGTAAGAAATCATTTCCCATCATTAATAAAAGGAAAATAAAAAAAGAACCAGTACCAGGCCCGAAGAAACCATCGTAAAAGCCAACAGCAGCAAAAACGCCGACGAAGGCTATTTTCTTAAGAGTACTTAATGATCGCTCTTCAGGTTTTTGACCCCAATCTTTTTTGAAAACCGTATAAGCTGTTACTAGTACGAGCATAACAAGCATTAGAGGCTTTAAAATAGTTGGAGATACGAGATGCACCGTATATGCACCAATGAATGAACCAATAAAAATAAAAGGCATTATTTTTTTATTCTTTTTCACATCAACTTTACCAGCTCGTAAAAAAGTTAACATGCTAGTCCCATTACTAATTGTATTGGCGAGTTTGTTTGTCGCAATAGCTGTACTTGGGGGTAAACCAACAGCCAAAAGCGCAGGTAACGAAATTAATCCTCCGCCACCGACAATCGCATTTAAAAAGGATGCGATAAAGCCAAGTACTAAAAGGATAACAAGTGATAGTAAATCGATGTCCATTTGTATGATACTCACATCCTTATTTGTAAGATAAACTTTTCTTATAACAGTACTGCGAATTGCAATAAATGACAATGGAGTTTATCTTTCATCATGTAAATATCGTTTACAATTCCTTAACATTGAAAACGAAGAAAAAATGAAGAAAAAATTGTTTTTTCAAGTATTTTTATAAAAATAAAAGAAAAAACGGTGATTTTTAAGGAAAATTGATATTTTTTGTTATCGAGTTTCCAACGTTTTCAACTTGGAAAAATACCTAAAAATAATTGTGGCGAATTTTATATTACATTTTTGTAAATTCAACTATTTTATCTTTAAAAATTTGTAGAACTATGTGAAAGTTTTGTTATGATGATTGCAGAAATCGACAATATTCATTCAACAGGAGGAACATGATGTTCAACTCAAACAAGCAAGATCCATTTTTCAAAGCATTATTAAACATTTCTAAAAACGTTAAAGAAGGTATTTATTACGCTCATAACGCACGTATTGAAAATATAGATTCACTAAAAGAAATCGCAGACACAATGAAGCGATATGAAACAAGTGGAGATAAATTGATTCACGAGCTTATCGTCATGCTTAATAAATCATTTATGACACCAATCGAGCGTGAAGATATTTTATCACTTGCCAATAAGTTAGATGATGTTATTGATGGAATGGAAGGCTGTATTGCTCATTTTGACATGTACAATTTAACAGAAGTTACAGACCCGATGCGCCAATTCTTAACATATATTGCGAAAAGTACAGATGAAATGGTCCAAGCAATGGAGCTATTAAATAGTAAAAAGCTTGTTGAAATGCGTAAACATGCTATTCAAATTAAGGACTATGAGCGTGAATGTGATGAAATTTTCCGCTCATCAATGAAGCAATTATTTATTCAAGAAAAAGACCCGATGCGCCTCATGGTATTCAAGAGTATCTATGAACAATTTGAAGATATTGCAGACTACTGTCAAACTGTAGCTAATACAATTGAAACAATAATTATGCGTAACGCGTAAGATGGAGAGTACGAAATGGATACGATATTACTGATAACAATATTAGTCGTTATATTCGCGCTTGTGTTCGATTTTATTAACGGCTTCCATGATACAGCCAACGCGATCGCAACTTCTGTATCAACAAGGGCTTTAAAGCCACGTACAGCAATCTATATGGCTGCGATTATGAACTTCATCGGAGCTATAACATTCGTTGGGGTAGCAAAAGCATTAACAAAGGATATTGTTGACCCGTTCAGCTTAAATACTTTTACTGGAGATACTACAGGTTCTGTCGTTATTTTAGCGGCATTATTATCAGCGATCACATGGAATTTAGTAACGTGGTACTTTGGAATTCCATCTAGTTCATCGCATACATTGATCGGTTCTGTGGCAGGTGCTGCAATCGCGGCAGCCGGCTTTAATGCCTTGAACTACAGTGGCTTTATAAAAATCATTCAAGCGCTTATTTTCTCACCATTACTTGCGTTTGCAGCTGGTTTCTTAATGATGTCTTTATTCAAAGTACTATTTAAGGATATGAATTTATATCGAACGAATAAAGGCTTCCGGACAATGCAAATTGGTACAGCAGCTTTACAATCATTTACTCACGGTACAAACGATGCGCAAAAGGCGATGGGGATTATTACGCTCGCTTTAATCGCAGGAGGCTTGCATCACACAGATGACATTCCTTTCTGGGTACGTTTTGCAGCAGCATGTGCAATGGGTCTTGGTACATCTGTAGGTGGTTATAAAATCATCAAAACAGTCGGTGGCAAGATTATGAAAATCCGTCCAGTAAATGGGGTTGCAGCAGACCTTGCTTCTGCATCCATCATCTTCGGTGCAACATTAATTCATTTACCAGTTTCTACAACACATGTTATTTCTTCATCTATCATGGGAGTAGGAACAGCACACCGTGTAAGAGGTGTTAAATGGGGCATGGCACGAAAAATCGTGACAACATGGGTAATCACCATGCCAATTTCCGCAGTCATGGCGGCAGCTATTTATTTCATATTAAGTTTATTTTTCTAACATAGTGGGGGGAATGCACAAATTGCGTGCATTCCTTTTTTTGTTTAATTAATTCGAAATGGATTGACAGAAAGACAGGGTAGAGCATGGAAAGAAAAGGCGAAGCGACGGAAAGGCAGATGAAATCAATAACTATAATGAATTAGAAGTCGATTATAAAGAAATTAAGAGTGGCGGTAGTATTACTCATTTTGAAATCTTTTGGTCTAAGGGCGAGGTGATTAGTGCAGCGGGTGCAAATCAACTGAATGAAATTCACAAGTACTTTAATGCGATTATGGAAGATATATTTAAATAGGTATGACTGATACCGAGAAACGGGATAAAGGATTGAGTATATTAACATCGGCCAAGGGAATTGAACAAGAAATAGAATCCGAAGAAGTCTCTGCATCCATGGCTGATTTTCTTATTACTAATTTAAAGAATATGCTGGCTCAAATGTTGAAGAAAATAGAAAATCACCCCAGTAACAGGAGTTTTATGATTTATATAGATACATGAGTAATGGAGAAAAGATAAGTGAATTTACTTTATAAGCTAGACTAACTATGAACTATTATTTTTGAGGTTAAAAATAGTTAAAAGAAATCAAAGACTAAAAGGAGAATGGTTATGCCCCATGCACTAAATAAAGATAATAATAAAATTGCTGTATTCTGTGAGGAAGTTTTAGAACTAGAAAGTGCAAAACTCCCTGATGAATATTATTACTCAAGTCTTCCACTTTGTGTTATTGACTCAGTATTTTCTATAGGTGTTCGGTATGAAGGGGTTAAAAATACTGTAAATAGGTTTTGTAGTTATTTTAAACTTAATAAGGAACGCTTTGGAACCGAAATTCCTGAAATAAATGAACAATTTTCAATTGAACAATTTCTATGTTCTTTTGAAAGTTTAGAATTAGAAATATTTGTGAGCGATGTATTCAAGAATAAGCAAAGAACCTCCCCAACAAACGGCATATTAAAAGCAGAAGCAGTTTATTTATTCTGTAAAGTCTTAATTAAGCATGGAGTAAACTATTTACAAGATGTAAAAAAAATATACGGTAATGAAGAATTTGAAAAAGAAATTAGAGCCATACCAGGTCAAAAAAGTGGTATTTCACTTGTTTATTTTTACATGTTAGCTGGAGATGACCAGTGGATAAAACCTGATAGAATGATAGTACGATTTTTAGAAAAAGCGCTTCAGAGAAAGGTTAAGATTGAAGAAGCGCAAAGTTTATTAGAGGAAACTACTAAAATACTTATAAAACAGTATTCGAATATTACCCCACGATTACTTGATTATCAGATATGGAATTATGAAAGAAATAGCAGTAATTAAACTAAACTGCTACTCATTAATGTTCTTAATAAAGACGACTATCTCAATATAAAAAAATCATTTAGATACACAACGGTGAACCGTATCATAAGTAAGAACGGTTTTTAGAGGAGTATCATTCATATAAAGAATGATACTCTTTAATTTTAATTTAGAATCAGTCTCTTTAGAAAGAGATATATTGAAATAACTATTTGTGAATGAATACACTTAAACTAAACCAGCTAATAGAATGTCAAGAAAAACATTGATAATCCAAAAACACTTCATGTTATACTAAAAATGCGCAAGACAAATAACCCTCCTCATTCAGTGTGGAAGGTTTTTATTTTATTTGAAAATGCTGTTATTAAATAGTTTCCTGGAATGCTGCTTTCGTTTTTAACATCGCATAAATCCAGTGTAAAAGCTTATTAGCACAAGCAATAATGGGCTACTTTATACGGCTTTCCTTCCTCACGTTTTAAATCGTAGAAGGCTCGTAATCGTTTGTTTCGGGCAATAGTTTCAACTGTTGTTTTCTTTTTACGGCTATCTCGAATGGAACAGCGAACGGCTGTATAAAGCATATGGCGAAGCCTAGCTGAACGGTGCAGTTTAGTTGACGAAGGAAAAAATTACATATATGAAATAAGGCAATACATTGTTAAGGTTTGAGGTTAAATATTCTAAGGAAAAATCTTTAGGACGAAGGGAAGTAACTTAATGTGGGGATGGGGAGAGATTCTTTCAGGTTTTATCCTTATAGATAAAGCTCAAATAATTAGTGATACCCAATTTTAGCAGTTTTACCGTTTTCCCTAGTTTTACGTTGCAAGATGTTTCTGAATGAATATTTTATTATGATATGTAGAGAACCCTGTAGCTCATCGGAGAATTTACGATAAGCTACAGGGTTCCTTATTTAACGAGAAATTCTTTAAATTACTCTGTAATCAGTATCGCCGCTGGGGTGTTAAGCGAGCCAGCTGTAGAAGTATAGACTGAATGTGTAACACTAGTTCCTTTAGGTACAGTAAATGTAGCAATCCGAACACCTTGGGTATTGGAAGACAGTGTAGGAACACCGTAAGTTGGACCATTGTTCCAACGTACAGCGCCGCCGTATGAACCTCCACGACCTGTCAAATATACCTTTAATGTCTTATCGGCTTGAGTTGGATTTTTGAAAGTGATATTCGCCTTGTAAATAACACCATAATGCCCCTTATTAGTTGCTACAGCATCGCCAGGCATATAGCTAGTGTCTTTAGTCATTAAGTTGTCATTACTTCCATTATTTATGGAGAAACTTTTATTGCCGTCTCCGACAGTATATAGAGCAGCATCGCCACCTGAAGTACCAAAGCCGTCGATATTGGAAAAGTTCCAAGAACCACGCGGATGAGTCCCAACTGGTGACACAACAGCATTTTGATTACTACGAAGATCGGCAGTAGTACTTTTAGCAGCTACTGTTCTGACTTTATAAGACATTGGAGAACTAGACGATAACGTAAACTCAATAATTCCACCCACCAAATAACCATTTGGTACTTTCCATTCTTTAACTAATCCAACTTTCCCTGCTGCAATGGAACTATCAACCGGAGAACTAGGCGTTAATGTATTTCCGAGTAAAGCTTTTGCGGCACATTTCCCATGAGCTACAAAACCGGTAATAGTATCGATACAGTCTTTAACACCAGAGACTTTATAAGTACTGTCACTTGAACCATTACCAATGGTAATACCGAACTTGATAGTCGCACCTGTGTTATTTAGATGCCAAACAAACATTCGATAAGTTACACTCGGTAATCCAGATGCAGTATCTGCCCAAAGCGTTGCGTAACCATTAGTGAATGGAACAGAGCTATTAATAGTTTCTGGATTATCAGACAAGAAAAAACGTTGATTATTACTTGTTTTACCGTATAAGTTTAAAGATGGTAAAACATTTGGGATTGTCACAGCAGTTAAATCAGATTGAGAACATGAAGCCATAATTATTTCCTCCTAAAAGTTATTTGAGATGTGAGACCAGTAGATGTCGTTGATTAAGGTTATCCACGATTTCTAGCTCTCATATAATTAAAGTGATTAAGAGGGGGAATAAAACAACCTTCATTTTATTTTTTTATGCAATCGATTAGGTTACTTGGGGTGCTTTACTTGAAGATCATTGAGTTGCATATGCAGCTCTTTTTTTTATTGAACTAAAGGAGTAGAATAGTTTAACAATTTAAGTGGATTTTTATAGTAAAATATATAGTGAGGTGGGGGGATTTGTTCAAAGGAGAAAGAAAATTTATAAATAGTTTATCTAAAAGAACTAAATTTGTTTCTTTAGGCGTAATCATAAGTTTTTTGAGTATTTTTATTGTGGATTTTTCCTTTATATTTTTCTTGATATGTTATTTGCTTGGAGTATTTTTAATCTTTATCAGTGTATTCATTGGTATAGAGAAGTTTAATAAAAACGTAATAGGAGAGATAACTTCAAGTTTTGGATTAGTATTGATTATGTTAGGGGTATTTGCACCTTTGGGAATTAACCCTAACTTCTATTATGTTCAGATAATAGGGATTTTTTTTATGTTACTAGAGAGTCTAGGAAAGAAAAAAGGTTCTTAAAATAAAGAGAATATTAGAGAAGGACAGATATTAGAACTATGGAAAGTATGGATTGGTCATGACGATAATGAATTAAATATACCGGATATATGTTATTATGAAGAATTATCTCTAAATCATTTAGTACAAATGTACAATTGGAACCATGGAAAATATAAAGAACAATATTGTATAGTATTAGAAAGATAAAAATATAAATAGTTCTAATTGAACTAATGGGGTGCGATTGTTCAATTAGAGAAATCGCTTTTTCACTAACGGACAGATTAGTTTAAGAAACAATGATATATTATCAAAGAAGTAAGAGGTTAAAAAAGGAGATTAAAATGGATATTAGGAAACTTAATAAAGATGAAAAACTTCCAATGGAATTGTTGCTATTGGCTGACCCTTCAAGAGAAATTATTGAGGAATATGTCAATAGAGGCGAATGTTTTGTAGCTGAAATCGAACAGCAAATTATTGGAGTTTATGTATTACTTCCAACAAGACCAGAAACAGTGGAGCTGGTGAATGTTGCAGTCGTAGAGGAACAACATGGTAGAGGTATAGGGAAACAGTTGGTAATGGATGCAATTAAGGTAGTTAAGACAAAAGGATACAAAACAATAGAAATTGGAACTGGAAATTCAAGCATTGGGCAATTGGCTCTTTATCAAAAATGCGGTTTTAGAATAATTGGTGTTGATATGGACTTTTTTGTTAAGCATTACCCAGAAGAAATTTTTGAGAATGGTATTCAGTGCAGGGATATGGTTCGTTTATCTCAAGATTTATAAAGGTTCTTTCATTGAGAGAAAGGTTATAGAGGAACCACTTTGGAAAGTTTGTGAAAATGCATTAAATAAATTTCTAAATAAAAATGGAGAAGAAAAAAGGTATTTAAATAATGATTATTAGATTTACCAATAAATGTAGTAATTGAGAAAGCTATTCCTTCATACTTAAAAGCTTATATCTTTTACTTAGATAGGTATCCAGAATTAGAGAGTGATTCAAAATTTAACGATTTATTTAATTGGTATATAGGACTGGCTTAATATAATAGAAGAAGCGGTTTAGATCAAAAAATAATCTTGCCGCTTCTTTTTATATGACTGAAGTTTATTCCTTAAAAAATGTACAAAGTTACACTTAAATGTTAAGAGTGGTGCTGTCTCCGTTTATGAGATTATACACGGAATTGAGCTGCCAATTCCCTTAACTCCTCTGCCAAGTTTGCAAGTGCATAAGCAGATGATGAAATTTCCTCCATTGATGCCGTTTGTTCTTCAGTCGTAGCAGAAATACTCTCTGTGCCTGCTGCGTTAGATTTAGTTATGGAGTGGATCGTATTCATACTGCCGACAATTTCTTCGGCGCCTGCTGCCATTTGTTCGACTGCTGCAGATACTTCTTCTACCTGCATCGTAACACTTTGAATGGCACCTTGAATTGAAGCGAAAGTAGTACGTGTATTTTCTGTTGTTTTAATTCCTTCATTAACTCCCGCTGTTACTAACTTCATTGATTCAACAGCCATTTGAGTATCTTTCTGTGTCTCTGAAATCAACACTTCAATTTGGTTTGAAGAAACAGCAGACTGTTCTGCTAATTTTCTAACCTCATCTGCAACGACGGCAAAGCCCTTCCCATGCTCGCCAGCACGTGCGGCTTCAATTGCGGCGTTCAGGGCAAGGAGATTTGTTTGTTCAGCAATTGCTGTAATCGAATCAATAATTTGACCGATTTCATTAGAACGTTTTCCTAACAAGTCGACAACGTCGGATAAGCCTTTTACTTGTTCTGTGATGTCTATCATTTGTTGATTCATTTGATTTGCAGCATTCATACCATTTATCACTAGGGATAAAGAATCTCCAGAAAGTTCGCTTACAGCTTGAGCATTTCCAGCCACTTGTTGAACACCTGTCGAAAGCTCATTAACGGTATTGACTGTGTTGGAAACACTATTCAGTTGCTCTACTGATCCATGAGCGATAGTTTCCATCGTATTTGCAACCATCTCTGTTGCTTTTGTAGTTTCTGCTGCATTAACATTTAACTCTTCAGATGCTGAGGCTACATGATTAGCAGTTTCAGTCACTTTTATTACTGTATTACGAATATTATTAATCATCGTGTTAAATGATTGTGTTAATTGACCGATTTCATCTTTGGATGAATATGTACCTTGGACAGTCAAATCACCGTTGCCTGCCTTTAACATATTTGCCTGTAACTCTTTAACTGGATTCACAATTAAGCGTGCAATCCATGTTGCCAATGTAATAAAGAAAATAATGGCCACAACAGAGAGAATGGAAGCAATAAGCATAGTAGTGAATAGACTTTGTTTATTTTCTTCATTCAGTTGATTGGCATCTTCAGAACCTTGAGTCATAAGATCGCGTGCATCACTTGCCATATTCTCAGCAAAATCATCTAAAATTGTGGTGTAAATAGAATAGGCTTCTGCGTTTCGGTTCTGACTAGCCAAATCAATAACATCTGCCATAGTGCTAAAATAACTATCAACATTGGATTTAAGAGATTTTAACATTTTTTGTTCATCTTCATCTCCTTTGTAAATGGTTTCAAATTTCATGATTGAGTCTTTAACACTTTCAGCTCTCTCGGAGATCATTGTCTTTAGCTCAGCATTATCATTTGCTTCCGTAGTAATCATGAGTTCTAAAACGAAAGAATCCATCGCACGAATATCAGTTCGAGCTTGACCGATATATTGAATTGGCAAAAGTGATTCGTCGTACATTTCACTAGATTTTTTTGCCATATCGTTCGTGTAATAAAAACCGCCACCAGAAATAAATAGCAAAAATATAACAGCGGACGTAATAAGCGTTAGAACTTTCTTTTTAATCGATAAGTTTTTCAAAATATTTCCTCCATCAGCTCAAATATCTTCGAAAAAAGTGGGATATAGTAATAACATTGGATATATTGAGTAATTTAGATTTTGTAATAATATATCATATTTAAGATTTAAATAAGAGAAGAGAGAATTATGGGATTTTTATGAAAGATGAAGAGTTACAGCTTATTGCAATCGAGTTCACTCGGAGAAAATTCAAATAAGGGAACACGAAATTACCGTATTTGTAGGGCGTATAGTAAGGCTGTTTGAATAGGAAAGTGACTAAATCATCATCTGTAGTGGCCAAAGCGTACTGTACTGATCTATAAGGAAATAAGAAAGGGGTTAATCCCTAAATCATTGTTAATGACTGTTTGGATAACCCCGAAATATATTTATTATTGCTTTGGAAGATAAACTTTACCGTTTATCGTTACTTTAGATGCTGAAATAAGAATTTCTTTATTTGCTTTATAATATGGATCTAAAATTTTATCGATAGCAACCCATTTTTCATTAGCTTTTTCATCGTCACCTGTTTTAGCAAGAGCTGTTGCTTCTTCATAAAGCTTTTTTAATTGTTTTTGATCATTTGCCTTGATTTCGAAATCAAAGTCAGACAAGTAATCTTCAAAGCTAAGTGGCTTAAAATAAGGAGTAATCATTTCATCAAATTCACCCCATAGCTTTTCAGATAATTGATCATTTTTATCTTTATCAGCTTTTTTAGCATCATTGTATAAAGCTTTTAGTTTTGGCATGGCTTCAGCCGGAATATCTAATTCCAAATCTGAGATGTATTCTTCAAATGTTAACGGTGGATTTAGAGCATCTAAGTAAGGTAGAAGAACCTTCTGGAATTCATCAAATTTTTCTTGTGCTTTTTCCTCTTTACCAGATTTCTCTAGTTTTACCCACTGTTGATAGATACCTTTCAATTGTTTTTGAACATTTTCTTTAATAACTATATTTTTTTCACTAAATCCATACGCTTCAATGAACTCTTCAAAGGATGCAGGTACCCAGCTAGCTAAAATATAAGGCTTTGTGATTTTATCCATTTCAAGATTAATTTTATCCATTTCATCATATTTCTCTTCTTTTTCTAACTTCTTCGTTTGATTAAACAACTTTTCTAATTTTGCTAGGTCTTCTTTTGTTATTTCTTTAGGTAAGCTTTTTTTATATACGTCAAACGTATAGAAGTCTGAATAATCTTGTACTAAGCTACCTTCTACAGAGATTTCTTGACCTTCTACTAAGTTCATTTTTTCTAATTGCTCATCTGAAAATTTCTGCATTCCAATATAATAGTTTTTGCCGTCTTTCCCTTTAATTGTGATGCTATCTCCGTAAACGCCTTTAATTGTTCCTTTAATTTGTTGCTCAGCTTTAACAGTTATTTCGTTTGTTGTTTTTGCTGATGCTGCCTCAGCTTGATGTGGTGTGAAGACAGCCATTCCTATTGTTAGTGCTGATACAATCATCCAAGATTTTTTAGTTGTTTTTTTCATCATTAATTTCTCCTTTTATTTAAATGGTTTAGTTACTAATTATTGGACGACTTTCCAACTGAAAAAGTTAGTTAAAATTTGAAAAAATTTTTTAAATGGTTGGAAGGTATAGATCAATACTTAAAATCTTCCATTATAATAATATATATAACTTTACAATACTGAGGGAGGGTAAACGTGAGATTAGACTTTATTTGGTTTAATAAGTATAAACAATTAGAAGATTTTCAGGCTAACTTTGGAAGTGAATATTTTTACGCATTTAATATTATTGATGATATGTGGATTGTCGAGAAAAGTGATTCATATATAGAAGGTTTTTTTTATTCAAAACAAAATGTAAGTGTAAGTGCTATAGTAGGTGAAAACGGTGTAGGAAAGTCTACAGTATTGGATTTTATAACAGATTTGTTTAATAAAAATTTAAAAAATGTTAATTACTTTGTTGCCTTTGATTACAAGGGAACTAAGATCATTGTTCAAAATATTTATAAAGATGTTGAGAAGATAAATATAATTAACAAAGAATATTTAGCTGGCAATTATGTGATTTATTTTGATAATAATTACAGTGGTACATTCCCAAATGTAATTTTCTTTTCGAATGTTTTTGATGTTAGATACTTAAAGAAAATTAGTACAATCGAAAATTTTCCTAAAAAGTTTTCCGACATATCTACTAATTTTCTGTTAGGCTCAAATGGAAATAATATTGTTGAATTTCTAAATTTAGAGTTTAATAAACAAATATATTTTATTTATGACTTTATTGATGAGTTAGAAATAATGGGCATTCTTAAAAAGCCAGAGTATATAAAATTAAAGATTATCGAGAATGAAGATTATGAATATGAGGATCTTTTAGATGATTCTACTTTTAACTTTGATAAAAAGATATTTCAATGGTATTTTGGTTTTTTATCAGAACAAGAGTTGAAAAGTATTACGGAAGTTAAACGAGAATTTATAGTTAAAGTACTAAGACAATATATTTATGTCTTAGATAAGGAATTAGATGTTTTTAGAAAATCTTACAATACATATATTCCACCTATACCTGAGATTTATGATGGTACAGTATTTGAAATGTTAGATGATGTACTAAAAATGTTCTATTTGGAAGTTGAGTACGAAGAAGATGACATTTTTAGTTTCTTACCCGTTATCATTCAGGCATATATTTTCGAGGTTACTGCTGATGAAGATGTTGAAGAATGCTATGCTTTGACAAAAAGTATTATAAATAAAATTACAGACATCTCTAATAAAGCCAAAAGATTTATTAAAAAGATTATTAAACTTGATATTTTATTTTTAAATGGGGATTTAGAAAATTCCGTAGAAAATATTGATAATATGTATATAAAAACAACAAGTATTATTAAGCCATTTATAAATCTATATGAGGAAATATATATAAATAATAACATTTTAAATTTTTCGTGGACTCAATTAAGTAGTGGGGAATACAGTATTTTAAGTTTGTTTGGCAGAATATATGATACTTATAAAAAAATAAAGAATAAAAGTTCTGATTTAGATAGCATTTTACTTCTAATTGATGAAGGGGATTTATATTTCCACCCACAATGGCAAAAGGACTGGCTTTATTACTTTTTAGAGTTTATAAATAAGATTTTTGAAGAAGACGTTCAGATAATAATTACAACACATTCACCGTTAGTGCTTTCAGACTTCCCAAACTCTAATGTTTTATTTATGGGCGGAGATGAAAATAATGGTTTTCAACTGGAAGGTAGTTCAAGAACACTTGGTGCGAATATATTAGAGTTATTTGCGAACTCCTTCTTTTTGAAAAATGGGTTAGTTGGTAGATTTGGGAAAAATAAAATAAAATAAATAAAGTTACAAGAGAATTGATAGAGTCTTCACCTAAAAACATTGTGAAGAATAAAGAAAGATTTAAAATATTCATTGATAACATAGGTGAACCTTTGGTTAGAAATAACCTAACAGAAATCTTTAAAAGTAAAATTGAATTAGGCATTCACAGTGAAATTGATGAAAGAATTAAGGGTTTGGAAAATGAAATTAAGGTCTTAAAACAAATGAGGTCGGAAAATGATTGAATTGTCTATTACACCTTCAATTGTGAAGCAGCATAAAGATTGGATATTTGGAGAAAATGCACAAGATGATGATAGATTATACAAGAAACTAAATTTTTTAGTTGATAACGAGGTAGTTCCAGATATTAAGAATGTATTTAAATTTATATTTGATAATCTGAGTAGTATCATTTCGGGTGATTTAGAATCTTTGGATAGTATTATTAACAGATATGAAGCAATAATGAAAGACTTTAGAAATACTGATTTAAAGGAAAAGTCAAAAGTAAGAGGCAGAAATATATATCAAGGAGCGAAAGAAAGGAAGTTAATTAAACAACTTAAAGAGGTTTTTGTTAATGAGTATGAATACTTTTATAGTTCGAAGAATTGGAATGCATATATTTTCCTAAAGGAACTAGGTGTATCGATTTGTCCTTATTGTAATTCACAATTCCTTTTTCTTTACAATGAAAAAGGGAGAAAGACTCGCGCTACTCTAGACCATTTTTTTGATAAGGCAACTTACCCTTTTTTAGCAATATCGATTTATAATTTAGTCCCTAGTTGTAAAGTGTGCAATTCAGATTTAAAATCAACTAAATTATTTCATTTAGGTAAAAATTATTCTCCATATGAACGAAATATAGTAGAAAACATGCGTTTTAAAATTGACGTAACAAGTGTGAAAAAAAGCTCGAAGTTGATTAATGAATATAGTGAAATAGATTACTATGAAATGTTTATAGGGAATAGCACGGAATTTAAAATTGATATTGAAATTAATACTGAAGACGAGATGAAGAAGTTGAAGATTAAAGGCAATCTTGAAGTTTTTAGGATTGTTGATTTATATAATAAATATCATAAAAACTATGTGAAATCCCTAATTAGAAAAAGTCATATTTATAACAAAGTTTATTTATATTCATTAATGAATACTTTTGAGTCAATATTTTTAAATGAAGAAGATTTATACAATGCGATATACCCCAAAATAACTGATGATAAAAACTATATGTTAGCAAAGCTTTCTAGAGAAATTGCAAAACAACAGTTGGAATTTTTAAACTCTCACAATTAAATTAATAGTAGTTATATTATTGTTATTATAAATTTTTCATGCTACTAATTTAATGGTTGAAATTAATCAATGTTAAATTTAGTAAGTATCTGTACTGTATTATCTATTGACGGTATAACTTCTGACTGGTCATGTATCCCATGGGATGTACTAGAGAAAATCTCTGCACCGATAGTAAATGTTAAGCGCGTAGTGTATGACATTATAGCTAAGCCACCTGCAACGATTGAGTAACTATGTTTGCACCGAGTTTGTATTAAGAAATGTTCTAAATGAAATAATAGATAAATGGGATGGACTTTAAAACCTGAATATTAAAACGTTACCTAAATGGTGAAGTTTTTTTGTTGTATCTTTTGAAAACCCCTTGCTATGCTGAAGTGACCCGTAAAAGTCAGACACAAAATCTAACTTTTACGGGTTGTTTTTATGATCAAATTTACTTCAGATGAAAAAATAAAAATCATTCTACATTATATAAATGGACAAGAAAGTATCCATCATATTGCTCAAGAAGAAGGGGTTAATAAACCAGAATAAAGAACTTGGACTCGTTTATATGAACAATATGGTGCTGAATTTTGGTCGTTTCGCTCTATGCTATTTTTTTGTCTAAATTAGAAGGAAATCATTTCCTTTTTGTAGAATGTTGATATAGATGGAAGGTGGGGGTAGTTTGTCTCTGTATGGAAATACATCTTTGAAGACATTATCATTAATACCTATTAATCAAAACCTATTTTTGTAGACTTTGCATATAGCTGATTATCTCTCAAGTGATCAAGGATGGCACTAACAAATGAGACAATACCGATACACCTTAAAAGTACTTGGTTACACAAGATATGTCTCGCAAAGGAATCCGTTACGATAATGTAGTAATCAAGTGTTTTTTTGAATTATGGAATCTGAATTGCTTTTCTACAGCTTTATGAACTTCATTTATAATGATTAGGAGGAAAACAATTTGAAAAAAATAGTTTCGTTATTTGTAATGGTCACAATTATTCTTTTTTCTACTCCAGATGTTTTTGCCTCAAACCAGGTTGAACCTTATGGATTGAAGCTACCAGGCGAAAGCTTTACTCCTGGAGAGTGGTTTCTAGGGGAAACTCCACCTAATATTGATCCGAATAAGCCACCTATTGTTTTCGTTCAAGGGAAAAATGGTAACGCTACAAGTTGGTATGGTAATACAGAATATTACGGTCTTAATGACATGTATACAAAAGCTTATGAAGCAGGGTATCAAACTGTATTTGTTCAATTATACGATGCGGCAGGTAACGGTTCTTATAGTCAATACGCTAATGGAAAATTATTAGCCTCTATGTTAAAAGAAATCAGTCAACATTTTCACGGAGAAAAATTAAATATAGTCGCCCATAGCAAGGGTGGGCCCGATACCCAAGCAGCATTAGTTCTTAATAATGCTCACTCGTACGTGGGTAGGGTGTTTACTTTAGGTTCCCCTCATTATGGATCAGAGTTAGCTGATCTTGCATATAGCTGGTGGGCAGGTTGGCTAGCTACATTACTCGGTCAAAAAGATGATGGAACTTTTTCACTTCAAGTTGGGGAAATGGAACACTTTCGCTCACTAATAGACAATCACCCCAACGTAAGTAAGAACAACTATTATACAATTGCTGGCACTAATACAGGACCATTTCTATCTGCACTCTGGATGGGTGGGCTATATCTTTCCGATCCAAATGATGGATTAGTCAAAGAGGCAAGCACTAAATTATCTTACGGAACACATTTATTTACCGATGCCTCACTTGACCATGACCGTATTCGCATGGGATCTGCGGTATTTTCTAGATTGGAACAGTATCTACAGTCTGCTTCTACTGATCGTATCATTGCAAACAAAGAATACTTTTCTCAATCTGATACCTTTCAAGAGTTGGATGCGTCTCATTATTTTTATGGAGGAAAGTTGCAATCGTCAAATGATGTGACACATTCTTTCTATGTGGATACTGCACTCGATAATGTTAAACTGTGGACTGGATCAACTAGTGATAAAATAGAGTTGGTAGCTCCTTCAGGGAAAAAATATACCAACCAGACAATCGAATCATTGGAGGAAGCCTCCTTCTTTAATGGCGTAGTACCTCATATATTTACTGACATTATTTCTGAGAAGGGAGAATGGAAGATAAATATAAGCACACAGGCAGGAGATAATGCGTATTTACTGGCAGTTCAACACGGGGGTCCATCTTTGATTAAGGTGAGCATTCCGACAGTGGCATTAGAAACGAATAATATCATTACAGTGCAAGCGAATCAACAATTACAAAAACTTACTTTCGATGTAAAAGTACTAGATCCAACAGGTAAAGACATTGCTTCTTCACTACAATTGCAGAAGGTTAATGAACAAAACTTTATGGTGAATTTTCCAGATAATAAAGAGTCTGGTGTATATAATATAACTTTAAATATTTCGGGTGAAACGTTACAGGGTGAGCCATATAAAAGGACTATTGTTCGTTCTAAGTATATAAAATAGTCATATACAATATAATTTCAAAAATAGTTTATAAGTGTAAATGACACTAAAAAACTATTTTTGTACTCTGAAGGGTAAATTCTAATTATTTATCAAAACAATTTAAAGCTAATTCCTTATACAATTCGGTAAAGAAAGCTTTTCTAAAAATAATGGGGCAGTAGTATAAAGTTATTTGCCACAACCTCGATCAAGGGAAATAGCAATACCGCATCATCACTTGCACGATTAATCTGAAAGCCAGAAGAGAGTTTTTCTAAATTTTTTTGAATTTTGTTGTTACTTTGTTTTAGCTTATTATTTGTATTTAAAGCATAGGTTAGTCCTTATTCTCATATATCCCCTTATTTTGATAGATTTTAAGTTAAAATGCTTTTGTTTACAATATATGTACGACATATCTCCTATTAGTATAATAATTTTTAATGCGAAGCAAAATATTTTAAAATAATAATTGTGTAATTTAGAGATAATACGACATCTATCGTTTAGATTTGTGAGATGAGAGGGTCTGTAAGAAAAAAAGTTTAGTTGAGCTTGGAAAGCCTATAAATAATAGGTTTTCTGAGCTTTTTTAGATGTGATGAGAACAATTTTGATAAATTAATTTATAATTTGTTTTCTATCGAAATATTCTTTGGTTTATATATATGTTAAAAATGTTTTATGGATATTTACACGTTTAGTAATAAAAAATATGAAAATATATACAATCAATAGGATAAATGGTAGAATTGTAGAGTTGTAAAAGGAGGTAAATTGATTGAATATACTAAAGAAATGGTTTGTTGCAGTTTTTGTACTCATGATGCTATTTAGCATTCAGTACCAAGTAGCAGATGCGGCTGATTATCGAACAGTGAAGGTTGTAAGTGGTACGAACTTGGTTGTGAGAGAGTCGCCAAATGATGCATCCGGTTCCATTGGTAATCTAGCTAAGGATGAATTTGTGATAGAGTTTTCTTCCTCAGATGGTTGGTCTCACATTCAAACAGGTGATGTAAAGGGATATGTTTCTTCCTCTTTTTTAAGTGTTCCACCTTCGACGATTAAAATTGCAAATTCTAAAAGTGGTCTCGTTGTGAAATCTAAGCCATCTCCTTCAGCACCAACATTAGCTACATTAAAGTATAATATGATTGTTGAAGACTATGGATCAGTAGGCAATGGTTGGTCATTTGTGCAATATGGCAATGTAGTAGGTTATGTTAAGTCCGATTTTATTGGGCAGACTAAAACAACGACAAAGTACGTTAATACAGGTAGTGGGGTTATCGTTCGAAATATTGCCAGTCAATCGGGAGCATCAGTAGGTTCATTAAGTAATGGTACACAGGTAACTGTACATTCTACATTAGTAGGTTGGTCCTATGTGACTGCTGGTAATATCAAAGGATACGTAGTAGATGCATTTTTATCCACAAAGAAGCCTGTTGTGCCTTTCAATAATATTAACTTTAAATTGACTATTCGTGATGTAGAGAAAAATGAAAAATCAAAGCTTATACAAAAACTTCAGGATGGTAGAGATACTTATTTAGTCTACGGAACGACAAAATATGGCTTTTCAGCACAGTTGACATACTTTTTTACTGGTGGGCAAATAGAGATGATTAGCTATGATTTCCTTCCCGAACAAAATAGTTATCACACATGGGATCAAATGTCTTCTTTACATGACCGACTACATAGGCAAGGGGTAGCGGAATTCGGTAATGATTACCGATTTACCTATACAAAATATAGCCATTTATATTCGAGATGGGAAAAGAATGATTATACTGCTTTGATCTCTGTGAATGATGACAAACTTTATACAACAGCAAGATTAATATATTATCGTAAATAAAATTTCGCTCTACCAGCGATGATTGAGTAGAATAACTAAGGGAATCTGTTAAAAGATTCTCTTTTTATTTTGCGGAAATGGGATATAGTGTTTAATTAAGATTTAATAAACCAAGTTCAAATTAAATGTAATACACCTTATCCATATAAATAATGTATAGAGTGCCATCTGTGTTACTGGCTAGAGATTCAGGTTAGCCTATAGGACGCTTGTTTGTCGGCATAATAGTCATTTTATATCAGCTAAATTCTTTACCTCGGTCTGTTGGGGCTGCTTTTATAGTGCCTTTTGGTAATTTAGTATGAAGTCGACGTACTGCTCTTTCCATTGATTGAGCTGAGCGATCCGGTATCAAAAAGAGGAAGAAAAATTAAAAAAGTGCAGTACTATATGCAGGTAGAATTGCAGTAAATGTAAAATCTTCTGGAAGAGTTTGTATAAAGAATACATTGGCTGGATATATCAAATAATAAATCTCTGACTTAAAATGATGTTTGTATAATTCCTGATACTAACTAAACAACTAGGTTTCACTCCCTAAGAAACAAAAAAAGCGCACAACTCGTTAATGAGTCAATGCGCCTTTTTTATTATTCCAATAAATACTAAATGCCCTATCTTTCAACTGCTACATGACACTTACTACCAACCATTTTATCGCATTTTACCTTTGTTTCGTAAATTCTACCATCATATCCTCTTTCTTGTACTAGTACATACTTGTCATTTGCCCCATTATTTACAAATACATAATCAACTGCATCCGGATATAAGTCCTTGACATAAACATACTCAGTCCATGCATTCGCTGATACTGCAGGAATAAGTATAGCTCCTGATAAAGCAAGTGATCCTACCATTTTTGAAATTTTTGATTTTAACATAATTAACTCTCCCTTTACATTTGTTTTCTCTATTAATAAGTTGCATTTAATAGAACAATACAACCATAACACAACAAAAATGAAAATGTTGTCGAAAATTGTATTTATTTAAATAAATTACAAATATTGCCCATTTTGTCACATTTATTTACTTGGTACCACCAACCATCACCAAGCCACTTTTAGAATGTCCTAAAATGAAATGAACAAAATCAGTTATTTTGAATAAAAAATACATATAGATCTATGATCGTTTTAAAGGTTAATAGTCGTATCGTTTCGATAGCGCAGCCATTAGGGGATGCGAAAGTGATAGTTCAAAGCGGAGACGGACAATCAGTATTCAAAACGAAAGTTGAAAAAAACAGCATTCTCGAGTTGTTCAGTGGCAGCCAAATAGTAGATGTTGAAAAAAAATCTATTGTTTAATAAAGGAAATCTAACTGTTATATTAATATCAATAAGTGAATTGCTTATTCCAGAAAAAGGATTATTATAATGATCAAACTTTTTTACAAAAAATTTCATACTTATCTAAAAGAGTAACTCCATTTCGAACAATCTTTTTCGAAATGGAGTTTTTGAAGTTGTTGTAGATAAGGATTGAGGCGCATTTTGGGTAGAACGAATGATAGAAAAGGCGAATCGACGGAAAGGCCGAACAGAACGAAGGATTGGAAAGCAGGCGACGGAAGGCTCGAGCAGAGTGACGGAAAGAAAAGGCGAAGCGACGGAAGGCCCGAACAGAGCGACGGATAGCCAGCCCAGCTCGACGGATACAAAAGAAACCAACCCTTACTAACAAAAAAATTGAGAAGTGACGGATAACCAAATCTATGATAATTATAAAGAAAGTATAAAGTTCAAAAAAAATGTCTTTTTACATAGTAAGGTTAGTTCAGGAGGAAAACAGATGAGAGAAAAGCTATTACTGATTGAGGATGATACGGCGATAGGGCGTATTGTGAAGGATACGCTTGAGCAAGAGGGTTACCAAATTACTTGGGCAACAACAGGACTTGAAGGATTAACTGATTTTCAAGCGGATACGTTCGATTTAGTGTTAGTCGATTGGATGTTACCTGAGATGGATGGTCTTACCGTTTGCCAAAATATTCGTTGGGAAAGTGATGTTCCTATTTTAATGATGAGTGCGCGTAAGGAAGAGGCAGATAAGGTTGAGGGCTTGCAGGGCGCTGACGACTATATAGCGAAACCATTTAGTTTAGAGGAGTTAAAGGCACGTGTAGCCTCACACTTACGTCGCTGGAAACGTTATACGAAAAAAGAAATAGCTGAAGATGTAACATCCTTTGCACACGGTTTAAAAATTGATTGGCAAAAGGAATCAGCGCGCCTTAATGATCAAGAGCTTGCCTTAACACAGAAGGAATTTGCTCTGTTAAAACTACTTGCGAAAAATCCAAGCCAAACCTTTTCAAAAGAAGAGCTCTATCAACATATTTGGCAACAGGCGAGCGTAGATGAAACACATACAGTAACAGTACATATAAAGGCACTACGGGAAAAGCTAAAAGATCCAGTGAAATCACCGTATTATATACAAACAGTATGGGGCAAGGGTTATCGCTTTATCGGTGAGCTACTATGAAAATTAAAACATGGTTACTCATCACTTTCTTCATCGTGATGGTTTTACCGATAACAGGTGCTTATAGCCTTTATGTATGGATTAATGCCTATTATCAAGATAAAAACGTTGGTGAGTATTTCGAAAAATTAACAGAGCTCAATCAGGTGAAATCTGTTCTGGAAAATCCCCTGTATTATACAAAAAATGCAGATATAAAAGATATTGAAGCACTAACGAATGATCAGCTCTCAATTACACTTTACTCGAAATCAGGCTTACGTTTGTATTCCTCTGATCCATTGAAACTGGTGTTTGATTCTAAAGATAGAGTTTTTAAAGGTTTATATGAGCTAAAGCAAAATTACAATGCCTTTACTTATAAAGAACCTGTTTATCAAGATGGAGAATTGCTTGGGGTTTATGAGATTCAATTAGTTAGGAAGGACTGGGTAAAAGGCGTAGAAAGACGTTCTTGGCTTGTAATAGCTAGCTCTATTGTATTATTTCTCCTTATTTATTTTGCAGTTATGATGCTACTTAACCGTAAATTAAATCGCCCGTTACATGAACTGATGCGGCAAATGCGTACTTTTGCAAAGGGAGAGCATGTGGAGTCAAATTTAGTGGCAAGAAAAGATGAAATTGGGGAACTTGCTCAAACCTTTCTTGCCATGCAGGACGAAATTGAAACAGCGCGTGCTCACTTGAAAACTGAACAACACCAGAAGGAGTTAATGATTGCAAGTATTTCCCATGATTTAAAAACACCTCTTACAGCTATTCAAGCATATGCTGAGTCTTTACAAAGCAAGGCGTTAACAGAAGAACAGCAAGACGAGTACCGACAGATTATTTTAACAAAGTCTGAAACGATGAAGCATATGTTAGAGGATTTACTAATGTACACTTTACTGCAATCGACAAGCTATCATTTAGAACTTGTTGCAGTTGATGGTGCCGAGTTTTTTGAAATGGCACTGTCTGATTATGAGCAGCTATGCAAAGATCAAGGATTTAGGCTTGAAGTTACTTGTGACATAGCCGGTATGTATGCAGTGCATCCGAAGCAGCTTCAACGGGTGATCGACAATTTAATGAGTAATGCTTGGCGTTATGGAGCAGTAGGGACAACGATAGGTTTAGCAGCCGTGAATGCTGGACAATGTCCTATAGGGTGCTTTGATTTTGTATCGCCAGCACTGAATAAGCAGCATGGTATGTATATCATTGTGCAAAATAGCGGGCAAAGTGTCAAAAAAGAGGATATTGAGAAGCTATTCGAGCCCATGTACCAAGCAGATACAGCACGGACAAAGGCAGGGGAGCGCGGCACTGGACTAGGATTAAATATAGCAAAACAAATAATAGAAAAACACGGTGGGACAGTAGAGCTTGTATCGAAAGAAGGCTTTGGAACAGCTGTACTTTGCTGGCTGCCACCATTTAAAGGAGAGAATTCATAATGAATTGGAAAAAATCATTACGTGCAGCAGGTTTAGTTGCCGCACTAACATTTAGCTTAGTAGGTTGTAATACAGAGGGGGCATATTCACCACAGGAAATTATTGATCATGCATTACAGGAAACGAAGGAACCACTTGCTTATTACGGTGAATACACGATGGATATGGGCGAGGCTGGTGGAAAAATTCAAGTCAAAGAGTGGACTAAAGATGGTAAACGACGTATTGAGACAACAGCTGAAAATGGTGATCATAGCATCACAGTCAACAATGGCTCACAGGTAATTATGTATGATGTTGTGAAAAACACTGTTCATAAAATAGATATTAGTAAAGGTGGGGTAGATGAAATCCCATCACAAAGAGACCAGTTAGAATTACTATTTAACGCAGTAAAGGATACACATGATGTGAAAATGGCAGGAGAGGAGAAGATTGCTGGAAGAGATACGTATAAAGTTGTAGCGAAAGCTAAAAAAGATGATACTTTAATAGGCGATATAGAAGTATGGGTCGATAAAAAAACATGGGTAACGTTAAAAACAATAACAAATAGTGCTGGAAATAAAATGACAACAGAGTATACGAAAATGGATGAAAAGGCAAAAATTGATGATGCACAATTTACACTTGATATTCCAAAGGATGCAAAAGTGGAAGAAATAAGTGTACCTGAATCTGAGTCAGTGACACTGGATATAGTGAAAGAACAGCTTGGCGAATTTTTAATGGTGCCAGAAGGAAACGGACTAACTTTGGAGGATATTTCATTAGATAAAGGGATAGAAGATCGTTCAGAGTATACCTTTAGTTATGCGAAGAATGGTCAGCAAGATATTTCAGTAACAGTTTTTAAAGCAAATAGTAATGCTAAGAAGGTAGAGCCTATTAAAGGTGAAAAAGAAATGGACATTCGAGGTCAAAAAGGTACTGTAATGGACGAGAATAAATTCCATTCGATTAGCTGGCAGGAAAACGGCTATCAATATAGCATGTTTACTGTAGACTCTAAGCGAACAATTGAAGATCTTGTAGCCTATACAAAACAAATGACCATCGTTAAGTGAGGTGAATGGGTATGAAAAGAAATGAATTTATAAAATGTCTCGCATTGTTTTTATTTAGCACAGTTTTTTTATACGGTGTAGGTGAAACATATGGCGTTCCATGGCTACAATTTCATTTCTTAGGACAATACAATGATGAAGGTTTTTATTTTAGTTTTAGTTCTTTAACCCCTATACTTGGTAGCTTACTAATTGTTGCGTTATATGAAACGAAGATTAAGCGACTTATTTAATATAATGAGAAAATCCACTTTGAAAAAGAGTGGATTTTCTTTTTCTCTTGATTGTGTAATGACAATAAAGTTATTTAATATTGAAGTCTAAAAAAAGCATTAGTCCGCATATGTGGACGGATGCGATTCAAAATCTTCATGCGAAAACCTAAGGGTACTCCGTTTCCTACTTGTTCAACAAAAGGGCCATTGAACGGAATAAATCTAACCATTTCCTTAAGAAACGGTTAGATTTACTAGAGAAAATTTATTCACTCGTATTTCTTGAAAATAATTGCCGCATTATGACCTCCGAAACCGAATGAGTTTGACAGACCTGTATTTATCTTCACTTTGCGAGCGATAGATGGTACATAATCGAGATCACATAAAGGATCAGGATTTCCTAAGTTAATTGTTGGAGGAATTATACCTTCCTTTAAACTCATCGCTAAAGCAATTGCTTCAACCCCGCCTGCTGCCCCTAACATATGACCGAGCATAGATTTATTAGCTGTTACTGGAATCTGATAAGCTTGTTTACCAAACAGTTGCTTAATAGCCTTCGTTTCGGAGATGTCTCCCACTTTTGTACTTGTTGCATGGGCACTAATAACATCAATTTCTTCAGGCGATAAATTTGCATTTTTTAAAGCTGATTTCATTGCAAGGTAGGCACCTTTACCTTCCGGATGAGTAGCTACGATATGGTGTGCGTCTGAACTTGCACCGTATCCAATGACTTCTACATAAATCTTTGCCTCTCTACGTAAAGCATGAGATAAAGATTCTAAGATTAGAATTCCAGCTCCTTCTGACATGACAAATCCATCTCGTTTATCATCAAATGGACGACTAGCTTGAGTGGGGTCATCGTTTCTTCTTGATAATGCTGTAGCATTACCAAAGCTAGCTATTGATAAGTCTGTTATAGCTGCCTCTGTTCCACCTGCGAACACAACGTCAACTTCTCCAGAACGAATGAGTCTAAAGGCTTCACCAATAGCTGTATTTCCAATTGCACAAGCGGAAACGGGCGACATAGAAGGTCCCATTGCGTTCCATTTGATACTAATTTGTGCTGCAGCAGCATTAGAAATCATAGCAGGTACTAGGGTCGGGCTAACTCTTCTAGGCCCTTTCTGTCGAAGCACATCAATATTTTCAATCAAGGTTTCAATTCCTCCAATACCTGAGCCTACATATACGCCTAACCTCTCTACATCTATACGATCGAGGTCTAACTTAGAATCTACCCAAGCTTGTTCGGCTGCGGCCAAAGCAAATTGAGAAAAACGATCTAAACGTTTAGCTTCGTTCATTCCTAAAACTTCAGCTGCATCAAATCCTTGGACGATTCCTGCAATTTTTGTCTTATGATTAGTAACATCAAACGTATCGATAGTGGATATACCAGATTCCCCGTTAATCAAATTGTTCCAAAATGTTTGGATGTTGTTTCCTAAAGGAGACACTATCCCCATACCTGTAATCACAACTCTTTCCAATTTTCATACCTCCAAATAAATGATTTACTTGTATTTTACATCTCTTTTATCCTATTACAAGTAACAGTTTATCCTGGTATAATTACTAATAGAATAAATTGATAAGATGGGGAGTTTTAAAAATGAATGATAAAACAAGGCTTGAAGCTTTGTCGACTTTCTTAAAAGTTAAACGTGCTCAAATCAAGCCAGAAACTGTTGGTTTACCTGCCGGAACTCGGAGAAGGACCCCAGGATTACGAAGAGAAGAAGTTGCACAATTAGCAGGTGTAAGTACCACTTGGTATACATGGCTAGAGCAAGGAAGAGATATAAAAGTTTCTTCAATCGTACTTGATTGTATTTCTACAGCTCTACAATTAAATAATGATGAAAGGGACTACTTATATGACCTGGCATTAGGGACAAAATCAGAAATTACAAATCAAAAAAATAATCAATCAGAGCTTAGCCCTTCTTTAAAGCGTATACTAACTGAATTAACATATTGTCCAACTATTATTACAGATCGACATTGCCATATAGTGGGCTGGAATCCGGCAGCTGCTCATGTTTTTTTAGATTTTGAACAAATACCAAAAGATCAAAGAAATTTGATTCGTTTAGTGTTCACTAGAAAAGAATTAAAAGCATTGGCCGTCAATTGGGAGCATTTTGCGAAAGGTTTTCTTGCCATTTTCCGTACCTATTATGGACACTATTTAGGCGATGAATGGTACAACCAATTTATTAATGAAATGAGTTATTCACATTCAGAATTTCAGGATTTGTGGCAAGAAAGTCAAGTAAGTAAGGCTCCAGAAATGATAATTGAATTCAGACATGCTAAAGCAGGCAAAATGTTGTTTAATTTAACTTCTCTTCAGGTTCAAGGTGAGATGGATTTACGGTGCAGTGTCTATACACCAGTAGAGGAAACGGATACAGAGAATAAATTAAAGCGATTAATGAAAAGGGTTTCAGTTAAAAATTAATAAAGTTTTTCGTTATTCCATTAAATGGAGCTATTGTTGACAAGTAGTAAAAGGGTGATACATATTATTGATAACTAATATATATCACCCTTTATTTTTTATGGCTTTTCTTGATAATAAATTAAACAACTTAATTTTCACGAAAATTTATCATTAAGAATGAATCTATAATATGTAAAAAGGGGGAGTTATAAATGGAACAGGGGATTGTAGAAACAAAATATTTTACTTTGCGTACTTTATGTGACGGTGTGTTTGCTGCTATTGCTAAGCAAGGTCAGGATGCTTGGAGTAATGCAGGAATAATTGATTTAGGTGACGAGCTTCTAGTTTTTGATTCGCTAAGTACTCCTTCAGCGGGGGATGAGTTAAGGCGCCAAGCTGAAAGTTTAACGGGTAAGAAAGTAAAGTATTTGATTAATAGTCATTATCACGGGGATCACGTTTTTGGAAATCAAGTATTTTCAGATACAACGATTATTTCTACATATGTAACGGAGAAATTGTGCAAAGAAAAGAACATGATTGAAGACTATGAGAAGGAAAAGCAGGACATGAATCAATACCTGCATCAGCTAAAAAATCAAATCGATTCAACAGAAGACAACATTATAAAAGCGAGCTTAATCAATCAATATCAAGAAATGTCGAAAGTGTTAGATGACCTATCTCAATTACAAATTGTACTACCATCCTTGTTGTTTGAAGAAAAATTAACTATCACCGGATCCGATAGAACTGTGGAATTATACTGTTTAGGTGGTGGACATTCACCGAGTGATACATTTATGTACCTACCTAAAGAAAAAATAGCTTTTATGGGTGATTTAGCGACTGAAAACTTACATGTACCGATCCATAATCCTGAAGAATTTTTAAAGATATTAAAGCGAGTTAAACAAATCGATATAAATATACTTGTACCTGGTCATGGTAATATTGCTGATTTGACTTTATGCGATACATTAATTGAGTATTTATCTTTCATGACTCAACGTGCAAAAGAAGCTCTTCAACGAAAATTGTCACGAGAAGATTTTATTGCTGAATTTGAACTACCTAAGGAGTATAAGGAGTGGAAGGGAGTAAACGGTATTAAAGCTAACCTTACAACGATATACACATACCTTCTAAAAAATCCACTTTAAAAAACGTGGGTTTTTTAGCGTTGATGAAAATACGGACAATAAAATCTGATTGATGATTATTTGTATAGCTAATTGTGTTCGTCCAGTTGCATACAGAGCTATAACGGCTAAAGAGAAGATCGTAAATTCAAACATAAAATGCCAAATCCCATTCAATGGAAATGTTGCTTTGGGTGAACCAAACATACTCCAACTAACTACGAAAAAAGCAGGTGCTCCAATGCCAAGTAAAAGCTTGAAGAACATGCCTTTCCCAGTTTGTATACCCCAAGATCCATATGCCATTAACACGCAAATTTCTAATATCCCTCCGAAAAATTGGTTTTTGTAAGGGGAAACATCAACGCTGATAAAGTGAACAGACTTGGTGATAAAAACGTTCATCGCTGATAGAACCGCGAACATCGCTGATAAAAGTGCAAGAATCGCTGATAGAACCGCGAACATCGCTGATAAAAGTGCAAGAATCACTGATAGAACCGTGAACATCGCTGATAGAACCGCGAAAAAGCTTTTTAGCAGCGAAACTCTATGGTTTAGCGGCGTTCTTTGCGTGGTTGGCGGCGAAACTCAAAGTTTTAGCGGCGAATTCCAACGCAAGCTGTAAAAATTAGGAAAACTAAAATCGGGGTTGAAAAACTTTGTATAGAATTTTACACAATATTAAGGACTTGACTCGAACATAGCTGATAGAACCGCGACCATCGCTGATAAAACTCAAAACATCGCTGATAAAACCATCCAACCTATCGATATAATCGCAGCTTCTAACTTAAGCTATTTGTTGTAAATGAGTTTTAGTAAAGGCATCATCATATTTTAAACCATAGCCTAGCATACGATCTAAAAATATATGAGCAAGCCAAATGATAGTAGCCATTAGCAGCGGGGTCGATACTGTGATAAAGCCTATAGTCAAGAGAATAGCAGGCACGACTAAACTATGGCCAATATTGTAAAATAACGCGCCAATTTTAGTGTTTACGATGTAGCCTAACATCGTTATATCTGGTAGGAATAAAAGCAGGAAAAAATATAGGAACGAAAATTCAAAATACCAGTAGAAAAATACACTTACTAAAAATGCTATTAAATATTCTAATGCGATAATTTTACGTATTTTCATAATGAACATTTCCTTCCTGTAATTTATTATACATATCCTCGATAAGTGAGCCGATGACCAACTTATTTTCTGCGTATTTTCCTTCAGCCATTAATGTTTGAGTGAGCTGTAAGGATTGAAGTGCCTGCTGATAAAAAAATAACTGCTGTTCAATGTTGGTGATCTTTGTTGAGAATAGTTGTACTGTTTGTTGATTGCAGGCATTTGAAGTTGGCTTTTGCTCTAGTGTCAGCAGCTGTTTAATTTCTTGTAATGTAAAGCCGAGCTGTCTTAATACTAAAATAAATTTTATAGTATGTTCACAAGTGACATCATACACTCGATAGCCATTGTCCTGTTTATGTGGATGTAGTAATCCTTCTTTTTCATAGTAACGTACGGTATCAGTAGATAAATTATACTTAGTTGCAAATTGTTTGATAAGCATGTGAGCACCTCCTAATTTTATCCTAACATTGGAGTATGCTCCAAGGTCAATATGAATATTCGAATTTTTATGAAATAAATAATCCTTGCCTTGCTTTTATTACCGTTAACCTTGATAAATAAGCACGTAGCTGTCCACGTTCTTCATAATCATGCTGCGAAAATTTGATAAAAGCCTTTTGCACAATGCTATTTTAAAGCTTCCATTAACATATAGAGAGTCTAACATCCTTTACTATAATGAAGAAATGAAGATTGCCGACATAGCACAAATTCTAAGTATTGTAGAAAACATAGCGAAAACAAGGCTAAAAAGGGCGAGAGAAGCCTTAAAGTCTCATTTACAGCAAGAGGAATGGGAGGTGCTTTGGACATGAATGAATGGCAAAAGGAATTGGTGAAAGTAGCAAGTAGCTGGGGATATGGAAGAGAGCAAAGAGTGTGTCAAAAAGCGCGTCTTACAGCAGCAACCTGCCAAGTCTCTTTAAAGAAGGGGCTTGTTTTTTCTATGTTGGGAAATTATAGTTTTTGTACTATCATAAATATTCAAAGTATAAAAAGAATCGTTTTTATAGGGGTATATATTATCTTTTTGGGATAAATGAATTACTGTATGGTATTTTAAGGTTAAATTTACTCATTAATTTACAAATAAATGAGTCTGAGGAATTGTAATATTATGCACATAAAGATAGTATTAAAGAAGTAGGGGTTAATATAAGGAGGGGCGGTATGAATACACAGGAGTTTGAAGAACTATGGATTACACTAAATGAATTGTATGATGCAAATCGCTTTATAGAATATATAGAATTAAGTAGTGCCGCAATTGAAAGTGCTATTGAGCTTGGTATGTATAAAAAAGCAATCCTGTTATTACGCTTTAGCTGTGCAAGCTATTTCCAAACAGGTGATTTGCAAGTTTCCATTAGTGTACTTGAGAAGTATCGCGAATTAACCTTTCACTATGGCGATGAGATTGATTTAATTCATCATTATATTATTGTAGCTATTTATTGGGGAACGTTTGGCCATATAAAGAAGTCTAAAGAGTTTATGATTAAGGGACTAAAGATTGCTGAGCGTATTCAACATATAGATAGTATAGGGAAAATTTATAATAATTTGAGCGACTTAGAAAACTCTTCAGGGAACTATCAAGAAGCAAAGGATTTTGCATTAAAGAGCTTATACTATGCCAATTATTTTGAGACCAAGCATGAAAATCCATATTCAGGGATTATGTATTCAAAAATAAACTTAGCTGTTGCGCAAATTAGTTTGGAGGAATTTGATGAAGCAGCTGAATTATTGCAAGAGTTGTTAGTGACGATACAGAAACCACCTTATTCTAAGCTACAATTGGAGGTTATGAATGCCTATGCTTTACTTTGTGAAAAACAGGGACGCATTTGCGAGGCCATTGATTTGTACCAAAAGTCGAAGCACTATGCCTTAAAAAATAATGATTTATCTATGCTTCAAACGATCTACAATTCTTTGGTGAAGCTAATAGAAAAGCAAGGTAATAAACTTGTATTGTGCTCGATACAAAAGGAATATATTGACGTTTTATTAGAAATTCAAAGGGAAAATTATACTCATTTATTATTTGAGATGGAGTACGATGACCAGAAAAAACATTTTGAAAAAACTTCTTACATTGATCCATTAACGAATATTTATAATCGACGCTATTTTGATCAGAATGCAGAGAAAATGGTGGAGAAAGCTTCAGTAGATAATCAGCAATTAGCATTAATGATGATTGACTTAGATCATTTTAAAGAAATCAATGATACAAATGGTCATTTGTTTGGTGATGATGCTTTAACGATTATTGCAACTACATTAAAGGACTATTTTCAAGCATTTGAATCGATAGTAGCTCGTTTTGGTGGAGATGAGTTTATTGTACTTTGTAAATTACAGGAAGGTGAATCTGTTCAAACGATGACGGAAAATCTTTATCAAACATTAAATTCTCTGTCTTTAATAATTAATGATGAGACTGTCCATTTAGAATTTAGTATTGGTGTAAGTACAAATAAACAAGGCCAAATTACCGCGGTCGAAGAGCTGATCCATAATGCGGACACAGCACTGTATACGTCCAAGCGCAATGGCCGTAACCAAATTACGTTCTTTAATCATTATAGTGATGTGGGAAATAGTATATAAACAGGTCCGATCATGGTACTGGCGAATTTTAAAATGTAAGCGTTCTATTCAGCGAAATATTTTTAACTTCTTTTAGCGGGTATCTAAACATCCGCTAAAGATTTAATCATAAAGGATCTGCTTCATTTCAACGAACAGTCGTTGGAGTTTGGCAGATTCTTTTCTTTTAAAAAATTTTTTTAAAAAAATGAATCGGAAATGAAGTGGCATCCGTCAGTAGTTTAGAAAGAAGGTGGGACAACAAATGGATATCGAAAAAATTATTGCAGAGCACGGTGATTACTTACTAAAGGTTGCTTATTTATATGTGAAAAATGAAGCAACAGCTGAGGACATTGTGCAGGATGTGTTTATCGCCTTTTATCAAAAGCAGGAGCAATTTCGTCAAGAATCATCATTACGTACATATTTAGTAAAAATGACGGTCAATCGAAGCCATGATTATTTGCGTAGCTGGAAAAGTAAACGACTGACACTCTTTGAAAAAATAACAGGGCGTACGACAGCAGTCACGCCTGAAAAGGAATTTCTTGCTAAGTCTACAAAACGAGAGCTAGTAGAAGCTTTGTTTACATTATCTGTTACATATAGGGAAGTACTAATTCTCTATTATTTTGAGGATATGACGACAGTGGAAATTGCACAGCTCGTATGTTGTCCAGAAGCAACAATACGTACAAGATTACAACGTGCGAGAAAGCAACTTGCAACAGCAATCGGTGATTATGATTGGGAGGTGTTACGCCATGAATCAATTTAAAGAAGATGTGCTAAATGAACTTCGGGATGTAAAGCTTACAGATGAAAAAAAACAAGCAATAGCCCAAAAAGCTTATAATAAAACGAAACAAAGAAGAAGTAGTCCATGGCAATATCGTGTGGTACTAGCAACGTTTACGATTTTTGTCATTGGTTTTAGTTATTTATTATCACACAAAAAAAATTCAGGAAGTCATCAGGCAGCTAGCTTACAGCAAGAAGCGGATACATGGAGTATATTGACATTTTTACAAAACGATTTCGTAAAAGGTATTTTGCTTTTTAGCTTTCTGGTAGGTGTTTCCTCTATCGTTAAACTTGTGCTAATTAAGAAAGGATATGGCCTACCGGTGTGCATTGAGTGTGGGGAAACTTGGTCAGAGAAGCAATCACGAAAAATGTACCGGAAAAATGGACAACTCGAATGTCCTTATTGTGGGAAAAAACAATATCGTACAAAAAAATCTATGCAAATAGGTGGCATTTTAGCATTTCCGGTTCCTTTTATTTCTTTTATACATTTTGTTTTTAATAATATTACGATTGGGATTATTTTCTTTATAGTTGGAGTTCTTATTTATTATCGTCAATTAGCACCATATGTCTTTGATTTGCAAGAAAATGATCCTACCAACGATCCGCTTTGGTAATTTGTGAAGAGAAATTGCTAGTTCACTATAGCAATTTCTTTTTTTAGCTATTTTTCAAAATAGATTGACAACAGTTTTTATTTGCTATATCTTTGTGTTAACTTATTTACAACATGAGTTAACGTACAAAGGGAGGCAATTTAGTTTGAAAAAGAGTAGTACATATAATTTTGTGTTAGCGGCATTTGGTGCAGCGATTATTGCTGTTCTTGCACAAGTAACGATTCCGCTACCACTTATTCCAATTACAGGACAAACATTAGCAGTAGGCTTAGTCGTAACGATTTTAGGGACAAGAGTTGGTACGCTATCAGTACTGCTTTATATTTTACTTGGTGCAGCTAGTCTTCCGGTATTTAGTGGTATGTCAGGGGGATTAGTTATTTTAGTTGGTCCTACAGGTGGCTATATTGTTGGATTCCTTGTTATGGCAATTATAATGGGCTTATACTTAGATACATTTGGACTGACTATTTTCCATGCAATTGTCGCGAACATCATTGGAATGGTTGTGACATTGGCGTTTGGAACGACTTGGTTAAAAATTGTCGGAGATTTAACTTGGACAGCTGCTTTTATGGGTGGAGCGGCACCATTTATCGTCGTAGGTATTGTGAAAGCTGTTCTAGCAGCATGGTTTGGTGTAATAGTACGTCGTCGCTTAGAGCGAGCACATTTAATTTCTTTCAGTGGGGTCCAAACACTCGCTGAAAGAAATTAAAGCCGATTCCGTATTGGATAGGAGGGATTGTTTTGGCAACGTTATGGACTGGTGGAAAAATTTACACGATGGCGCAAGTTGGCGAAACAGTTGAAGCAGTCCTTGTAAAAGAAGGAAAAATTGTGGCGACAGGCTCGGTAGATAGCTTGTCGCCACATGCTACTTCTATTCAACATTTACAAGGGAATGTGATGTATCCAGGCTTTGTCGATAGTCATTTACATATTATTGGCTACGGGGAGAAATTAAAGCATATTGATGTATCGAACGTCAGAAGTAAGGACGAGCTACTGGCAATTATTCATGAGCGGATGTTAGAAGTTCCCGCAAATGAATGGGTAATCGCGATAGGGCTTAATGAGACACAATTTATAGATCCTATTTTCCCAACATTAGCGGAGCTTGATGCCTTAGGGGAAGCACATTTAATCATTAAGCGCAGCTGTCATCATTTAATTTTGGCTAATTCCAAGGCGCTGGCATTTGCGGGAATAACTAAGGACACACGATCTCCAGAAGGTGGGTTCATTGATAAGGTGGATGGACAGCTAACAGGGGTTTTAAAAGATGCAGCATTGTATATGATTGTCAACCATATGCCTCATATTACGTCTGAGTATATTGAGGATGCTCTCGAAAAGGCGGTAATATCGCTGCAATCATATGGTTTAGTGGGTGGTCATTCTGAGGATTTAAGCTATTACGGGCCACCGCTTCAACCAATACATGCTTTTCGAAAGATTATCGAGGCAAAGCGATCCTTTAAAGTTCATTTATTACAACACCACACGGTATTTGAGGAAGTTGCTAAGATGGAAGAAGTATCTTCTCCGTATTTAGAGTTTGGTGCCATGAAGATCTTTATCGATGGTGCCTTTGGAGGACGTACTGCTGCTCTTCGTGAACCGTACTGTGATGAACCAGGCAATTGCGGTATGCTTGTACATACAACAGAACAACTAGTGGAATATGTTCAACTTGCACGTCAACATGGACAAACAGTGGCAGTGCATGCCATTGGCGATTTAGCCATTGAAACAATTTTAAAAGTATTTGCTGCCCATCCGCCTCGTGAAGGTCAATTAGATCGTGTTATTCATTGTAGCTTAGTCGATGAAGGGATTTTAGAAAAACTCGCTGCGTTGCCTATCGCAGTGGATATGCAGCCTCAATTTGTGCAGGGAGAGTATGAGGCAGAACTAGCTAGGCTAGGGGAGGAACGAGCAAAAGGCTTACACCCATTAAAATCGCTACTAGATCGTGGATTAGTTGTTGCAGGCGGCAGTGATGCCCCGATTGAAGTGCCAAATCCATTATATGGTATATATGCTGCAGTAACAAGGCGGAATTTTGGGGAATCGCATAATGGCTACGCTCCAGAAGAGAAAATTTCACGCTTCGAGGCAGTACGACTTTATACGATAGGAGCTGCACAAATAATAGCTCAAGACCATGCTCGAGGTAAGATTGAAAAGGGCTATACAGCAGACTTCACTGTTTTAGAAGAAGATCTTTTTACAATAGCTATCGAAAATATTCCACAAGTAAAAGTCGCCTATACGGTTGTTGATGGCCGTATCGTTTATGATAAAAGCGCCCAGTCGTAACGGAAATCAACCCGTGTTTTGCCAAAGAGTCTTTTATAACATCTTAATTCATTGACATAATAATTTTATAAGAACATGAAAAACGCTGTGAAGAATAAACTTTACAGCGTTTTTTCATTCTTTAGGAGCTAGCGTCTTTCTGATAAATTTTCCACTTGTTGCTCAAGTATTGTCACTCGTATTGTTAAATTATCTACTTGTTGCTGAAGTGTTTCTTGTGGAGGCAAAGGAGCAGTAGATTTCATTCTTTTAATCGTATTAATCATCACGAAAAATATCGCTAGGAAAATGACAAAAAGTACGGTTGTACTAATAATATCACCAAGATGAAACATTGTTTGTCTCATAATTATTAGCCCCCTTATTTTGTATCGATTCTATTATTTACCGAGTTACATACAAAAAAGTTTCAAGAAAATATTTATAGACACTAAAAATACAGAAATCTTATCATTTTTCCTTGCATATTATATGGAAAAATTGTATTTCAAGAGCAGAAAATAATTAGAAATAAATGGCTTTACATATCATATAGGAAGAGCTTATAAAAATCGGAAAGATGCTTAAGATAGGGGATACGATAGGTATGACTGAGGTGAGTAAATGCATAAAGAGGGACAAGTAATGCGACAAGCTGTCTACAATATTTATATGTATCGCATCGATTATATACAGGTTTTCGCGCTGATTAAGTTATTTCAGTTTTTATTAATTGTTCCTATGACGGCTATCGTATTTAAGCTAATGCTGCGAGTAACGGGCTACACACATATTACGGAGCAAAATATTCAAAGTTTTATGGTGCATCCCTTTGTCATTTCGATGTTTATTCTTTTGATTGTGCTTATTTTTCTATTTATTTATTATGAAATGGGCTTTCTTTTTTTAATGGCTTTTTATCAACAACGAGGAATTCAATATCGATATCTACACATATGGCAACAGCTCAATCGTAAGGTACTTTCTTTTTTTAGTATTCAAGTCATTTTTTTATTTATTTATATTGCACTTTTATTGCCATTAGCTTCATTTATATTTCCACTAACGTTAACACAAGCAATGACCATTCCGCACTTTTTGACAGATGAAATAATGAGTAGTCGTTCGGGCCGTTTACTTTATGCCGCTATGGTAATTGTTTTAGTAATAGTGGGCATACGTAGTATATTGGCTTTGCCGATCTTTACAATCCAGCCCAAAATATCACTACTTCGTTCATTCATACACAGCTGGCGTTTTTCAAAGCAGGACTTGTTAAAACTTCTTGGATTATTAGCTATACTAGTAACAGTTCTTTTACTTGTGATGCTTGGAATTACACTTATAAGTACATTGCCATTATATATGTTGGAGCGTTTGATACCGAGTACAGCACTTGTCACAGCGGGGATTACTATTGCTTTTTTAGAAATGGTTTTCGTCGTGTTATTTAGTATACTGCAAGCAATGATTTCACAAGTAATGGTGGCTTTTACTTATTACACCCCTTTAAGCAAGACAAGGTTTACACCGAAATTTCGAAGAAGGCGCTATAAGCCATTGTTATTTATCGTTTTGTTTGTTTTTATCGCATTAAGTGTGATGAATATTATTTCGTTAGAGAAAAGTGTTTATGCACCAGATACAAAAATTATTGCTCATCGTGGCTACACAGAGGGTAATGTGGAAAATACAATCAGTGGCCTTGTCAGCGCAGCAAGTGCAGGTGCAGACTTAATCGAGGCCGATATTCAGCAAACGGTAGATGGACAATTCGTTGTATTTCATGATCGAACATTAAGAAGACTTACAGGTAAAAATGGTGTTATATCTAATATGACACTCGGTGAATTAAAGACGTTAACGATTCATGCCAATGGTTTTAATGACAAAATTTCATCTTTAGATGATTTTATTGAAATAGCAAAAGCTTTAAATGTTTCCTTACTGATTGAATTGAAAGTTCATGGTAAAGAAACAGAAGATGTATTGCCCAAGTTAGTTGAAAAACTAAAAGCTTATAAGGTGCTCGATACGTATTATGTGCAATCATCAGACCCACAAATGATGTCACAGTTAAAAAAATTGGCGCCGAATTTACGTGTAGGGATTGTCTATGCATTAAACATCGGGCCGATGGATGAAACAGTTGATTTTATATCACTTGAGGAAGCATGGGTAACAGATCAGCTGATTTCAGAGATGAAGCAACAAAAAATTAAACTGTTTGTCTGGACATTAAATAAAGATCAGTCATTACACGATTTTATTCGGAAAAATGTCAATGGCGTCATTACCGATCTCCCAGATATGGCTTTGAAAATAAGGAAAAAACAAAATGAGCGTAACTATTTTTTACAGCGTATATTAAATCTACTTCAATTTATGTTTTAAATTAATACGATTAAACGCAATAACCTGCGCGAAGCAAGGAAATACTCGCGAACCGAAAAAATACTCATCCAACCAGCATAAGAGAAAGCTGTGATTCTTTACCGTAAAAGAATCACAGCTTTTTTAGCGGAATGGAATAAATGTTGGCAATGTTGTAACCTTTTTCTTTCATAGCCGACTACTACTATGAATTCGTGAAATGAAGGAGATGCTTTTTTATGAAAATGACGAAAGTTGTACCATTTGCCATGTCAGCATTATTAATCGGGGGCGCTGTAGTAGCTCCAACTGCATCAGCAAACGAAGGAGAAGCGGTTGTGACGAACGCTACTGATAATAATGAGCAAAATCCACAAGTTCAACCTATTTTTATTAAAATAGCTGGAACAATTGAGAATGTTGAAAAACGTGACGATTCAACATATTACACTGTAAAAGAGGAAGAGAATACGAATGTTTTTGTCGTAAATGACGATACACTAGTTTTCGATAATACTGGTAAAGAAGTTAAACTACAAAAAGGTGATAAAGTAACGGCATACACGTATGCAAATAAGCCAATGCTGATGATTTATCCACCACAATATAACCCAGAGGTAATTATTGTTGAAACAAAAGAAATGGGAACTGTAGAAGTAGACTTTTTCAATAAAGAATTAGTGAATACTGATAATACGTTAAAACTAAATGTTGGTAAAGAAACGGAATTACTTAGCCTGTCTGGTAAAAAAGTAAAGGCAGAGGATTTAGCAGAACAACATTTACTAGTGTTCTATACAATTGCAACAATGAGTATCCCAGCACAAACACCACCTTCAAAAGTTGTCGTTTTAGATACGATTGCACAAGAGCCAGGTGAAGTGGATCCATCTAAAGCTGCAGTACAAGAAATTATTAATAAAGACTTTTATGAGGTCGAAGGTACTAAAATGGTACCACTACGTTTAATTGCCGAAGAGTTGGGCTTTAAAGTAGAATCAACAGGAAATGGTGCAATTATTTCTAAAGGCGCATTATCTTATACAATTACACGCGATCAAAAAGAATATGGCTATAATAAAGCACTTCGTTATTTTAAAGTAGCACCAGCTTTATTAGAACCAACAAAAACATATGTACCAGTTGATTTTGTTGAAGAATTAATGAAATAAAACATTTGAACTTCTTCTTCTTGCCAGGTGACGGAGGAAATAGTAAAAAATATTTTGAGCGGCTTAATCCCTTTAAACTAATGGGCTTAAGCCGTTTAATCGTTTTTGATAACGTTCGTTTTTACAACGACTCCTACCATGCAGAAAAATACTTACGGTAAAAAAATCGAAAAAGGAGAAGACTCTTCTGATGCAGAAAATACATATAATATACTTTTTTAGGAGGCGATAATATGTTTATCGTTAATGTTGAAGCTGCAATATACAAAAATAAAAAATGGCTGTTAATAAAACGTAGTGAAAAAGAGGAACATGCAGGGGGAGTATTGTCTCTTGTTGGTGGGAAGGTCGAAAAGGAAGGGTTCTCAACAAATATTTTAGAAAGAACACTTATAAGGGAAATTGCCGAAGAAGTTGGGGTGGAGGTTTCAAATCTAAGGTATGTTAATAGTTCCTCCTTTTTGACAGATGCAGGTATTAGTGTAGTTGACATCGTATTTCTTTGTCATCATCAGCTCGGAGAAGCCTTTGCAAAGAGTTCTGATGAAGTTGACAGTGTCGTGTGGATGACAACTGAACAAATACTCGATAATTCTTCTATACCAAATTATTTAAAGGAGAATATAAAACTTGCTGACACATTAGTACTTGCAACCCAAGGGTAGAGGAAAACATCACGTCCTGTGATAACCCCTTCATACCAACATCGTGTCTCCTCAAGTGGCTCATCAGTCACCCACCTGAACAAGTTCATCTAAAATGGAAATCTCTCTCTTTTCATAATTCTCTTTAAATGGAAAAAAATTTTTTGTACAATAAGAGAATTAAAGTCAGATTCCAAAAGGAGAACTATATGAAGCAGGCATTAATGATAGTGGATATGCAGGAAGCATTTTTTTTGGATAGTGAAAACTACTTATTTGATTACGAAAAAGTAATAGAAAACATTAATATGTTAATAACTTGGGCACGGCACAGCGAAGTTCCAATTATTTTTATCCAGCATACGGATTCAAATAAAGATGACGATTTTGCGTTTGGCAAACCAGGCTGGGATCTATATCACGGACTTCTACGACAACCAGATGATAAAGTAATTCAAAAAACAACGTGGGATGCATTCTATCAAACAGAATTAGCGCAATACTTACAGGAACAACAAATTGAGCAGCTTATTTTCGCGGGTGCTCAAACAGAATTTTGTCTTGATACGACTATCCGAAATGCCTATAGTCATGGATACCATCATAATATTTTAGTTGAAGGTGCACATACCACCCTAGATAGTCACGTATTAAACGCACAGCAAATTATAAAGCACCACGAGTCCGTTTGGCACAATCGATTCGTGAACATTAAGCTAAGTACTATCTTTAAAACTAAGTAAAAGAGGTTTCAATAATGCGCATAAACAGCCAAGAATTTACTATAAATGAACTTCATTATACAATTAGATCTGCCAATATAGAAGATGCTCAAGCATTATCAGATCTGAGGCTACAACTTGATGGAGAGACGGAAAACTTCGATAGAGAACAAGGGGAAGGCTTTATCGATACGACAGGATTTGAAAAAATCATAAAGGAAGACACGGTAAGTCCAAGGAATTTGTGCTTAGTAGCAGTAGTTGATAATCGCATTGTCGGATTTTCTAGATGTGAGGGGTCTCCATTAAAAAGATTTGCTCATAAAGTAGAGTTTGGTGTAGGTGTTTTAAAGGAATTTTGGCGTTATGGGATAGGAAAAAACTTCCTAAAAGCATCAATTGAGTGGGCTGACACGAATGACATAAAAAAAATGGCCTTGAATGTTGTAGAGACAAATGACAAAGCAATTTTGCTCTATAAAAAGCTTGGCTTTGAAGTTGAAGGCGTCTTAAAAAATGATAAACTCCTTTCAGATGGCAAATATTATAATACAATTGTCATGGGAAGAATAAAGGCATAATTTTAAAATAAACCCAGCTAAGCAAATAGGTGCTTAGCTGTTTTTTTACAACAAAAACAACTTTCTTCTCCTATTAATTACGAAAAAATGACCTGGATAACAGCTCGATTTTGTTATTAGCCCCTCAAAGCTTGCACTCTTTTTTTTTTATTCATGAACAGTATCCTTTCTGCCAGAAAAAACATATCAGTTAGTTTAACTACATTAACGATTTGCTACCTTAACTTTATGGGAAAATTCTATTAGCTATAAAAATTCATATCATTGATCTAGTTGCAACAGATACTTTCAGACTTAAAAGTAATCCTTTTGAATGTAGGTTAAGTACAAAAAACAAAAAAGAGACGTATCCTTTTCACACCCCCATATTTGGCGATGAACAAAACAAATAACATTACATAATATAGAAACATGAAATATTATTAAAAAGGATGATGTGTTATTTCTATAGTAAGAAATGGTAC
The DNA here is from genome assembly GCF_044746345.1 of Lysinibacillus sp. NPDC086135. Taxonomy (NCBI): domain Bacteria; kingdom Bacillati; phylum Bacillota; class Bacilli; order Caryophanales; family Bacillaceae; genus Lysinibacillus; species Lysinibacillus sp. NPDC086135. Next base: position 1,025 of record NZ_JBIVCA010000006.1, on the reverse strand, counting down.
CCTTCCTAACGGCGAAATACATGACGGCTGGGAAGATGTTGATGTTGTTTGGGACATTGATCGTTGGGAGAATGACGGAGGTAGAAGTGTTGGAACGAGTTCGAGGACGTGAAAAGGCTGTCTATATTAAATGATGAGGGAGACGAACTTGTCTCCCTTTAAAAATGTTCCTTATGTAAATAGAAATACCCTTTGTATTTGTTTTTTTAAAAATTACGAACAGAAAATTGAAACTATTTTCCTTTTTTTACGTATTAATTAAGAGAAATACTAGGAGGTGGAATTTTGGGAGAAGAAATTCAGGGAAAACAGACAAATGAGTTTGTTGAATGGGTAAAAGCAATTGCATTCGCTTTATTGGTGGCATTTTTAATCAAGCAGTTTTTATTTACGCCAGTACTCGTAAAAGGTGCTTCTATGGAACCGACACTGGAAGAAAGCGATCGTGTTATTGTTAATAAAATCGGTCCGAAATTTAAGTCAATTGATCGATTTGACATTGTCGTTATTAATAACATTATGATAGACAATGAAGAAAAAAATATTATTAAACGTATCATTGGTCTACCAGGAGATAAAATCGAGTATAAGGATGATCAATTATACATAAACGGAGAAAAGTACAGTGAACCTTATTTAGATCAGTACAAGAAGGATTTAAAAGATCCTGGGTCACTTACATATGATTTTACGTTAGAACAAGACTTAGGTGAAATTACCGTACCTGAAGGGCATTACTTTGTATTAGGTGATAATCGTCGTGTAAGTAATGATAGTAGAAATCCTGAGTTAGGTTTCATCCCTAAAGAAAAAATTATGGGTACAACAAGTATCGTCTGTTGGCCGATCGAGCATATTGACTTTAGATTTAACTGATAGATCGAAGGCTTAAAACTTGATAAAGATAATAAAAATGACCACTCCATAAATGAGGGCACTGAAAAAGTCTATATCTTTTCACATTGCGAGGTATTCAACGATTAAATCGTTGAATACCTCGCTTTTTTCATTTGGCACTGTGACTC
>NZ_JBIVCA010000005.1:203003-220942 GCF_044746345.1 Lysinibacillus sp. NPDC086135 | reverse complement strand
TGTGTAAAATTCTATACAATGTTCTTCAACTCTGACTTTAGTTTTGTAAAATTGTCCAGCTTATGTTGGAATTCGCCGCTAAAAGTGTGAGTTGCACCGCTAACCAAAGGAAGAACGCCGCTAAAACCCGAAATCCCGCCGCTTCAAATCTTTCATCGCTGATAACCCCAGCAAAATCGCTAATAAACCAAACGACCTAAGAAAAACTACTTCGCAAGCCCGTTTTGAAAAGCGTAGACAACTGCTTGTGTGCGATCTTGAACATCAAGCTTCGCTAAAATATTGCTGACATGTGTTTTTACGGTTTTTAAAGCAATGTATAAGTCATCGGCGATTTCCTGATTGGCTTTGCCTTTAGCCATTAGCAATAATACTTCCATTTCGCGCTCGGTTAGCTGCTCATACAGTGGAGTACTAGAGCCGTGGCGCATGCGATGCATCATTTTTGATGTTACTTCTGGCTCTAAAACGGTTTCGCCGCCCATTGTTTTTCGAATGGCATCGGCGATTTGCTTCGCATTTGACGTTTTTAAAATATAGCTGACTGCACCAGCCTCTAATGCAGGGTAGACTTTGTCATCATCTAAAAAACTTGTCACCATCATAATTTTTGCTTCTGGCCATGCAGCTAAAATTTCAGCTGTCGCTTCAGCTCCTGTCATGACGGGCATCACATTGTCCATTAAAATAATGTCTGGACGCAGCTCAAGAGCACGTTCCACTGCCTCTTTACCATTTTCAGCTTCTCCTACAACAGTGATATCTTGTTGTGCTGACAAATAGGCAGAAACACCGATACGCACCATCTCGTGGTCATCCACTATTAACACTTGAATCATTCACTTCAACCTCCTTTTGTAGTGGAATTTTAACCTCTACAATTGTACCTTCTCCAGGTACGGATACAATTTTGTACGTACAGCCAATCTCTACCGCGCGCTCGGCAATGTTTTGCAGTCCATAAGAAGTAGATTTATCAGCTTCGACATCAAAGCCGAGGCCATTGTCCTGAATACGTAAAATGGCTAAATCATCGCGGGCAACGAGCAGTAATTCAACTTCGCTCGCTTTTGCATGGCGTAGCGTATTGGATAACGCCTCCTGTGCAATGCGGAATAAATGATCCTCCTCCGCTTTGGATAACGACATTTCCTCAAGCTCATATTCAATATGAAAAAATACCTTCTGCTGCAGCTCAATAATGAGCTCCTCAAGACCTTGTGCCAGCGTTTTATTATGCAAAGCTACTGGACGCAAATGTAATAATAATGCGCGCATTTCAAGTTGTGCCTGTTGTACAACTTTTTCGACTTGCTTTAATCTTGGAGCATTTTCATCAGTTTCGGTCAATGCGGAAAGCAACATCGAAGCTGCGAATAATTGCTGTGATACAGAGTCATGGAGCTCGCGAGCAAGGCGTTGACGTTCAGCAATAATTCGCTCCTGAATAATTTTATCATTAGCTTCTGCACGTTCATTGGATAAGCGCTGTAAGCTTTTTCGTTGGGTATCGATTAATTCACTTGTTTGAACTAAAGCTTTTTTCAAAGGTTTTGGTAAAGGCTGTTTTTTAGGTAATACAAAATCAGGTTCAACTAATTGTTTCACGATTTTGGTTGCCTGAGCCTCTCTTGCGCGGGCTGTCATACTAATCCAACTTGCAATCAGTAAACTAAGCGCAAAAAGAATGACAACAATAAACCCACCGAGTGGGATATTATTATAATTCTGCTGCCATAATGGCTCCCATGTTTTCTCGTTTGGCTCGCCCCAAACAGCGACAAGAAGGCCGAATACAGCACTCATCAACATAAAAAGTATAGTAAATATTCTTGAGATAAAGGCAATCATTTACGTAGCACCTCCAAGTCCCCAAGCCATGTTGCAACATGTATCACAAGTATACGTTTTGCATCCTCAGGGTTTCCATCTGAAAAATTTACACTTTCATTGAGTATGCGTTGCGGTCCAACATTTAGGCATTTTATCTCACCAAACAATGTCGTATAGTGTAAGCGAAATGGAATTTCATATGGGATATAAATTTGAACCTTACCAATGCCTTGACGAATCGTAATGATACTTGTGCCGGTAGGCAAAATTGTTTGTGTAGTATCAATCGTAATGTCACCTGCAAGTCGCTGAATTTGAACATCTTGCCATTTGTAGGCATCTAATGGTGCAGGCATTGTACCGAATAATTCGTTTTTCGTAGCAGGAAGTTTTTCGAAAAGCTCCGAACCAACAACTTTGGCTTCGTTTTCTCTTTTCAAGTATTGATAGAGCATATATAAGAGAATGATGACAATAAATAAGCGTAAACTCCACATCGTAAAGAGTGCAATCGAGATAAAGAAAATTCCTGTCCATTTAAAGAAACGATTTTTTTTCGAGAAACTTAAATAAAGAAGTCCTACCCCAATCAAAAGACAAAAGGCGCCACCGTTATTAAAGATTGTAAGCTCCACAAAAACGAGTAAAAAGAAGCATAGTACTAAAAATGTGAGCTTATTAGTTGTGAAATTTTGCAAGAGGGTCACCCTTCTTTCTACTAAGAGTATAAGAGAGGGAATGGGTCCCTCTATTTCAAAACGGAAAGAATGCGCCTCTAAATATGGCGCATTTCTTTCATTATAACATGTTATTTGTTTTCAATTAGCAGTGGCGCGTTATCTTCTGCAGCATTTTTTTCGAGTTGTGCCAGACGAGACTCGAAAGATGTTACTTCATGATCTTTGTCGATTTGGTAAGCGAGCTTATCGATGTATGATTCTAAATCCTCAAAGTTTGTTTTATTGTTTTTAGCAATCATACTGTCCATTTGATGGTGAGCGCGAGTGACGTTTTCTTTGCCCATAAGCTGTAATTGACGCACTTTCATATCTTTAATTTTGTGTTTCATCGTTTCAAATTTGCGTTCAAGCTCGAAGTATTCACGTGTACTTGCCTCAATACTAGCTTGTAATGTATTGTTACGTGCTGTATAAGCAGCTACTTCATCAGAGGCAAAATCGATTAAATCTTGCTCTCCACTAGTAGTAGCTAATTTTAGTTGAGCGTCACGTTTAGCTAGTAAATCTGCATTTTGCTTAAATTCTTGCTCTAGTTTTTCCTTTAATTGACCTTGACGCTCTAATAATTTTCCTGTTTGCTCTGTTTGTTTTTCTGCCTCACGAATATATTGATTTAACATCGCAATTGGATTTTTTTGTTCCTTCTTATCAAATGCATGATGTAAATCAGCCTCAATTGTATATTTAAAACGTTTAAATAAGTTCATGTAAATTCGCTCCTTTTATTTTGTTAAGTTAGACCATTCTTTTTCAAAGTTTGTAAACGGATCTTCTTCTTTAGCTTCAATTGTTAGGATTTTTACATCTTCATTGTTCCATTTTTTATAGATAACATAGATGATAGCGATTGCTGCTAAACCAATCATTGCTGGGATATTAGATATTGCTGATAGAACTCCAATCAGACCCACTGTAACCCATAAAATTTTACCGAATGTCGATTTACTCGAAGTGTAGAAGTGCATACCGAGTGCTACAAACAATCCAGAAAATAGTAGACCTACAAGCGGTCCGGTTAAAGCAAGTGCAACACATCCTGCGATAAAGCCTCCGATTAATAGAAAAAATTTTCTCATATGTTTTAGCTCCTTTCGTTGATACCTTTATATTACCTATTAGAGAGCTTTGCTAAAACGGACTGGGAATTGATTTTACTCTAGGTCTTGAGGCTGAAAGTAATCTAAGCACTATAGAAGAAGCTAAATTGGTAAAAGATAAAGTATTTGATAGAACCGAAAATAGAAGATGAAAGCTTCCTTAGTTTTACAAATTAAAGAGTAGTGATGACCTATACGTATGAAAAAGAAATGAGCGATCAATACATATCTTAATCATAGGACTAAAACACTTTCTATTTACAATTTTTTATTAAAATTATTTTCTCTATCTCTTTTAGGTCATCATCAAAAGTTTTTTAAAAGAAAAGGGATGCTTCAATAATTGAGGCATCCCTTACTCTTATTTATTTTCAATTAGCAGTGGTGTGTTATCTTCTGCGACATTTTTTTCTAGCTGGGCAAGACGAGACTCGAAAGATGTTACTTCATGATCTTTGTCGATTTGGTAAGCAAGCTTATCGATATACGATTCTAAATCTTCAAAGTTGGTTTTATTGTTTTTAGCAATCATACCGTCCATTTGATGGTGAGCGCGTGTGACGTTTTCTTTACCCATTAGCTGTAATTGACGCACTTTCATATCTTTAATTTTGTGTTTCATCGTTTCAAATTTGCGTTCAAGTTCGAAGTATTCACGTGTACTTGCTTCAATACTAGCTTGTAATGTATTGTTACGTGCTGTGTATGCAGTAACTTCATCAGAAGCGAAATCGATTAAATCTTGCTCCCCGCTAGTAGTAGCTAATTTTAATTGAGCCTCACGTTTAGCTAGTAATTCAGCATTTTGTTTAAATTCCTGCTCTAGTTTTTCTTTTAACTGACCTTGACGCTCTAATAATTTTCCAGTTTGCTCTGTTTGTTTTTCTGCTTCGCGAATGTATTGGTTCAACATCGCAATTGGATTTTTTTGTTCTTTCTTATCAAATAACTGATGTAAATCTGCCTCTACTGTATATTTAAAACGTTGAAATAAGTTCATGTAAATTCGCTCCTTTTATTTTGTTAAGTTAGACCATTCTTTTTCAAAGTTTTTAAATGGATCTTCTTCTTTAGCTTCAATTGTTGGGATTTTTACATCTTCGCCATTCCATTTTTTATAGATAACATAGATGACAGCGATTGCTGCTAAACCAACCATTGCTGGGATATTAGATATTGCTGATAGCACACCAATCAGACCTACTGTAAACCACAAGATTTTGCCGAATGTCGATTTACTTGAAGTGTAAAAGTGCATACCGAGTGCTACAAACAATCCAGAAAATAGTAGACCTGCAAGTGGTCCAGTTAAAGCAAGTGCAACACATCCTGCGATAAAGCCTCCTATTAGTAGAAAAAATTTTCTCATATTTTTTAGCTCCTTTCGTTGATACCTTTATATTACCTATTAGAAAGCTTTGCTAAAACGGACTGGAAATTGATTTTACTCTAGGTCTTGAGGCTGAGAATATTCTAAGTACTATAAAAGAAGCTTGAAATTGTAAAAACTTAATTAGCCATAAAGCATTTGATAGAACGGAAAGTAGAAAGTTTTCGACAAAAATAGAAGATGAATGCCTCCTTCGTTTGACAAATTAAAAAGTTTGGATGAGCTATACTTATGAAAAAGCAATGAGCGAAGGAGGATTTCTAGTGAGAACCTATTCCATATATAAAATAAAAGAAGAGCATTTAACGTTTATATTCGGCAGAGAGCGTAAGTTATTAGAAATGATGCAAGGCTGTGAAGACGCTAACGAGAAATCCTTAAAAGAGCTTGCATATATATGTGAAAGCGTACGTTTCGATGAGATTGCTACGATGCTTGAGGCGCAACTAGATTCCAAGTATGCACATTTAGAGAGAGCTCGTAATGCTTTATTTTTAGAACATCCTATAAAAGGAAAAATGGCTATTTATTTAGTGGAACGCAAAATTTGTGTTTATTGTGAGGGTTCACGAATGCTTGATTTGGATCTATTCCAAATGCTTGCGAAGATGAGCGAGCGCTTTATTGCATTTAATAAACAAGATAATGAGTGTGGGTGGTTAAAGCCAATGAAGTATACAATGCATTAGGAAAATTCACTACAATATATAGTAACACGCTAATATTTCGTGTATAATGGAGCGTGGAGAGTTTTTTCTCGGTATATATTGTAGTGGAGGAGGTTGGTTGTATGCCTACATGGGGCTGGATTATTATCGTAATTATCGCATTAGCAGCGGGCGCGGCACTTGGTTTCTATTTAGCTCGCCAAGCTATGATGAAATATTTAAAAGAGAACCCACCAATTAACGAACAAATGATTCGTATGATGATGGCGCAGATGGGTCGTACGCCGTCTGAAAAGCAAGTACGTCAAATGATGTCACAAATGAATAAATTCCAAAAGTAATTGGAATTTTAAAGAGCAACTAGTCCAAGCCAGGACTGGTTGTTTTTTTAACTTCTTATAGCGAATACTATCTGTGCGAAAGCGAAGCGACAGCAACAAATGTTTTTCTGTGCGAAAGCGAAGCGACAGCAACAAATGTTTTTCTGTGCGAAAGCGAAGCGACAGCAACAATTATGCTGAGATAAAATTGATTTTTATAAATTATTTGAATAATTCGTTAAAAACCATATAAATCTATCGGAAAACTAGTTATAATGGAAATATTCTATATAAAGGAGTTGTTTGTATTGCAGAAAGAAAAAACAAATGTTGAAAGCTTTGATTTAGATCATACGAAAGTAAAAGCGCCATATGTACGTTTAGCGGGTGTTAAAACAGGAAAAAATGGCGATGAAGTGTACAAATATGATATTCGATTTAAACAGCCAAATAAAGAGCATATGGAAATGCCTGCATTACATTCCCTAGAGCATTTATCTGCTGACATTATCCGCAATTATTCAGACCATATTGTTGATTTCAGTCCAATGGGTTGCCAAACAGGCTTCTATGTATCGCTAATAAATCACAATGATTATGAAGACTTATTGAATATTTTAGAAAAAACATTTACAGATGTAACAAAGGCCACTGCAGTCCCAGCATGCAATGAAGTGCAATGCGGCTGGGCAGCTAGCCATAGTCTAGAAGGTGCACAAGCGTTAGCCAAAGAATTTTTAGCCAAACGTGATGAATGGCATATTGTTTTTGCTGAATAAAAGATTGAAAAACCTTGCGTATGCAAGGTTTTTCATGGTGTCTAAAATGGCTAAAAAATCTTTGTAATTATTTCTGTCCAAGGTGAGCCTTGGAGCGAGAGTGAAGCTGTTCATCAGAAGCCACCAATCGGAAAGATAATCAATCCCTCGTTTTTAAAAATGAAATGGAATGACATTAGATGAAGAAGAATCACGATTAATTTTTTGGTAAATGAAATTTTCTAAAAAGTCATGGATTAAATCCTCGTATTCAGCCATATTTTCATTAAAGGATTGTGCATGAGCACCTTTATCAAATAGCTTCAGTTTTTTAGGACCAGTTTTTTTATTGTATAAATCCAGTGACATGGAAGCTGGGATAAATGTGTCCGGAATACTATGGATAAAGAGCACAGGCTTTTCGATATTTGTCACCGCCTCAGAAGGTGTCACGCTTTTAAAGGAGTAACCGTCTCGTAAGCGGACAAAAAAATCTGCAAAACGAATTGGAATAATCGAGCCGTATTTAAATTCTGTCTTCGCAATTTGTTTCAGCAGCATTGAAAAATCAGAAAACGCACAATCAGAAATATAGAAATCCGCACCATCCTCTATAGTTCCTGCATATAGTAACATTGTTGCGGCACCCATCGATTCACCATGGATACCAAGAATGGCATCTTCGCCAATCATGGCCTTTATCGTTTTGACTACTGCATCAAGGTCATTTTTTTCATAATAGCCGTAGCTAGTCGTTTTTCCACCTGTCTCCCCATGTCTGCGATGGTCAAAAATAACGGAATTGTAACCAAGGCGTTCAAAAAGTCGAGCATATTTGACGGAGTTGATTTTATTTTCTGTTACGCCATGGCAAATAATGATGGTATTATTTGTTTCCAATGGCTGAAACATAATGCCGCGGATTGTATAGCCATTTGGCGAGTCAATATTTAATTCACATTTTAAATTTTTATTGTACCAAGCTTCATCAAAACGTTTAGCAGTGGTTTCACGTTCGCGAACAAATTCAGGATCCTTTTGCTTAATGTACATTAATTTATTGGAAAGCGCGAAGCCGAACAGACCAGTTGCTGCTGCGGCAATCGTCGTTGTTATACCTGAAAATAACAGCATTTTCTTTTTCATTATTAACACCTCCACGTCCTGTTTCTTTTGTTGTCTTGGCATACAAGCGACGTCACTCGTATGTATGCCCTTTTCTTAATTGTAATGTTCCCAACTGAGATTGTTTAAAACACGTCAACATTTTACATTATCTTTAGCAAAACTGCGATTATTTCTGTTATCGAAAATCGTCAAAATATTTGTTAAAATAGATATATCTGCTAGTAGCATATGCATGCAGTGTTCATTTTTGAACGGGGAAAAGGGGAGAATGTTTATGACGAAAGAGGTAGTAATAGTAAGTGCTGTACGTACAGCTATTGGTGCATTCCAAGGAACATTAAAGGACGTACCAGCAACAAACTTAGGGAGTATTGTTATTAAAGATGCATTAGCACGTGCTGGTGTAGCAGGTGAACAAGTTGACGAGGTCATTATGGGGAATGTCTTATCGGCTGGACTTGGTCAAAATCCAGCTCGCCAAGCAGCCATTGCAGCAGGCTTACCACATGAAGTATCTGCATTAACGATTAATAAAGTTTGTGGCTCAGGACTAAAAGCGGTTCACTTAGCGACACAAGCCATTTTAGCAGGTGATGCGAATATTGTCGTTGCAGGTGGCTTTGAAAATATGAGCCAGGCACCATATGTCTTAAAAAATGCACGAGAAGGCTTCCGCATGGGGGATCAAAAAGTAGTCGATACGATGATTCATGACGGATTATGGTGTGCCTTCAATGACTATCATATGGGCGTTACAGCTGAAAATTTATGTGATGCCTATGAGATTTCTCGAGAGGAACAAGATGCCTTTGCGGCACGTTCACAACAACGTGCAGAAGCGGCAATGGCGGCAGGGAAGTTTAACGAAGAAATCGTAGCAGTGGAAATTCCTCAGCGCAAGGGCGATCCTCTTATTTTTGATAAAGATGAATTCCCGCGTCAAGGCGTTACAGCTGAGTCGCTATCAAAACTACGACCTGCCTTTAAAAAGGATGGCTCTGTAACAGCAGCAAATGCATCGGGCATTAACGATGGTGCAGCGGCTGTCGTTGTCATGTCGAAAGAAAAAGCGGACGAGTTAGGTATTCGACCAATCGCACTAATTACAGCGAATGCAAGCGCGGGTGTTGATCCAGCTATTATGGGAACTGGCCCTGTAACGGCCGTAAAGAAAGTATTGGCAAAAGCTGATGTAACGTTAGATAATATTGATTTAATTGAGGCAAATGAAGCTTTTGCAGCTCAATCTATCGCTGTAGATCGCGAACTAGGCTTTAATCATGATAAACTAAATGTGAACGGGGGCGCAATTGCTCTTGGTCACCCAATTGGTGCAAGTGGAGCACGTATTTTAGTAACGCTTTTACACGAGATGGAAAAGCGTGATGCAAAAACAGGTCTCGCAACACTATGTATCGGTGGTGGACAAGGCGTAGCAACAGTTGTCAAGCGTCCTTGAAGTGAATAAGAAGGTGAAATGCAATGGGAAAAAAACGAAAACAGCAGCAACGTGTAGATAGTAGCGTAACAGCTAGTCTACCAAAGCAGGAGGCAGTGACATTAGCCGATCAACTAGGCGGTGACGTGCTAGCCAAACTAAAAGCTGCAAAGCAAGATTTAACAGCGAAAGAACAAGCCGCTGAAGAAGAGCGCCAAGCAAAGCTAGCTTTTGAGCGCAAACAACGTGAAAAAAACAAATCGTTTGAAGAACTACTAAACGAATACGGCGATAAAGGCTCGAAATTCTAAAGAGAAACAGTGAATCCAAATAATACGGATTCACTGTTTTTTATGTTTTATCGGAATGATTTATACTCAATTTTATTGGTATGTTAAAACGTATGATTGGAGTGGAGACTGAGTGACTCCTTGGGAATCATCGGACGCCCCCAGGAAAGCACCTAGACTAAACGGAAATCAACCTCACTTTATGGTGATGATCCTAAATTAATTTAAAAATAAAAAAACGGGAGACGCTGCCAATACATATATCTCTTAATAGTTTAGTTATAATCTATGATAAGAGAGAAAAAAATGTTTGAATTAAGCACTACAAGATTAAGATTAATCCCATTAAAGTATTTAGACTTACTAATTCATGAAGAAATGACATTGGAAATAGAGTTGTCAGTAAATAGTAAAGAAGTTTTTCTTGATGAAGAACTAAGACATGCTTTGAAGTAGACTATCTAAAGTATTAGAAGATGAGGGAAATTATATTTGGTACACGAATTGGTTAATCGTGTCGAAAGAAAAAAACTGTATCGTCGGTGGCATTATGTTAAAAGGTCTACCGAATGAGCATGGTGAAGTCGTAATCGGATACTATACATTTCCGCAATATCAAGGAAAGGGATACATGACGGAAACTGTTAGGGTGATGAAAGATTGGTTACTACGTCAATCTAATGTTAAGTATGTGATGGCCGACACTAATAAAAATAATATTGCCTCACACAGAGTATTACAAAAAGCTGGTGCAACGTTATATTCAGAATCTGAAGAACTATATTTCTGGAGATTCGAATGACATCAATTAATAGACAAAGGGTGCTTTTAACGCGCCCTTTGTCTATTAAATATCTTCCTCACCAACACTGCCATCCCAACAAAAACAATCGCTCCAGCTGTATCCAACATAACATCCTGTCCGCTCATCATACGTTCTGGTGTAAAGCTTTGACGCATTTCATCAAGCATTGCTATAAGAGCTGTCCCAGCAATAGCGACACCTGCGGCGAACCGACGTTTTCCCCATGCAAAGTAAATGCCAAGTGCAATGCAGCCGAATCCAACAAAATGTGTTAATTTCCGAATTAAAAATTCTACAAACTTAAAGTAACCACGTTCTTCAACAGAAACAACTGTGTCCCAATAAGGAATTTTGAAAACGGATAATTGCTTTTCAAACGGTTTATTTGCTAATACTTGCTCCAATTCAGGAATAATAGACTGTTGTTCATAGGTCATACTAGAGGAGATCGCAAGTATTACTAAAAACGCTAATAGGATAAGCCATTTTTTCATCGGTGCTCCATATATTGATCGGCTTTTGTTAGCTCTTTTACTGCTTTAAAATCTATTATTGAAGCAATTTTTTCATAGGCAGCGAGTGTTTGAGCCAGCTGTTCCTGTGAGCTTGCACCAATCACTGTCGAGGCTATAGTAGGTTCCTTTAGATTAAAGGCGATAGCTAGCGCATGTAAATCGTCATAATGTGAAGATAAGCCTGTTAATACTGCTGTTAATTCGTCCGCTGTATATGTGTTAAAGCGGTTGACACGTTGTAAACGTTCTTTCCAGCTATTTGTTAGTAAACCTTTTGCAACAGTCCCGCGTGTTACAACAGAAGCCCCTTCACTTGCAATAAAATCGAGCCATTCTTCTGGTCGACGGTCTAAAGCACTGTATTGCATCATGACACTTTTTGCAGAGCTTGCTGGTAAAAAACGCTTTAGTACATTTGGTCGAATAGAGGAAATACCATATTCTCGAATCAATCCATTCTTTTTCAACTCTTCAAAAGTGTCGATAATGCCATCCCAATTGTCCTCAATCGTCCCACCATGTAATTGATAAACATCAATATAGTCAGTTCCTAGTCGTTTTAAGCTAGCGTGTAGAGCTTCCTTTATATAAGACGGAGATGCATCCCAATGCCAGCCTTCTACACCTTCTGTCCATCGATTCCCAACTTTCGTAGCGACTATAACATCTTGACGGCGTTTCCCTAAAATAGAGCCAATCATTTCTTCATTTAATCCAAAATCATATAAATCGGCTGTATCGATGTAATTAATGCCAGCATCTAGTGCCATAGCAACGATTTCAGCAGCCTTTTTCTTATCTGTCGAAAGAGACATGCCCCCTAAACTAATTTCTGAAATAAACAATTCACTTGAGCCAAGCTGTCTTTTTTTCATGCCAATGCCCTCCTTCGATTTCTCTACTTGTAATGGTACAATGAACATATCTGAAGAACAAGCGAGGTTATGTCAATGAAAAAGTTTGAGGAAAAAACGACAAAGACTACACCCATTTATGACGGGAAAATTGTGAAACTCCAGGTTGATGATGTCACTTTACCGAATGGTAATGTTGCAAAAAGGGAGATTATTAAGCATCCAGGCGCAGTTGCAGTTATAGCTGTTACCGATGAAGGCAAATTAGTTTTAGTGGAGCAATATCGCAAAGCTTTAGAGCGTTCAATTATTGAAATTCCAGCTGGTAAGCTAGAACCTGGTGAGGAGCCGATTGTAACCGCGCGCCGCGAATTAGAGGAAGAAACAGGCTACGGTGCACAAAACTTCACTTATTTACAAGCGTTTGCAACATCCCCAGGCTTCGCAGACGAGATCATCCATCTATTTGTGGCAAAGGATTTATATAAAATTGAAAACAAAGCAGAGCTAGATGAGGATGAATTTGTCGAACTATTAGAAGTTTCGTTGGAAGAAGCGGGGCAAATGGTTGCAGATGAGCGTATATTCGACGCCAAGACAGCGTTTGCAGTACTTTGGCTCGCGACACAATAAGAAAATATCTTTAGCATAATAGAAGCGGACGAGCATAAGCTGTACAAACCTTGATAGAAAAGGAGCATGTTTATGTCTCGTACGGTGTCTATATTTTATCACGCTTCCATTATTGCTATGAGTTTTGTTTGTGGCGTTATCTTATTTCATATTATTGGTGGGCCGAATGCAGAGCCTTTTATTTCATTTATAGAGCCTCGATTAACAAATGGGGACAGGCATTCTCTAATTCGTTTAGTGTTGCCTGTTGCTATTTCAATAGCGCTTGTACTATTGCTTGCAACACATAGTGTCCTGAAGGTACTAGTACGTGTAACAGTGGCGATACGTGCTACCTTTTTTGGCTTTAGCTCCGTTTTTTTATTACAGAAGCTTGAAGCTTTCTGGGTTTATACGATTTGGTGGTTTCCATTTCAGCTCATCTATTGTATATTGTTGCTAAACCTATGCAATTTACTTGTACCAGCATGGTCAAAGAGAAAAATCGGGAAAATGATACATGGTCGGACAATTTTGTTGAATTTTATCGCATTTTTCATCATAATAGTTGCTGAGTTTATTGTTATTTCTTATGTATTAAATTGATAAATACAACATGAAAATGGCTCATCACCAAAGGTTGTGGATGGCATTTGTTAAAACGTATACCTTTTATAACGTTGATGAGAGTGAAGACTGGACGCCCCCAGGAAAGCGCCCAGTCAGAATGGAAATCAACCACATGTTATGGTGATGAGCTATAGAAATTTAGCATTAGGTAAAAACATACAAAAGCATATTCGAAATCTACTCACTATCTTGTAATAGGATTTACTCCTTTGGTATAATGGAAAGAGTTTAGGGGGGCGTCACATGGAGAGCCGAATTGATCGTATAAAAAAACAGTTGCATAGTGCTAGTTATAAGCTGACGCCGCAGCGAGAAGCAACAGTTGCTGTACTGCTTGAGCACGAGGAAGATCACCTGAGTGCAGAAGATGTTTATCTTTTAGTAAAAGAAAAGGCACCGGAAATTGGTCTTGCGACTGTCTATAGAACGTTAGAATTACTAACTGAGCTCAAAATTGTCGACAAAATCAACTTTGGCGATGGCGTTTCGCGCTATGATCTACGCCAAGAGGGAGCTGCGCATTTCCACCATCATCTAGTTTGTATCGAATGTGGTGCAGTTGATGAAATTCAGGAAGATTTACTTGAAGATGTGGAAGCCGTTGTTGAAAAACGTTGGAACTTTATCATAAAGGATCACCGACTAACTTTCCACGGCATTTGCTGGCGCTGTCATGATAAAAACGACGAGGTATCAGAAGAAAAATAAAAAAGATGTTCCAAAAAGTTTTATGACTTTTTGGGGCATCTTTTTTTATTAGTAAAATTTTGTTGTTTTATGTGGTCTTGGATATCTGTAATGATAAAAAAATTTTCAATCAGTAGCATATACGTTTTGCCGCTGGTATTTTTTGCAATCGTATCAATTGAAAAAATAAAATAAACTGCTTCCCTAATGTTTTGAAGTGAAGGGAGGTTTTTCTTTGTAGAGAAAGCATTTGGTTTATTGAACATGTTATTATGAAAGATAATAGATTGTAAAGGGGGGCGCTGTGATGAATGAATTTCAATATGCAATAGAGGATTATATCCATTTTATCCAAGTAGAACGACAATTATCCGATAATACATTAGCATCCTATCGCCGAGACTTAGAAAATTACGCGAATTTTTTACGAGAAGTGGAGGGGATGTCTGATTTTCGTAAAGTGGAAAGAACGACCATTTTGCGTCATTTAGAGCAGTTGCGTATGCAAGGAAAGACAAGTCGTACTGTTGCCCGCCATATCTCCTCCATTCGCAGTTTCCATCAATTTTTACTCCGAGAAAAGCGAGCAGAAACAGATCCGACAGTCCATTTAGAAATGCCGACTATTGAGCAAAAGCTACCAAATGTCCTCTCTATAGAAGAAATAGAAGCGCTATTAATGGCACCAAATCGCAGCAAACCGCAGGGCATTCGCGATGTGGCAATGCTAGAGCTATTATATGGGTCAGGGATGCGCATTAGTGAGCTGATTGCATTGGATTTAGCAGATATTCACTTAACAATGGGCTTCGTACGCGTTTTTGGTAAGGGAGGCAAGGAGCGTATCATTCCCCTTGGAAAAAGCGCTCTTTCTGCATTAAGTACTTATTTAGATGGCGCACGAAGTCAATTACAAGGGAAATCTCCAAAAACAGAAGCTTTTTTTATCAATCAAAGAGGAAAACGTTTAACAAGGCAAGGTTGTTGGAAATTAATGAAGGAGCATGCTTTAAAAGCAGGCATCCAACATGAATTAACGCCACATACATTACGTCATTCCTTTGCAACACATTTAGTGGAGAATGGTGCGGATTTACGAGCAGTGCAAGAGATGCTTGGACATGCCGATATTTCCACAACACAAATTTATACACATATTAGTAAGTCCCGACTATCAGAGGTTTATAAACAATTTCATCCACGCGCTTAAGTGAGAAATTTATCAGTCGGAGGTCTGACCTTTATTTTTCGCTGTTTTTTGGTAAAATAGAGACATGAGATTAGGAGGCAAAATTATGAATAAACCATTTAAAAAAATCCATGTAGCAGTATTGGACTCAGTTGGAATTGGTGAAGCTCCAGACGCAGCTAATTTTGGAGATGTAGGTTCACATACTCTAGGACATATCGCTGAAAAAATGAATGGGCTTACAATGCCACATATGGAGTCTTTCGGCTTAGCAAACATTGAACTATTACAAGGTATGCAAGCTACCGACAAACCAAAAGCATATTACGGAAAAATGCAAGAAGCATCTGTTGGTAAAGATACTATGACAGGTCATTGGGAAATCATGGGGTTAAATATTGATAAACCGTTTAAAGTGTATCCAGAGGGATTCCCGGCTGAACTTATTGCAGAGCTAGAAAAACGTACAGGCCGCAAAGTCCTATGCAATGAACCTGCAAGCGGAACACAAGTAATCGAGGACTTCGGCAAGGAGCATATGGAGACAGGAGCGATTATTGTCTATACATCTGCTGACCCTGTTTTGCAAATTGCTGCACATGAAGAAATTATTCCACTAGAGGAATTATATAAAATTTGTGAAATTGCTCGTGAGTTAACATTACAACCAGAATATTTAGTTGGCCGTGTTATTGCTCGTCCATTTGTTGGTACACCAGGAAACTTCACGCGTACATCTAATCGTCACGACTATGCGTTAAAGCCATTTGGTCGCACAACGATGAATGTCTTAAAGGATGCAGGTTTAGATGTTATAGCAATCGGAAAAATTTCTGATATCTTCAACGGTGAAGGTGTCACTGATGCAGTACGTACGAAAAATAATAAGGATGGTATGGATAAGTTTGCAGAGGTAGTACGCCGTGATTTCCATGGTATAAGCTTCTTAAACTTAGTGGACTTTGATGCGAATTTTGGACATCGTCGTGACCCACTAGGTTATGGTAACGCACTCCAAGAATTTGATGCACGTATACCTGAAATTACTGAGGCAATGACAGAAGATGATCTACTAATCATTACGGCGGACCACGGTAATGATCCAACATTCCATGGGACAGATCATACACGTGAATATGTACCGTTAATTGTCTATTCACCACGCTTTAATGGTGGTAGTGAGCTAGCACTACGTGAAACTTTTGCAGATATTGCTGCAACAGTTGCTGAAAACTTCAAAGTAGAAGCACCAGAGTTTGGTAAAAGCTTCTTAAATAATCTGAAGTAAGGGGGATTTTCGATATGAATATGGCGCAACTATTTGAAAAGAAAAAGCAAGGCAAGGAGCTATCACAGGCTGAAATTCAATATTTTGTAGAGGGTTACACTACTGGTGTAATTCCTGATTATCAAGCAAGCTCCCTTCTAATGGCAATTCGTTTATTAGGTATGACATATGATGAAACATTTTATTTAACAAAAGCAATGATAGAATCTGGAGACATTATTGATTTATCATCTATTGAAGGTTTTAAAATTGATAAACACTCGACAGGCGGTGTAGGCGATAAAGTCACACTAATTGTTACGCCAATAATTGCTGCATTAGATATTCCAGTGGCGAAATTTAGTGGTAAGGGTCTAGGCATTACAGGTGGTACAATCGATAAATTAGAATCGATTCGTGGCGTTAAAACAGAGCTTTCATCACAAGAATTTATCGACAATGTCAATAAACATAAAATTGCAGTGGCTGGTCAAACAGGTAATCTTGTACCGGCTGACAAAAAATTATATGCATTGCGAGATGTAACAGGTACTGTCGATTCCACTCCACTTATTGCCGCGTCTATCATGAGTAAGAAAATAGCAAGTGGTGCAGACGGCATTGTACTCGATGTCAAATGTGGCTCAGGTGCATTTATGAAAACACAAGAAGAAGCGCAGGTTTTAGCTGATACGATGACTGCAATCGGTGAAAAGCTAGGGCGTAAAGTAGTTGCGCATATTAGTGATATGGATAATCCACTAGGTAAAATGATTGGTAATAAGCTTGAAGTAGTAGAAGCATTTGCTTTATTAAGTGGACGTATGGACGAAACGCATGAGGATCTGCTTGAGGAATGTATTATTATTTCTTCGCTTATGTACCAAGTTGCAGCAGGTGTAAATGAGACTGAAGCAACAGCTGCTGTTAAACGAGTGTTAGAGGATGGTTCAGCAGCTTCAAAATTTGAAGAATTTATCGTAGCACAGGGTGGCGATTTAGCAGATATCGTGCAAAAAGACACAGCAAATAAAGTAGCTATCAATGCACCTACTGAAGGCACTGTAGGGACGATTAATGCATTATTAATCGGAGAAGCTAGTGTTGGCCTTGGTGCAGGTCGATTAACTAAGGAATCTGAGCTTGATTATGATGCTGGTATTCAATTGATTGCCAAAAAAGGCGACCATGTTCGTACTGGCGAAACGATTGCTTATTTATATTCGAATAGTAAAATCGATGAGGAAACAATGGAAAAAGTACTAAATGCTTATACAATTGCATAAATAATATGAAGCGAGAACTCTCTTTGATAAAGGGGGTTCTCGTTTTTTTTGTTCTATGGAAAGGCGGGGAGTTGAAGTGGCGGAAGGAAGGGTCTGAGCGATGGAAAGAAAAGTCGAAGCGACGGAAAGAGGTCAGGGCGATGGAAAGAACAGTCGAAACGACGGAAGGAAGAGTCTGAGCGATGGAAAGAAAAGTCGAAGCGACGGAAAGAGGTCAGGGCGATGGAAAGAAAAGTCGAAGCGACGGAAAGAGGTCAGGGCGATGGAAAGAAAAGTCGAAGCGACGGAAAGAGGTCAGGAAGATGGAAAGAATAGTCGAAGCGACGGAAAGAAAAGTCGGAGTGACGGAAGGAAGGGTCTGAGCGACGGGAAGAAAGGCCGAAGTGACGGAAAGAAGAGTCGGAATGACGGAAAGAGGTCAGGATGATGGAA
>NZ_JBIVCA010000005.1:0-202908 GCF_044746345.1 Lysinibacillus sp. NPDC086135 | reverse complement strand
AAAGTCGGAGTGACGGAAGGAAGGGTCTGAGCGAAGGAAAGAAAGGCCGAAGCGACGGAAAGAAGAGTCGGAGTGACGGAAGGAAGGGTCTGAGCGACGGGAAGAAAGGCCGAAGTGACGGAAAGAAGAGTCGGAATGACGGAAAGAGGTCAGGATGATGGAAAGAAAAGTCGAAGCGACGGAACGAAGCTAAGGCGACGGAAAGAAAAGTCGGAGTGACGGAAGGAAGGGTCTGAGCGACGGGAAGAAAGGCCGAAGTGACGGAAAGAAGAGTCGAAGTGATGGAAGGAAGGGTCTGAGCGAAGGAAAGAAAAGCCAGGGCGACGGGTAGAACAGCTAAAGTCGTGGATAGAACTGACAAAATGATGGATAGAACAGCTATAGTCGTGGATAAAACTGACAAAATGATGGATAGAACAGCAATAGTCGTGGATAAAACTGACAAAATGAAGGTAGAACAGCTAAAGTCATGGATAGAACCGACATAATGACTAGAACAGCTAAAGTCGTGGATAGAACCGACAAAATGACGGATAGAACAGCTAAAATCGTGGATAGAACCGACAAAATGACGGATAGAACAGTTAAAATCGTGGATAGAACTGACAAAGCGACGGAACTGCGCTATCGCTCCGCTGTCGCACAAAAAACATTTGCAGGCATAAGCACAAAGCCGATTCGGGACGCAATATTGCCGAGGCAATATTGATCCTCATAATAATTCTTGTGAAAAATGGCTGCCATGTTTAAAAAATGTTGATTTATCCCATACTGAATTTAACCTAAAAAGCTATAAGTATGTCGATTTGCCACTATTTCGGAAGACTTTGCACTAGTTCTGTCAGCCGCAAGGAATCACCACATTGAATGTGGAATTGCACGAGGAGGAGGCGATGTTCATGCATTTTCAATTAGAGATGGTAACAAAAGAGACAGTAGTTATACGTTTATTTGGGGAGCTCGATCACCATGCAGTACAGCAAATTCGAGCTAAAATTTCTACAGCAATTTTTCAAGGCGCTGTATCGACTATCATTTGGAACTTAGAGGGGCTTTCTTTTATGGATAGTTCAGGTGTAGGTTTAGTGCTTGGTCGAATGCGTGAGTTAGAAGCAGTCGCTGGACGAACAATTTTATTGAATCCATCGCCGACAATGCGAAAAGTGTTTCAATTTTCAGGTTTAGGGCAGTGGATGATGGATGCAACTGAGGAAGAAGCGATTGATCGAGTTAGGGGGATTGTAAATGGATAACGAAATGACATTAACTTTTTTAGCAATTAGTGAAAATGAAGCCTTAGCGCGAGTAGCTGTGACAGGTTTTATCGCACAATTAGATCCAACAATTGATGAGCTATCCGAATTTAAAACGGTTGTCTCAGAGGCTGTTTCTAATGCTATTATTCACGGTTATGATGAGGATGGTAGGGGCGTTGTTACAGTTCATGCAAAACGTGAGGATGATATTGTAACTGTGTCTGTTATGGATAAAGGTATTGGTATTGAGGATGTAAGCCAAGCGATGGAGCCGTTATTTACGACGAAAAGTGCGATGGAACGTTCAGGTATGGGCTTTACTATTATGGATAGTTTTTCAGATCAGTTGACAGTAATGTCTAAGTGGCAAGAAGGTACAACTGTCACGTTTACGAAGAAATTTTACTCGGTTCGCACACCGGTAATGTGAGGCTACGATTGTGAAGCCGCTAGAACAGTCGTCCGATAAGCTATTGTCACAGGGAGAAATGCGAGATTTAATTGCACGTGCACAGCAGGGCGATCATGAGGCTCGTAAACGAATGATTGAAGGGAATACGAGGCTTGTGTGGTCTATCGTCCAACGTTTTACAAGCAGGGGCGTGGAGCTCGAGGATTTATTTCAAATTGGCTGCATAGGGCTCATGAAGTCTGTGGATAAATTCGATCTAACGTATGATGTTAAATTTTCGACATATGCTGTACCAATGATCATCGGAGAAATTCAGCGCTTTTTAAGGGACGATGGTATGGTGAAGGTTAGCCGATCTATTCGTGAGCTTAATTTTAAAATTCGTCATGCAACTGATGAATTCATTAAAAAAAATGAGCATCCACCAACCATTCATGAATTAGCACAGGTTCTTGGAGTCACATCTGAGGAAATTGTAACAGCTTCCGATGCATTAAGAGATCCCGCTTCCTTGCATGAACAATTGTATGAGAGCGAAGGGGATTCTATTACATTAATGGATCAGATGAAGGACGAAAAATCTGAGCAGCCATTTGACTATATACCATTAAAAGAGGTACTCACAAGACTTGAGCCTAGAGAGCAGTCCATTATTTATTTACGGTATTTCTCAGATTGTACCCAAACTGAAATTGCTAATAGGCTCGGGATATCTCAAGTTCAGGTATCGCGATTAGAGAAAAAAATTCTTGCCCAATTAAAAAATTGGATGGCTACAAGTGCCACAGTTGAAGAGGAAGAAGTAAAAAAAGACATCTAAGAAAATGGTGACAGCATGACAGAAAAAGATAAACTTTTTAACAGCTTAGAAGAAGCCGAAAATTTTCTTAAAGAACAATTTGGTGACGGCGAATCATTTGACATTAGTATTAAGCATGTATTTGTCAAAGATTTGCCGGTTCTTTGTGCATATATAAGCGGACTTGTGGATGGAATAGTGTTAACACAATTACTCTCTAATATGTTGCCTGATGAGGACATTGATATTGAGGATGAAAAGGAGTATTTTGAAGCCTATTTCAATTTCCAAGGTCGTTCAGAGGAAACCAAACGTGAAGCCATTTTATTATCCATATTAAGTGGACAAGTAGCCTTTATAACGAAAAGTGGTTATGGCTATGTTGCTGAGATTCGAAATTATCCAGGACGTACCCCTGCGGAGCCTGATAATGAAAAGGTTATTCGTGGATCTAGGGACGGCTTTGTAGAAGGTATTTCACAAAATGCTGCTTTGATTCGCCGAAGAATTCGCAATAGTAATTTACGTTTCGAGCTACATAAAATATCCGAAATCGGTCAAACCGATGTCGCGCTAGCGTTTATAAAGGGTATTGCGAGTGATGAAACGCTCGATAAATTACGACAGCGCATGGAACAAATTAATCATGATGGCTTGACTATGACTGATAAATCACTAGAGGAATGGCTGTTTAAACAGAAGTTTCATCCAGTTCCTTTTGTACGATATACGGAACGACCAGATATTACCGCAGCTCATTTACTTGAGGGGCATATAGCCATTATTGTCGATACGTCACCTTCCGTCATTATCGTGCCAGCAACGGCCTTTCATTTATTGCAGCATGCTGAGGAATATAGGCAGGCACCAACAGTCGGAACCTTCGTCCGTTTTATGCGCTATTTTGGAGCAATTATGGGTTTATTATTATTGCCCTTGTGGTATTTATGTGCAACACACGGGATCCATTTACCGGATGAGTTATCCTTTTTAGGGGAAAAGAAAAAATCACATATCCCACTTTTACTGCAAGTATTAATTGGAGATGTTGGGATAGAATTTTTGAGGATGGCCGCCATTCATACCCCATCACCATTATCTACTGCGATGGGGTTAGTTGCCGGTGTAATTATTGGTCAGATTGCTATTGATGTTGGGGTTTTCTCACCAGAAGTAGTGTTATATACAGCCGTTTCAGCTATTCTAACCTTTATTATTCCGACATATGAGCTAGGTATCTCCATTAAACTCTTTAGATTAGTGTTGTTAATAATGACTGGCATATGGGGAGTTAATGGGTTATTTATCGGGTTATTTATATTATTTACGTATTTATGTTCATTACGTCCGATGCAAGCGCCATATTTATGGCCACTTATTCCGTTCTTCCCAAGTGCGATGCTTCGCGTACTTGTTCGTTTCCCAATGACTGCAGATGCATTGAGACCATATGTTGTCGATTCCCCACAGCGAAAAAGATCATAGAAGCCGTTGCACTCGTTTTTTTCATGTGATAAAGTTCACATATAGTATTTTGTGATTTTTGCGAAAATTGTCTTCATTCATCAAAAGGTTCACCACGACAAGGTCTAGGCATATATGTGATATTAGCTCCGTTTGAACCATTCTTGAATGAAGCAATACATCTCTAAATAAGGATTGGATTGTAGGCTAAGATTGCCTATATCCTTACTAAAAATGGGGAGCAATTTATCATAAGATGGAACGATGTGAAAAGGGAGAGATGCACATGCATTTTTATGGAACACAAGCGATTTCTGAAGATGGTCATTTAACGATTGGACAGGTAGATACATTAAAGCTTGCAAAAGAGTATGGTACACCTTTATTTGTGTATGATACAGTGCTTATTCGGAAGCGTGCACGCGGCTTTATTGATACGTTTAAAAAACTAGGTGTAAAAGCAGAAGTAGCTTATGCTTCAAAAGCATTTGCATGTGTAGCTGTGTACCAATTAGCGGCAGAAGAAAGTCTATCTTTAGATGTGGTCTCTGGTGGAGAATTATTTACAGCTTTAAAAGCTGGTTTCCCTGCAGAGCGCATTCATTTCCATGGTAATAATAAGAGCATTGCGGAATTAGAATTAGCCTTTGACTCGAAAATCGGTTGTATAGTCGTGGATAATTTCTATGAAATTCAACTTTTACAAGAAATCTCAGAGCGCCGTCAACAAAAAATGCGTATTTTACTACGTGTCACACCAGGTGTTGAGGCACATACGCATGATTTCATTACGACAGGTCAAGCGGATTCTAAATTTGGCTTCGACTTAAATAATGGTCAAGCAGATGAAGCTTTCCAACAAACTTTTAACCATGAATACTTAGAGCTTCTAGGATTACACTGCCATATCGGCTCACAAATTTTTGATACAGCGGGCTTTGGCTTAGCAGGAGAAAAACTAATTGATAAGATTTCTGATTGGAAGAAAACTCACGATTTTACATGTACTGTGTTAAACTTAGGAGGGGGCTTCGGAATTCGTTATACTGAGGAAGATGCACCGCTTGAGCCACAAGTATATGTAGAGGATATGATTACAGTTGTAAAGAACAAAGCGACTGTACTTGGTCTAACTATGCCGGAAATTTGGATTGAACCAGGGCGTTCACTTGTAGGCGATGCAGGAACATCACTTTATACAATTGGTTCACAAAAAACAGTACCTAATGTTCGTAAGTATATTGCTGTTGATGGTGGTATGAGTGATAATATCCGTCCAGCATTATATGATGCGAAGTACGAGGCGGTCATTGCAAGTAAAGCAAATGAATCGAAAAGTGAAACATATACAGTGGCTGGTAAACTTTGTGAATCTGGCGATAAATTAATTATTGACGCTAAGCTTCAGGAAGCAGCTTCTGGTGATGTGCTAGCAATCTTCTGTACTGGTGCGTATGGATATTCTATGGCGAGTAACTATAATCGTGTGCCACGACCAGCAGTTGTATTTGTAGAAAATGGCAAGCATCAATTAGCAATTCGACGCGAAAGTTATGAAGATATTGTTCAAAACGATCTCCCGCTAACGTTAAAAAAGGGTGAGTAAATATGAGAAAAAACAAATGGGTATTACTAGCGTCCATTTCAACTTTTATTTTGTTGTGGGGCGTTGTCTATTGGGTATTGGCGTCTAAAGGTATTCTCGGACCTGGTTCGTAAGACAGAAATTGACTTGCGGTAAAAGTACAAATCGTGTAGGATAGTCAAAGATTATGTACAGCTAGAAAATGAGGGAATAGACAAATATGTTAATTCGATATAAAAAAGCTTTCGAGAAAATAGCAATGGGGCTACTCTCGTTTATGCCTAACGAAAAAGACATAAAAAAGCTCAAAGAGACAATCCACTCCTATGAAAATGATGATAATTGGGTTTTATATTTATGGAAAAAGAACGATGAGTATGTAGGCATTGTTGGACTTGTAACAGACAGTAATAATATAGCTATGATTCAACATGTTTCCGTTGTCCCTTCTTATAGAGGTGAAGGTGTTGCGAAGGAAATGCTACAGGAAGTAGCAGACCTTGGCCAGTATGAAAGTGTGCGTGCAACAGAGGAAACGCGTAATATTGTTCAAAAATGTATAAATTGTATCGATGAAGAAGCAGACGATCATTGACGTCTGCTTTTTCTTTGTTTGCTTTCTTGACGCTCTGCAAGAATATGTGAGCGATCTCGAAGCATATGTTTATGAAGAAGATAGTTAGTGTTACTTGGTGGTAAAATCTGTATGCGAGTAAAAACTAATTCCTCTAGTATGGCTGAAAGAGGAAGTAGAAATGCTTGAAAGGACTTGCCCTTTTGGGTAGCAGAAAGTGAATCTGTTAGTTGTGTTATTAGTATTTCGTAATCGATTTCGTCAAAAAAGATGTGGCCTTTATTATGTTGAAAATTATGAAGCGCTTTTTCTAAAATTCGCGCAGCACCAATAAAATTATCTCGTCGCCAATGATATAAACCTGTTGCGAGTTGTACGTATCCAACGAGAGGATGCTTTTTATCACCTGGAGCAATATCCTTCCAGTATTCCTCAAGGACTTCATGGCATTCAAAAAAATCTTGATTTCCATTGAAAAAAGCACAATAGTCGATAAATAAAGTGTAATGCTGTGGATGCATTTTGGACTCCTTTCTACTATACTAAAAGAACATAGAATCTCAGGGTGGTAAAACAATGTCTTATGAAGTAAAATTAGAAGCCTTTTCAGGGCCTCTTGATTTATTATTGCATTTAATTCACAGATTGGAAATTGATATTTATGATATCCCAATGGCTGAAATTACTCAACAATATATCGACCATATACATGCTATGCAGGTACTTGAGTTAAATGAGGCTAGTGAATATTTAGTGATGGCTGCAACATTATTAGCTATTAAAAGTCGTATGCTCTTGCCAATTCATGAAGGTGAGCTTGAAGATGCCGAATTAGAAGTCGACGGCCCAGACCCTCGTGAAGAACTGGTGCAACGTTTAATAGAGTATAAGAAATATAAAGAAGCAGCGAGTAGCCTGCAAGAGCTTGAAACAGATCGTGCACAGGTATTTACACGGCCTCCGGCAGATTTATCAGAGTTAGCCTTAGATGAGCAAATGGCGTTATTTGATCTGAACGTCAACATCTATGACATGCTTGGAGCCTTTCAAAAACTAATGCGTCGAAAAAAATTAAAGAAACCACTAAAAACAACTGTGGCGAGGCAAGAACGCTCAGTGAGAGACCAAATGCGTTCAGTTGTCGATTCATTACGAACTACAGGTGGACGTGCATTATTTTTCGAGCTTTTTCCCTATGAAGATAAGCCAACGCTTATTCTGACGTTTTTATCTATTCTTGAACTGATGAAACGTCAGGTCGTCATCGTAGAGCAAGACGGTAACTTTGAAGAATTAACAGTTACATTACAGAAGGAGGAATGGGATGATGACGAAAACAATGATGCTACAGAGTAGAATAGAAGCCTTATTATTTGTTGTTGGAGACGACGGCTTAACCATTAAACAATTGTCACAACTTTTAGGCGAACCGGAAGAGTTAGTCGTACAAACAATGGAAGTATTGAAAACAACATATGAAGAAGATTTAGCAAGAGGCGTTACTATAAAAGAAATGGCTGGAGTTTATCAACTTATAACAAAATCTGATTTAGCAGATACCATTCAAAGATTAGTAGAAAATCCAACTGCTCAATCATTATCGCAAGCCTCACTTGAGGTATTGGCTATTGTAGCATATAAACAACCAATTACACGTGTAGCAATTGAAGATTTACGTGGTGTGAAATGTGAAAGACCAATTCAAACGCTCGTTTCTAGAGGGCTAATTAAGGAAGTTGGTCGCTCGGAAGGGACAGGACGTGCAATCTTATATGGTACTACAAAAGAATTCTTAAACTACTTTGGATTAAATAGTATGGATGAAATGCCGCCTTTACCTGAAGAAGAGTTAGTTGAACAAGAGCAAGAAACAGATCTATTTATGACGAAATTCCAAGAAACCTTTAGTGGAGTAAAGTAAATGGGCAAGGCATAATAACTTCTTGCAACAAATATCTTGTACCGAAAGCGTAGCGACAGGTATAGATGTCCAAACATCCGCTGAAATAGAGGAACTCAGTCTAAGAGCGCCATGTCCTGTGGCAACGACTGAGTGACCAATTTCGTGCTGTTGCGGCTGACGCTTCGCTTTCGCACAAAAAACATCTGCTGCTGACGCTTCGCTTTCGCGCAAAAAACATTTGCAGGCCTTAGCACAAAGCCGATTCCGGACGCATTGTTTATCTGCGCGACAGCGGCAATTATGTCGGGCATAATTGATTGGTATAATACTTAGCTTGAAACATAAATATAATCTATATTTTCCTATTACTTTTAATAAGGAGTGGCTCGTTGCTTCGGTTAGTACGTTTAATATTGTTCATGATAGTCGTGGTAATGTTAATGCTTCCAGAAACCAGTTTGGCACGGGGGGGTAGCGGATATGCTGTTTTAGATGGTGATACGGGCCGTGTTTTATTTGAATCAAATAGTGATGCACGGTTACCAATCGCTAGCTTAACAAAGATTTGGACAGCACTTGTTGCTATTGAAAATAGCAATCTTCAAGATGAAGTAGTTATTTCACCGAGGGCTGCAACGGCTGAGGGCTCGTCCATTTACTTGCAAGCAGGTGAAAAGGTTACGGTAGAAACACTGTTATATGGTTTGATGCTTCGCTCAGGAAATGACGCAGCAACAGCTTTAGCAGAGCATGCTGGCGGATCGGTAGAAGGGTTTGTAAAGTTAATGAATGAGCGGGCTGTTGTTGCTGGTCTCACAAATACAGTATTTATGAACCCGTCCGGTTTGCACCATGATGAGCACTTATCGTCAGCGAGAGATACTGCTGAAATGTTGAGGATTGCTCTCCAAAATAAAACTTTCAAGAAGATTGCCTCCACAGTTCTATATCGTGCCAATACTGAAAACGGGATGTTATGGGAAAATAAGCACCGTTTATTACGAGAAGGGTCAGGAGTTGCCGTCGAAATAGGCGATGAGACACAACAACCTGTTAATGCATTAAAATCAGCTAAAGGTTCAGCATTTGCCGGAAAAACGGGCTTTACAAAGGTAGCTGGTCGAACCCTTGCAACTGCCTTCCAAAAGGACGGGCAAACATGTATTGTCGTCACTTTGAATGAATCCGATGACTGGAATGTACATCGGGGTTTAGCCAACAAGGTTTGGCAAGATTACAGCCTTGAAACAGTGGTGAAAAAAGGTAAATATAAAGTCAATAAAAACCTCTCCATTCGTTTAGAGGAACCAATTCTTTTACAGCTAAATAAAGATGAAAAAGATAGTGTAAGGCAAGTTTTGCATGTTTCTAGAAAACGTAAGGAAGGTGTACTGTCCATCTTTCTAGGTGAAGAGCGTATCTATGCAGTGCCAGTAAAAGTTGAATCAGTGGATCGTTAAAAGCGATTCGCTGTTTTTTTGTTTATGACCCAACATTCAGGATAATGTTTGTGGGCGACGCCAGTGTGCGAATGAATTAAGAATTATTTAACAATCTGGGGCAGTTTAGTAAAATTAAGGTTCATCACCAAAAGTTGTGGATGACTTTTGTTAAAACGTCCACTATGTAAATAGTTGATTGGAGTGGAGACTGGGCGACTCCTCGGGGATCAGCGATAGAGGAACGAAGGCTAAAAGCATCACATCCTGTGATAACGCCTTCGTGACCAACATCGTGTTGGCCCGAGACCCTGCAGCGCAGCGGATGTTTTCTGTGCGAAAGCGTAGCGACAGCAACAAATGTTTTCTGTAGCGAAAGCGAAGCGGCAGCAACAAATGTTTTTTCTGTGCGAAAGCGTAGCGACAGCAACAAATGTTTTTTCTGTGCGAAAGCGAAGCGGCAGCAACAAAGCGCCCAGTCGGAACGGAAATCAATCACACGTTTTGGTGATGATCCAAAATTAATTAGAATAGTAATTAATTAGATTTTTGGATATTAAGAGATTTTTTTCTTATCAAGCTGTATCACTCCTTTTATTTTTTTATATCCTATTCAAGAGTTGTTCTATCGACCTAAGGAATATTACTTTTTTGACCCTTTTTTTACAGCCTATATTGAATTAATGGTAGTATTAATCATGTTAGCGGTCATGTTATTCATCCATTTTTTAGTGACTCCTAAAACAAAAAAAGGAAGAATATTCAACGAGGAATCGTGGGGTCATCGTTTGTAATTGCTAGTGCATTGATATTTTTATGTATTAATAACTATCAATATATTGATGCTAAAGGAATTCATATGAATCAATTTTTTAGTTTACAAGAAGATTATACAAGTTGGGAAGATATTGTGAAGGTTGAACAGACTATTGTGGAAAAAAACGGTGTCAGTTTACCAGAAAAATTGATTTTCACATTACAGGATGGTTTAATAATTGAACAATCTTTAACCGAA
The DNA here is from genome assembly GCF_044746345.1 of Lysinibacillus sp. NPDC086135. Classification (NCBI taxonomy): domain Bacteria; kingdom Bacillati; phylum Bacillota; class Bacilli; order Caryophanales; family Bacillaceae; genus Lysinibacillus; species Lysinibacillus sp. NPDC086135. The sequence goes on along the minus strand of NZ_JBIVCA010000005.1, from coordinate 192,461 downwards.
AAGTTATCAAGCGCGAAGCAATTTATTAATAAAGAATTAAGTAACAATGGACTTAAAATCGAAAACAAATATAGTGGCAATGAATAGTTTTGAAATGCTGCCTAAAATGGGGCTTTTTTGTTTTTCCTTTCAGCAAGTGTTTTGGAAGCGAAAGCAAGCGTCAACTACAGAAGTCTCTCCCATCTCTTTAGGTGGTGAGATGAATGCTGTTTTAAGATCCTTTTTAGCGGGTGTTCAAACATCGGCTGAAATAGAGGAGCTCAGTCTAAGAACGCCACGTCCTGTGGCAATTTTTCTGTGACTAAAGCAAAAAACATCTGTTGGCTCAAGCGGCTCATCGTACGCCCCCTCAGAAAAACGCCAAACCGAAACGGAAAACAACCCACGCTATGGTGAAAATCCTTAATATTTAAGTACAAATTATCCAGAAACTAGTTGATAAAAACTATTTCAAATCATTTAATTATTTATCCATAATTAGTTTTTCTTTAATAATGTATAAAAGTATGACATAATTTTCACAGATTAGCGGGAAAAATAACCTTATTCATAATATGCGAATGAGGTTTAATGCTTGGTGTCAAACCAAGGTGAAAGAAAATTAGAGGTGAAAGAATGGAAAGATTACAAAAGGTCATTGCTTATGCTGGTGTGGCGTCTAGACGTAAGGCAGAACAATTGATTGTAGAAGGTAAAGTTAAGGTGAACGGAGTCGTAGTGCGTGAGTTAGGTACAAAGGTATCCAACTCAGATACGATAGAAGTAGAAGGCGTGAAGCTTGAGAAAGAGGATAAGGTTTATTATTTACTATATAAACCACGTGGAACGATTTCAGCTGTAACAGACGACAAAGGACGCAAAACTGTCACAGATTTGTTTAAGCATATCCCGCAACGAATTTTCCCAGTTGGCCGTCTCGATTATGATACATCTGGCTTATTGTTATTGACAAATGATGGTGAATTTTCTTATATGCTGACGCATCCGAAGTTTAAAATCGACAAAACATATATTGCTCGTGTTAAAGGTGTTCCAACGATTGAAGGTTTAAAAAAGCTTCAACGAGGAATTAAGTTAGAAGATGGCAAAACAGCTCCTGCAATGGTTAGTATGACTTCATTTGATGAAAAAGCAGGTAAGGCAATCTGTGAAATTACGATCCACGAAGGGCGAAATCGTCAAGTGCGTCGCATGTTCGAGGCGATCGGTACTCCAGTAGTTAAACTAAAACGTGAACGCTTTGCCTTTTTAGATTTATTTGGGCTAGCTCCGGGGGAATATCGTGAATTAACAAAGCATGAAGTGAAGCAATTGCGCGTGTTAGCGGAGACAGGAAAAATCGGATAAATCCGCATTTTCTATGAGAAAGTGATACTTCTATGTGTAATAGCAATGTATTCACTTTCTTATTAGTGAAATCGTTCATAAATCATTCATAATTATTAGCTAAGCGTTTCTGTTTCATTTTGCTATAATAGGTGAGAATAGCTAACCTAGATAAGTTGCATCCTGATGAAATCGTTTCCACTTTTTGTGAGGTGGTGTTTGACGCACGAGTGAACATGTAAATGCTGAAAATTAGACGGTAAAATCTATACATATGGATGTTTGTATGAAAAGCTTAGCGTTAGTTGTAGTTACTCTAAGCCGTAAATTGATAGGGGGTTTATTAACTTGGAGAAAAAGAAAAAACGTCTCGTCATTCGTACCATTATTTTGGCAATCTTAGTCTTAGCAATTGGTTACACGGTATACGGAACAGCAACAAAGGATAAAGTAGAGTTAATAGCAGTGGGCTCTAAAGCACCAGACTTCACGTTAGTAGATTTAAACGGTGAAAAACATAAGCTGTCTGATTATAAAGGGCAGGGAGTATTTTTGAACTTCTGGGCAACTTTTTGTGGGCCGTGTGAAAGGGAAATGCCTGCAATAAATCGTCAGTATCAAGCCTTTAAAGATCAGGGGGTACAAACATTGTCGGTCAATCTTGCGCAAACAGATTTTGAAGTACAGAATTTTGTCGATAGACATGAATTAACGTTCCCAGTAGTTATTGACAAAACGAAAAGCGTTAGTACTACCTACAATGTAGGTAATTTACCTGCAACTCTTGTTATTGATCCAGATGGTAAAGTAGTCAAAATTATTACTGGTGAAATAGAGGAAGGAAAAATTGCTTCGTACATGGAATTAGTGAAGCCAAAATAAGGAGTAAATGACTATGGAAAACATTATTTGTGCTTGTGGTCATAGTAACCCATATGGCACGAAGCTTTGTGAGAAATGTGGTCGTCCTTTAACTGAGGAAGTTAAACAAACAAAAGTTGTTGATATGCGCTACGACGGAATGGCGATTCGCTCAAAAACGTATAACACAACAATTGTCGATAAAATTTGGAATTTCTTCTCGAATGTAAAAGTCGGGATTGCCCTTATTATTATAACGTTAGTCGCAGCGTCAATTGGAACAATACTACCGCAAGCGATGTATGTTAATGCCCCTGAACCTAGTAAAGCAGAGTATTATGAGAAAGTGTATGGTTTGTTGGGCAAACTCTATAATAATTTAGGACTTTCTAATTTGTATAGCACTTGGTGGTTCCAAATTTTAGTGGGCATGCTTGCGATTTCCATTATTGTTGCGAGTTTAGACCGTGGTTTACCATTACACAAGTCTCTAAAAAATCAACGCGTTAAACGTCATGAAAGTTTCATGAAGCGTCAACGTATCGTTGCGGAAGGACAAGTGCCAAACCCTGAAGAAACGCTAGATAAAGTTGAGCAAAAAATGACTGACTTAAAATATCGCGTTCGTCGTGATGGAAGTGCATTGCTAGCAGAGCGCGGCCGTTTTGCTCGATATGGCCCATACATAAATCATGTCGGTCTCATTATCTTTTTAGCAGGTGTTATGCTGCGCTTAGTACCTGGTTTTTATGTGGATGAGACGATTTGGATCCGTGAAGGTGAGACACGAGCTATACCAGGGATGGACGGCTATTTTATTAAAAATAATAAATTTATTTTGGAAACCCATGACAATAAGCCACAGGACGAGCAATCAAACCAAGGTGTCAATGCTATGGCGAAAAACTATCAAACAGACATCACATTATACAAACAACCCGACGGAGCTCTTCCTGGAGATACAGACAATCTTAAAAAATTGAGAGATTACTCTATTCGTGTCAATCATCCGTTAAAAGAAAACAGTTTTGCACTGTATCAAATGAATTATCGCCTCAATGAGTTGAGACAGATGAATTTTAATTTAGTGAATAAAGCAAATGAAGAAGATTCACTAGGACAAATTGAAATTGATTTAACGAATCCTAAAAAAGAATATGATTTAGGAAATGGTTCTTCAGTACAGATTCTTGTGTATACACCAGATTTTTCTGGTTTTAAAGATGGTGAACCACAAACACAAACATCAATACCAAATAATCCAGCATTTATATTTAAAATGACAACACCAGAAACTCCAAAAGGTGAAGTAAGCTTTGTAGAAATTAGGAAGCCGCCTTTTGAACCACTTGGTGAAAACAAATATAGAATGAAATTCACAGGAGTAGAGACGCGTAATTCATCAAACTTTACAATTCGTAAGGATAGTACGATACCAATTTTATTTGTCGGCGGTATTATTTTCATGATTGGTGTAGTAATTGGCTCGTATTGGAACCACCGACGTTTATGGTTGCAGGTGGAGCCTGATGGCCGAGTGTTGATGGCTGCCCATGTGAATAAAAATATGTTCAGTATGAAAAAGGATTTAGATACAGTCACTACATTTGCTGGTCTACCACCATATGAAGATCAGTTAGATGCGTCAGAAGATGTCAAGAAATCCACAAAGGAAAAGGAAGGTGACAACACCTTATGAGTTTGATTGACATAAGTAGAAACCTATTATTTGTAGCATTCATAGCCTACCTAGTTGCGACTTTTTTATTTGGTGGTTCGATAAAGCAATCGAATGCAACAGGCAAAAATACCGAAAAATGGGGTAAGGTTGCAATTGTTGTCACGATTATAGGTCTACTTTCGCAGCTTGGTTATTTTATCACTCGTTGGATTTATGCAGGGCATGCACCTGTTAGTAATATGTTTGAATTTACGACTGCGTTTGGAATGTTCATTGTTGGGGCATTCGTTTTGATTTATTTTATTTATCGCGTGACGGCTCTGGGCTTAGTAGCATTACCTGTGGCGTTATTAATAATTGCCTATGCGGCGATGTTCCCGAAAGAAGTAACTCCTTTAATGCCATCTTTACAAAGTTACTGGTTAACAATACATGTTATTACAGCTGCTTTAGGGCAATCACTTTTAGCAATTAGTGCGGTAGCAGGACTAATTTATTTATTAAAAGTAGTTGATTTAAAGAAACCTTCTAAACAACGTTTCTGGTTAGAATCGGTAATGTTCTTCCTTGTTGTAGTCGTTGGTTTCGTAATTGCTACATCTGTTTTTAGTTTGATGGGTTACGATTCAACATATACTTATGTTGATAAAGAGGGTAATGGACGTCAAATTGAATACAAAATGCCGCCACTATTTGGTATGAATGAATATAAGGCGGTTGAAGAACATGGCATGTCTCCGTTAGTAGAAATGCCTCCGCTCATTAATGCGAAGAAATTAACATCGGTTGTGTGGTCATTATTAGTAGGGTCTGTTTTATACTTATTGATTCGATTAATTGCACGACGTCGAATTAGTGCGATTTTCCAACCTTTTGTCAAACGAGTAAATTTACAATTAGTTGATGAAATTGGTTATCGTTCAGTATTAATTGGCTTCCCAGTATTTACGTTAGGTGCTTTAATCTTTGCAATGATTTGGGCACAACTTTCGTGGAGTCGTTTCTGGGGATGGGATCCGAAGGAAGTATGGGCACTTATTACATGGTTATTCTATGCAGCATTCCTACACTTACGTTTATCGAAAGGCTGGGAAGGTGAAAAATCTGCATGGTTAGCATTAATTGGTTTTGGAATTATCTTATTCAACTTAATTGCTGTTAACTTGATTCTTGCAGGTTTACACTCATACGCATCAGCATAGACTAAGTTGATTTTGAGCACATATGAAATTTTTTACGTCGCTAGTATTGGAAAGAAGAGGCCTTCTTGCTGTGGCAAGAAGGCTTTCTTTTCTTTTCTTTTCAATATGTGCTGTACCATGTACAATAGAAGGTAGAGAAAGATTAGAAGAGAGGGATCGTGAAAGTGTCAGAAAATATTTCAGTATTAGTAGTAGATGACGAGGATCGTATTCGACGCTTATTAAAAATGTATTTAGAGCGAGAAGGGTACCTTGTTGACGAGGCAGAAAATGGTGAACAAGCGATCGAAAAATCTTTGGAAAAAGAGTATCACTGTATTTTATTAGATATTATGATGCCTGAAAAAGACGGACTTGAAGTTTGTGCGGAAATCCGTGAACGAGCAGCAACACCAATTATTTTATTAACTGCAAAAGGCGAGGAAGCGAATCGTGTACAAGGCTTTGAGCTTGGAGCAGATGATTATATTGTAAAACCATTTAGTCCTCGTGAGGTTGTGTTACGTGTGAAGGCTATATTACGTCGTTCACAAGCATTCTCACCTTCGACAAATGCTTCTTCTTCAAAAGATTTAGTTGTCTTCCAACATTTAATGATCGATCATGATGCTCACCGTGTAACAGCAGAGGGTATTGAAGTAAATTTAACGCCTAAAGAGTATGAATTGCTTTATTTCCTAGCTAAATCACCAGACAAAGTATTTGACCGTGAACAATTACTAAAAGAAGTTTGGCATTATGATTTCTTTGGCGACTTACGTACAGTTGACACACATGTAAAACGTTTACGCGAAAAGCTCAACCGTGTATCTGAAAACGCTGCAAAAATGATTGTTACTGTATGGGGCGTTGGCTACAAATTTGAGGTTGTCAATGAATAGAATATGGAATAGTGTTGTCGGGAAGCTATGGGTAACCATATTGCTTCTCGTTTCATTTGTATTGTTTGTTTTCACGGTTTTAATGCTTGAGTTTCTTCAAAATTACCATATGCAACAAGCAGAAAGCTCCTTGCGTCAAACTGCAGCAACAGTTGCAAGTATAGTAGATGATAATGAAACAGCAGAGTCGACTTCGGAATTATTAAAAGATATTTTACCTGAAAGTACAAATGCACTTATTGCTATTAACCATGATAGAGTTTCTTTCGCTATGCAGGAAGGTGTCAATAAAAAAGAAATACAGGATATGATTTTAGCCAATAAATCGTTCCAAGAAGTTTTTCAATCAGATAAACCGATTATTAAGGAAATGATGATGCCCTCTTCCACGGACGAAGAAAAATTGGAATCGTATGTTGTGCTTGGTTTCCCGCTAAATGTGGAAAATGCTGTGCACGGAGCTGTCTTTATTTATCAAAGTCCAGATGCGCTGCATAAAACATCGAAAGAGACGACGAAAATTGTCTTTCTATCAGCTTTCATAGCCTTTGTATTGACGACATTTTTTGCGTTTTTCCTTTCATCACGTATTACGTCACCATTACGTAAAATGCGTGAGCTGGCGTTTGAAATTTCTAAAGGGAATTTTGAAGCGAAGATGCCGACTACACAAAATGATGAAATTGGCCAGCTTGCAGTTGCCTTTAATCAAATGGGGCGTCAATTGAAACACAATCTAGAAGTGATCAATCAAGAAAATGAACAGCTTTCCAATATATTAACATCGATGACAGACGCAGTTATTACATTTAATCGTGACCGTACAATATTATTAAGTAATCCACCAGCGGACCGTTTAATGCAAAAATGGTTTGTTACTAAGGGGTCACAAAGTGCGAAACCAATTCCGCCAGAGCTTTATCATATGCTCGATCATGTATTGATGTTTGAGGATAAGCTTGAAGAAGAAATTGAGATGGATGGAAGTTACTATACGTTTACGATTAGCCCTCTTTATAGTGAGGAATCGATACGTGGAGCGGTTGCGGTTATTCGTGATATGACGGAACAGCATCGTTTAGAAAAACTGCGTTCAGACTTTATTGCCAATGTGTCTCATGAGCTACGGACGCCAATTTCGATGCTCCAAGGTTATTCAGAGGCTCTAATGGATGATGATTTTATACAGGATCAAGAAGAACGTAATGAGATTACAAAAATTATTTATGATGAATCGAAACGTATGGGCCGTCTCGTAACAGATTTATTAGACCTTGCGCGTATGGAATCGGGGCATATGACGCTGTACAAGGATGAGCTCCCAATTAATTCAACATTTGAACGTATTACTCAAAAATTTGCACAGGTTGCAAAAGAGAAACATGTTCGTCTAATATTTGACAGTGAATTTAATGACGAAGCTTCGATTAGTATAGATGAGGATCGAATTGAACAAGTATTAACGAATTTAGTTGATAATGCTCTCCGTCATACTGATGAAGGGTCAGTAACAGTGAAGGTTGAGCAGGAGCCAACCTTTGCCAAAATATCTGTCCAGGATACAGGGCATGGTATTCCTCAAGAGGACTTACCATATGTCTTTGAACGTTTCTATAAAGCAGACAAGGCGCGTACACGTTCTAAAGGCGGAACTGGCCTAGGTTTAGCTATTGCTAGAAATATTGTCAAGGCACATTCAGGCAATATTATGGTAGATAGTGTGCTGAAAGAGGGGACTACCTTCACCTTTTATTTACCTTTTGATTCATACTAATAAAGAGTGGTATTAATTGGATGTAACTTCTGTGGACATTTAGACGACAAATATAAAGAGAACGGGGGTGGAGTGCTTTGAATGACTCCGTGTTCCATCGATTATACGATGCATATCATCAAGATGTGTTCCAGTTTCTTATTTATTTAGTAAAAAACCGTACACTTGCTGAGGATTTAGCGCATGAGGTTTATGTTCGTGTATTGCGCTCATATGATCAATTCGCAGGAAATAGTAGCGAAAAGACTTGGCTTTTTGCTATTGCTAAAAATGTCGCTATTGATCATTTTAGAAAGCAGGCTGTACGCCAAAAACATTCACTTGATTTTTTTGATTGGGAAACGGAACAGCTGCATTCAACCACACCATCACCGGAAGACGTGCTGCAGGCCAGTGATGAATTTATACAGGTACAATCAGCGCTTGAACACTGTACTGGTGATCAAAAAATGGTCATTATTATGCGCTACTTTCAAGATTTATCGATTGCAGAAACTGCACAAATACTAGATTGGACAGAAGCGAAGGTAAAAACTACTCAGCACCGTGCTATTAAATTTTTAAGGCAACAGCTACAACAGGTTAGAGAACAGGAGGCGAAATGGCAATGACACATAACCAATTTGATGATGACCAACTTGAGCATCTATTAAATAATGCCCCTAAGCTTTCTGACCGCCGTTCGAAAGAAGAAATATTAAATCGATTACTGACAGATGCTCGCTTGCAGGATAATACCCATCTTCAAGGAGCTATACAACAACCAATAGATGATGAAATAATATCACAAGAGCAACAACATGTTACACAACAAGAAAGTACAGAGACAGCAACAAAGAAGAAAGTTCATAAATGGCCGATCTTTATGAGTGTTGCAGCAGTTTTCGCTTTAACAGTATTTACAAGCTCGACGTTGCTAAATCATAATGATGCAAAAATAGACCAGGCTAATGCGCCTGAAACCTCTCAATATTCAACATCGCCAGACAGTCATGTAGCGAAAAGCTCTGTCAACCACGATAAGATGATGGAATCCAACAACATCGTAGCAGAACATTCAAGGATCATGTCTCTACGATCATCTGTTTATGAGGAAGATTTAACAGATGCAGTAGTGTTTCATATTGGTTTGGCAAATCGTGATAAGAATAGCGTACCGATGACGTATATCATTCCAAATGAACGAGTTGCTACTGATTTTCCGAAGAAAAAGCCTACAACATTACAAATGTATGAAAAGTATGCGCCGCAAATTGATGAGAAAGCAAATGGTTTTACTAACTATCATCCATATAAAGGAGAATTAAAGGAGAAGGGCGATAAACTAGTTCATGTATTGCCGAAGAAAAATGATTATGATGTTGCTTCAGCAGATACGAATGAATATTTAGACACTTTACAGGATACATTCTCAGATTCAGAGTATAAAGATGTTGAGTTTGAAAATTCTGATGGTACAGCCTACAAATTTTCTAAGGATGAAGAGTCAAGTAAGCCTATGGTCTTAACAAGCTCAAATCATTTTAATTATTATTTATATAAAGATGAAAATGGAGCTGAATATTTATCACCCGATACTCGTAAAACTTTTTCCACTGTAACAGAAGCGCTTACCGTTATGCGAAATAAAAATGATGATGTATACGTTCCAGTTGTACCGGAAAATTTAACATACACTGTGAAAGAAGTAGCAGAAGGTGTTATTGTTATATTTGATGAGCCGCTTGATTTAACGACCATGGATACTGTTCGGGCAACTCAAATGATAGAAGCTATGATGCTTACTGCTGCAAGTTTTGATCAACAAATACGTCTAGACAATGTTGTACAGGAAAGCTGGGAGGGATTTGATTTAAAGAAATTCTTGCCAAAGCCTGTAGGAGCCAATAAACGATATATGCCATAAACAGCCTAACAACAAATAAATATTTGGAGCATTCTCGCCGCTATATGTGCATGAATGCTCTATTATTTTTTTTGTAGCGAAAGCAAAGCGTCCTGTACAGAAGTGTCTCTCACCTCTAGAATGAGATGAATATGGACTTAAGCTACTTTTACGTGATTAAAGCATACAAGTTTAATCGGATTTTTTTAAGCAAAGCTATTTACTTTTCTCTAATAATTCATTATAGTAAGGCTATGAAACAAAAAAATAATGATTCATCTTCGGGGCAGGGTGAAAATCCCGACCGGCGGTAATAGAGTTGTAAATCGCTAATGTTTCCTTTAAGACATATTAGCTCGCATGATTTACGAAAGGCTCTTCAGCCCGCGACCTGTGCAAATGATTTTTTGCATGGCTGACTTGGTGCAATTCCAAGGCCGACAGTTAAAGTCTGGATGGGAGAAGATGGAGGTACGATCGTCATTCATTGTTATGAATTTAACTATGTACGAGCGTTTTTTCGATGTGATTTCACGCAGCGTATGCTCAGAAAATAGTTAATTAATGGCGTTTTTTAATCTTGCCTATTCTCCCTTATGCTCTTTTGCATAAGGGTTTTTTCATGATGATGATCGATTAGGTCGTAACCTTTCTTCTTGCGAGATTGAATCAGCAAAGAGGAGAGAGTTTTCTATGAAGAAAAATGTTAAACTTCAATCGTATATTACGATTGGCATGCTGAGCAGTATTTCGTTTTTATTAATGCTTTTTAATTTCCCGATTCCGCCGTTTCCAGCGTTTTTGGAAGTGGACTTCAGTGATATGCCAGCATTACTAGCGGCGATTACTATGGGACCTATAGCCGGTATTTTAGTAGAATTATTTAAAAATGTGTTGGACTGGGTTTTCTCAGGCACGCCAACGGGAGTACCGGTAGGACATATTGCGAACTTTGCAACAGGTATTTTATTTATTCTACCAGTGAGCTTTGTGTTTAATCGCTCCAAAACAGTTAAAGGCCTTATCGGAGGTTTAGCTGTTGGAACAATTGTAATGGCAGTAGGAATGAGCATTCTTAACTATGTTGTGTTTTTACCTATGTACACTTACTTTTTAGGTATGGAGCCTGTTGTAGGTGATTCACTATATAAAATGATCGTAGCTGGTATTTTGCCATTTAACATTGTGAAAGGTATTTTAATTACCATCATCATGGCATTACTATTCACAACAATGCGTAAATGGATTCATCATCAGCGTTCCATGTATATGAGTTAATTTCGAGAATAAAGTATGATTTAGGATAGTGTTCAAGTAATGACACCTTATTGGACTGTTAAAGTCTAGGAGGTGTTTTTTTGTTGCTTAAATTTGCAATTGCAGATTTTTTAGATGAGAAAGAGTTACAGAATTTAAGCAATATACACTGACCTAACAGGGAAAGATGGTATTAAGGTAACACAATTATCAGATGATATTGACGAATCTCAATCGAAGGAATTTTTTAAAAGATATAGTGGGCGATATACATGTAAGAAACCACTTCTACAATACAATCGAAAGGGAAAAGAAGGTCTAATGTTCTCAAGGGATGATACATTACCTATAAGTGTATTTGAATTTACTCGTTGTGTATTGTGTGATGAAATCGGGGTTGATGGGTTTTTGATTTACTGTTATCTGAAATATCGTAGCAAGATGTTTGGTTATGCTCCTGCAACTGTATTCAACAATGAGATTATTGACGTTGTTGGTTTTAAAGAGAGAAGAATTCGTGCATTGATTCAGAATTTAGAACTAGCAGGTTTGATTGAGGTTGATAGAAAGGTTTCGAAGAAAGATGGTTCTTTTGCTAAAGAGCAATACCTATAAAATCATACATAAGGGAAGGTAATTCCTCCCTCTTTTTATATACCACTAAAGTGCGAAGGTGACATTTTGGTATGTTGCTTTTAGATTCCAAAGTAACTCAATTGTTTCAACTTTGAGTCAGCTTACAACAACAATCGTAGCAAGCTTACAGAGCCATTTAACGAGCTTGTAAGAGTTGATAGATTTTGCTTGGGCTTGTTTCAAGGGACTTTAGGAAGCTTACCTATTTCGCGAAAAAAAGTAAAAATCCAACAATCACTATTTACAAACTTTTCACCGAATTAAAATTAAACAATATATGTTGGAGCTATTATTTATCGCTCAAAAGTGTTAAATGAAGGAAAGATTGACTATTACCCCTATCTCAAATATTGGGTTTATGATAACATATATTTGAATCTTTTAACTTTAAAAAATATGAAAGGAAGTGTAATAATCACATATGAAAAAGATATTGAAACCATTGATTAGTGTTATTGCCATTGGTACCCTCTCTCTATCTATAAACATAGATAAAAATGTATTAGCTAATAATATTGCAAATACATGTGAGTATGATTCGGCATCGAATGTAAACCCTGATTATTCCACAATGAACTGTTTGTTAACCGAAACAGCACTGAGTTATGATGTTCCACCTGAAATTGTGAAGGCAATAGCGGAAGGTGAAAGTGGAAATTGGCGTCATTTCGATAGTAATGGTGAAGCGATTGTGACAGCTGATAATGGAATTGGCATTATGCAAATTACAAATCAAGCTGGCTACAATCAAGATAGACTAAAAAGCGATATTGTCTATAATATTCAAGCTGGTGTAAAGACTCTAGATAATATGTTTAAGCGGAAGGATTTGCCTAGCATCAACGGTGGGGAAAGAGATGTATTGGAACATTGGTACTTCGCTATCATGGCTTATAACGGTACTAAGCCAGTAAATAGTCCAATTGTCCAAGCAACTGGTGAAAGAAATGCAAATGCCTATCAAGAAAGAATTCTCCGAATTATTGAGAAATTGGAATTAATAGACTTAACAGAGCTGCCTTTTTTACGCGAACATTTTCAATATGATTCAAACAGCAAGGAAAATATTAAATTTTCAGCGATGAACTATCCTTTTGATTTACCATTAACAAAATCAAAGTATTTTTTTAAAACAAATCAGAAAGTTAGTGCAACAACTAATGTAACAGTTAGGACAAGACCTACTAAGGATAGTCCTTCTATGGGTACTTTACGTGAAGGTGAAATTGTTACCATTACGGGACCTTTTGAATATGAAGAAGTATCAACGAAGAAAAACCATTTTGTTTGGTATCCTGTGAAAAGAAATGACGGGACAGAGGGGTATGTGGCATCAAGTTATTTAAACTACTCAGCTTCAACCCCAACCCCAACACCTCCAGTAACACCGCCAACAACGGGAAACGTTGATGTATCAAAGTTTGCTGATTACAATGCAAACCAATACTGGGCTGAGGATTTTAAGTGGGCAGTCAACATCGGTATCATCAGTGGATACCCAAACGTGAAAAACCCATCAACAGGCAAGTACGAAAACTTACTTAAACCGTACACTAACTTAACGGAAAACCAAATGTTAACTATCCTATTCCGTTACTTCAAACCATCAGAACTAGCTTCAACGAAAGCTAATACTACATGGTATGGTGACGTAAACTACCAACTGGCTACAAAATACTCTCTACCAGTTCTAGGTGCAAACACAGCATCCAAACAAGCCATTGCAGGTAAGGATATCACACGGGGTAACTTCGCTCGTATCTTAGCTTCAATGCATTATGGTAAGACTGTATCTCAGTCAGAAGCTATTAAATTCCTTCGTGATAATGGTTTAACAACTACTAAAACAAATGAAGAGTTTAAACCAAATGATTCTCTAACAAGAGCGCACACAGTAGCATTCTTCCACCGTTACGAGCAAATATTCAATAACTAAATTGCTACTTACAAGTGAAAAGGTGACTATAAAAGTCATCTTTTCTCTTTTATGTTTAATAAATCCTTTCTTGACACTCCTCGAACCTTTCATAACTAAATTCATTGACACAGATTGCTTGATGGGAGCTACAAAGTCTTTTGTTAAGCTGTGATTGAGAAAGTATAACAAAAGGACTTGTGTGTAATTTTACGCACAAGCCCACAGATTGATGTGTGATTTAATTCATTGTTTATCCTCAGAGGTTCTTCTACCTAACCCCCAGCCTACAAACACTCTTACAAACGCACCCATTACACTATATCGCATGATAGAAACTATGTAATCATATACAGGTACATAGGTTGTAATACTAGTATCAGAATTTCGAGGTTTTTTTATGTAGAATGGTTGAGATGTTGGATAATATTACGTAAAAGTAACATATAGAATTAATCTAGTCGAGTGTATTATTTTATTGTAGAATAAGGAAGAGTTGAGTAAGTTAGAGGAGTTTGAAGAGATGAGTGAAAAAAAGAGTCAATGGTCTAGTAAACTAGGCTTTATTTTAGCATCGGCTGGAGCTGCAATCGGACTGGGGGCAATTTGGAAGCTTCCATATGTTACTGGACAAAGTGGCGGGGGAGCGTTTTTCCTAATTTTTGTTCTATTTACATTGTTGATTGGTTTACCGATGTTATTATCAGAATATATTTTAGGACGTGGTACACAGTCTGAGGCTGTGACTGCTTATAAAAAAATTGCACCTAGGAAAACAGGTTGGGCTTGGGTTGGTCGTATGGGTGTGCTCGGCTGTTTTTTATTATTAAGTTTTTACAGTGTTGTAGGGGGTTGGATTTTTATATATAGTGGCCTTGGTGTGACTGGGGCTGTTATTGATCCTTCCGTTGATCCTAGTGAACTATTTGCAAAGATTGTAGGAACACCTTGGATTACATTACTAGGTTTAGGGCTGTTTACGCTAGTAAATGTATTAGTTATTTCACTTGGTGTGCAAAATGGTATAGAAAAAGCCAATAAGTGGATGATGCCTTTATTATTTATTATGTTTATTGTGCTTGTTGCGAGGGCTTTAACATTAGATGGAGCAATGGAGGGGGTTAAATTCTTCTTATGGCCTGACTTTTCCAATATAACTGGAAAGGCTATATTAGAAGCGTTAGGACAGTCCTTCTTTGGCTTAGCGGTAGGGTTTTCTTGTCTTGTGACGTACAGCTCCTATTTAAAGAAAGATGTGAGCTTACCTAATTCCGCAGGCTCCGTTGTTCTTCTTACTGTGCTTGTATCTTTTTTAGCAGGATTAGCAATTTTCCCAGTTGTATTTGCTTTTGATTTAGAACCAGCATCTGGACCCGGCTTACTGTTTATGGTTTTGCCAACAGCATTTAGTCAAATGCCATTTGGTGAAATATTCTTAGCGATGTTTTTATTATTATTTTTATTCGCAACGTTAACTTCTTCATTCAGTTTGTATGAAATTATCGTAGCGGCATTTATGGAGAAGGGACGTATGTCTCGTTCTGCATTGACGATGCTACTAGGTGTAGTAGTCTTTATTGCGGCGATTCCTGCAGCGCTTTCATCAAGTACATTAGCTGATGTATCAATTTTTGGAAAAACGATTTTTGATGCAACTGACTTTTTAGTTTCTAATTTAATGCTTCCGTTAGGTAACTTATTGATTGCTAGCTTTATTGCGTATGTAGTTGATAAAGAATTTGTGAAGAAGGAATTATTAATAGGAAGTCAAATGGGGCAGGGGTTTTATTCAACGTATCGATTACTGATGTTAATAGTAGTACCTTTTGTGATTATCGTTGTGTTTGTAAATATGCTTTTACAATATTAAAGTGAGTAGGTTGCGTTCCGTTTGAAGGGATGCAACCTATTTTTAATTTCTGTTTTTTGTACCGAAAGCGTAGCGATAGGTACGGAAGTCTCCCGTCTTGATAGGTGGTGAGATGTATACGCTTTTGAATTTACTTTTCAGCGGGTGTTCGAACATCTGCAGAGCGTCTCCCGCTTTTGGATAGAATCTGTCGCGTAAGTAAAAGGGGCTTTCTATCTATCTGAAAAAAAGATTAATATATTCGATAAAATGCATGTGATAAAACCTTACATAGATATTGTATTTACTATCCTTTTAATGTATTTTAAAAGTTATAAAAGAATCGTGTTAATTAAAATTACATTGGAGTGGTGAAGAATGAAACGTTATACGAAAGAAGATATTAAATGCCGCGTCAAGGAAGAAAATGTGAAATTTATTCGCCTACAATTTACTGATATATTAGGAACAATAAAAAACGTTGAAGTACCAGTTAGTCAATTAGAAAAAGCATTGGACAATAAAATTATGTTCGATGGTTCATCAATTGAAGGTTTTGTACGCATTGAGGAATCAGATATGTACTTGAGCCCTGACCTTGATACTTTCGTAATTTTTCCTTGGACGGCTGAAAAAGGTAAGGTGGCTCGTTTTATCTGTGATATTGTTAGACCAGATAGTACACCATTTGAAGGTGATCCACGCTCCAATTTGAAGAGAGTTTTAAAGGAGATGGAGGAATTAGGTTTTAGCTCATTTAATTTAGGGCCAGAGCCAGAATTTTTCTTATTTAAGGTAGATGAAAAGGGGCAGCCAACACTTGAGTTGAATGATAGTGGCGGGTACTTCGACTTAGCCCCGACTGACTTAGGGGAGAACTGTCGGCGTGATATCGTATTAGAGTTAGAAGAAATGGGCTTTGAAATTGAGGCATCGCACCATGAGGTTGCACCTGGTCAACATGAAATTGACTTTAAATATGCAAGTGCGATCGAAGCATGTGACAATATTCAAACGTTTAAACTTGTTGTAAAAACGATAGCTGCACAGCATGGACTGCATGCAACCTTTATGCCAAAGCCACTATTCGGTGTTAACGGTTCTGGAATGCATTTCAACTTATCATTATTTGAAGGGGATAAAAATGCGTTTTATGATGAATGTGCACAATTGCAATTAAGCCAAACAGCGCGTAGCTTTATGGCAGGGATATTAAAACATGTACACGGCTTTACAGCAATAACAAACCCACTTGTTAATTCCTATAAACGATTAGTGCCGGGCTATGAGGCTCCTTGCTATGTAGCATGGTCTGCACAAAACCGATCACCACTTATTCGAATTCCAGCTTCACGAGGACTATCAACACGTATCGAGCTGCGTTCTGTCGATCCAGCAGCGAATCCTTATTTAGCAATGGCCGTTATTTTAGCATCTGGGCTCGATGGCATTCGCAAAGATCTTACACCACCAGATGCTGTAGATCGCAATATTTATAAAATGTCACGAGCAGAACGTGAATTGAATAATATCGACAACCTCCCATCGTCATTGGAATATGCACTCCTTGAACTAGAAATGGATCATACCGTACGTGAAGCACTCGGAGATCATATCTTTGAAAAATTCACGGCTGCTAAAGAAATAGAATGGAATAAATACCGCACACGCGTCCATAATTGGGAGCGGGAAGAATATTTGAAAATGTATTAGGTGGGAAGTGTTGGGGTTTTGGGACTCCGACACTTTTTTGATCTAAAAGGTGAGGGATTGAGTGTCAAAAAGAAAGCTATCCCTATATTAATCAGAAAGGTTCTGATTAATAATATAGACCTGAATTATTCATAGCTATCTAAAGTTTGTGAATTCGTGCTTAAGGAAAGAAGAATTGGAAAGATAAAATCAAGTGATCCGTTTTTTGGCAGACTCCTCCCTTGGTGCGATTTCGATTTTTTTCTAGCTGCTACACCCCGATCAGTACGTCCTCAAAGAAGGGACATGTTCCCTTAGGCTCATTTTATCTACTGTCAGTAACATTTGTATAGATAATATATAGATTCCTTATGTAACTAATTGGTCAAATAAAAAGTTTAAAAATAAATAGTAAAATCAAGCGCCGTTTATAATATTCCTAATATTAATTACCTTCTATAAAATATGATAATTGACTTATCGCGATGTCGATGATATTTTTAAAGTGTCGAATTATACCGAATTATCGGAAAAATCGAGAGGTGTAGGTGATGAGCTATGTATTATAAAAAGAAAAGATTTGACTTTGATAAACCTTTGCAATTGCCCAAACCAATAAAACATAGGAAGGTAAAGGGGAAGAACTTATTTATTGCTATTAATGTACCTACTTGGATTGTCCTTTCAGATAAAGATTCGGACTTATTCAACTCACTTATCAATAATATAAGTATACGTGAAGCTGTAAGATCACACTCCTATAAATATAATCAACGAGAGATAGACTCTTTAGAACAAATGAAAAAAATGATTTCTTTGCTTTATACTAAAGACTTTTTTAATAAATCATATATTGCTAGTGACGATAACGTTAAACGCGTACGTAATATACAATTTCACTTGACTAACAGATGTAATTTACGTTGTATACATTGCTACATGGATAGTGGAGTTAAAGAATATGATGAAATAGATACAAAACAGTGGTTAGCTTTAATTGATGAGGCCTCAGAAAGGTATGGTGAATTTTTCCTTAGCATTACAGGTGGGGAGCCTCTTTTGTACAAAGGTCACTTAGAAATACTCCGCTATGCTAAGAGCAAGGGAGCAAAAACAGGAATGATCTCTAATGGTATAGCAATTACTGAACATAAAGTTCAAGAACTTAATACATGTTTAGATAATCTTCAAATCAGCTTAGATGGTGCGTCAGAAAAAGTTAATGATAAGATTAGAGGTAAAGGGGTATTTAATAGGGTAACAAAGTCATTAAAGTTATTAGAAAATTCAGATATCAGAGTAGGGTTAAACATTACAGTGATGAAATCTAATGCACAAGATATTCAAGATAATCTCTACAATTACATTAATAATGAACTAGGTGGTATGAAGTTAGACCTAGATTTATCAAGCTTTGTTAGTGAGGGAAGAGGAGTAAACTTAACAGAAGAAATAAACCCTTCTGATTTTGCATCAACATTAAGTTATACAGCAGAACATTTTGTTGATAATGATGCTTGGATGCCTACACCGAGTTATCCAAGAAGAAATTGTGGTTACGGTAATACTATAGACATTTATCCAAATGGTGATGTTTCTCCCTGTCTTACACCAAGATTTATAAGAGGAAATTTTATAAAAGACGGTGTTAAAAGCTTATTTGATATTATAGACCATGAACATAATCAATCTATGGTAGATTTACTCCCCGAGTGTAAAACATGTGATTTAAGGTATGTTTGCGGTGGGAAGTGCCATTTAGGCACTCTGATTAAAGGTGAGGGGATTGGTCAAGTAGATTGTCCAGATCAATACAAAGAGAATATGTTTAACAATTTAGTACGTCAATTCGAGGCAACTACACGGTTATAATCTGAGGGGGAGGATTATAAAAAAAGGAGGAGTTATGCATGGAAGATATTAAATTTTTTGAATTAGAGATTCCTGAAGAAACAGAAGAGTGCCACCAACTAATTAATACTAAGTACAATGCTTTTGCTTACGTTTTATGGGCTCCACAATCAGATCCATTCTGTGCTGACAAGAGTGAATTAAAAGGTTAATTAAATAGCTAACTTTTAAAGGTGATCTTCCCTCTCATTTTATTATAAATTAGAACCAAAGAGCTACTGTGCTCTTTCGGTTCTTTTAGGGTAGATAAATGGATAAGAAATCTATAAATGTGCCAATGAATATATAGGAAAAACTAGAAACTGAAGCAAGAGATCTCATAGGGTTAAGTGTACCAAAGCAACAGGCATATGAATGGAGAAATTTTGTAAGAAATACTGGAGAACAGCCAAAAGTCCAATTCTACTAAGAACCCTTACAAACTCTTATTGGAGTCGCGGGGATTAAAAAGTCTATATGTAAAACATTCACAACTACGTCAGACATAAATGGAACCGTCGTATACCGAATGGTACGTACAGTGGTATGAAAGGTCGGGGTTAATCTACTCGATTGTTTGGAGGTGCAGGAAATATTTGAAAATTATCAAAAAGTTTTATCAAATTATAACTTTAGAAACGTATGGATTGCACAAATGGGTACAGGGTTAGGAGGAAGTCTGTATTTTATAGCTCTTTCTTGGATTATCTGGGATATTACCAATTCTACGGCACAGAGTGGTATATTTGCGATAATGTATGACATACCTCAATTATTACTTGGATTATGGATAGGTGTTATTATAAGTCGTTATAATCTTAAGAGATTACTAGTAATCTCGGATTCAATACGTGCCGGCTTGGTTTTAACCGTTATGACACTTTATTTGTTTGATTTATTGACAGTTAATATAATATTTTTATGCATATTCTTAGAAGGTATCCTAGTTGTTTTTAATAGACCAGCAACTAATGCCATAATTCCTCAAATTGTAAATGAAAATGAATTAGAAACAGCTAATGCCACCACTCAGATGTCTAATAGAATTGTAAATACTGCTGGCTATGGAATAGGTGGTTTATTAATAGCGGGTGTTGGAGCATTTTTTAATATACTTGTAAATGCTTTCTCTTTGCTTTTTAGTGCTTTTCTTATCAGTCGGTTAAAAAATATTAAAAATCCATTTGAAGGTAAAGATAAATCAAATATAAAAGATGATTTTAAAGAGGGTTTTCGCTATTTGAAGAAAACTCCAGCGTTAATTACTATTTTCAGTATTGGAATACTTATGAATGTTGGCGGTGCCCCTATTACTGTATTAGGCCCAGCATATGTGGAAAATATACTTGGTGCTGGTTCTGGTGGATATGGTTTAATTCAAGGTTCTTGGTTTGTAGGGATAGCATTGGGGGCTTTATACATAGGGAGCAAAAAAATCAATTCATTGTGGAAAATATTAGCTTTAGGATTTTTTACTCAGGGGATAGCACAAGTGTTTTTCGGATTAAGTTCTAGTATCTATTTATCGATGTTCTTTATTATCATACATGGAGTTGCGATGTCGATTGCTAATATTCCTTTATTTAGTTTTGTCCAAAGGACAGTTCCAAGTAAACAACTTCCCCATGTATTTAGTATCCTAGGAACTCTAGTATCTATGGTTAATCCTCTAGCATTTGGTGCTAGTGGAGTATTAGCCGAATTCATAGGGATTCGGCAAACATATATGATAGGTGGTATGTTACCTTTAATAGCCACTTTACTAATTGTATTACCTTCTTGGTTAAAAAATGCAAATCAGGAGTGAGATATGATATGAGTAAATTAACAATGTTTTCTACTGAATTACCAGAATTTGCTAAGAAATTACCATTGCAATGTTTAAGTCCTTTACTGGGCAAGGTGGCAGGGATGAATATAAAAATGTCTTAAATAAATATCATTATTTCTTTGACGAGGATTTTATAAATAAACTGAAAAATATAAGTTGGAAATATGATGATTCGTCAAGAGAAAATTTTTATATTAGAGGTTATCTTATTGGTCAATGGTATAGTTACCATACAAAAGATTTTCTCGATGACTTGACTTTATTAGAGATTCAACC
This sequence comes from Lysinibacillus sp. NPDC086135, assembly GCF_044746345.1. NCBI lineage: Bacteria > Bacillati > Bacillota > Bacilli > Caryophanales > Bacillaceae > Lysinibacillus > Lysinibacillus sp. NPDC086135. Next base: position 171,505 of record NZ_JBIVCA010000005.1, on the reverse strand, counting down.
TGCTATAAATAATAAAGGAAAACTAATATCGCTTAGAGAGGCACAAAAAACAAATCAAATCTCATTTAACAATGAATTAAACAGGGAAATTCATAAATACTTAGATGAGTATTATAACCCAAAAGCAACTGAATTTTATACCATTTTAAATACTCTTTCAATAAATTTAGGATTTAATGATTTTATTGAAGTTGCAGACAATTTACGAAGGTATAAAATAGATAACTTAATTAGTGAGTACGATAGGTTTCTAGAATATTCAGACAGCTTTTTTACAGAAGAGGTCTTAAAAAACTGTTCAAAGGGACATTTCAATCTAAATAGTATTGATAAATTAGATAGTTTCACTGTAGAGCGTACAGTTTCTGATATGAATTTCTTAATTGATAGAATGAAATGGTCTACTAAAGGAATTCAAGTTGCTTGGGTGAATTCTAGAAATAAAACAGGAAACTCTTTTTGTGTACCTTTAAAAATACCAGGTGAAGTAACATTGGTCTCTGATAATAAACAAGGGTTTCAAACTCAACGGCACTTATACCATGAATTTGGCCATGGATTTCATTTTAACAATGTAGATGAAGGACTTGTATATGCTTTTAGAAGAATGGGGGATCATGCAGTAGCTGAAGCGTTTAGTGCATTAAATGAAAGCTTGCTTTTTAATAAACATTGGCTTAAGTCAAGAGGATATAATTCTGATATCGCTAAAGAGGCATATAAGTATAGGGTATATCTCATTAGAAAGTATTGGGCTAAATTAAAAACTGAAGTAGAATTTCATCGTACACTTAAATTTGCAGATAATGGTTACTATACAAGAGCATTATTAGAAGATGATATGAGTCTTTATAATCTATTAACATTAGATGACGAAATTAGTGCAGCTTGGCAATTAAGAGGATGGTTATTACATGCTCAGTTAGAGGAATTAATAATTAGAAAATATGATGAAAATTGGTTTGAAAAAGAAGAGACAGGAAGTTATATTAAGCAATTGTTTGCTTATGGATATAAGTATAACGCAGATGAAATATCTGAACTTTTAGGTGGGGATTTGTTAAACAATAAAGCATTAATGCACCAGTTTAATCAGCATTCATAAAAAGACGCATAAAGGTGGAGATTTTGTATGGAAGGGGTATTTGTAAGAAGACATGATAATTTTTATACTAAGTACATTCAATCGTCTAATATAAACTCTATTACTAATTGCCGGATTATTCCTTTAACTGTGCATAACGCAACTTGCTTAAATATTTTCGATATGTATACAAAAATAACATTTGAAGAAAGAATGAGAGCTTCCAATATTGAATTTTATACACATATAATTAAAAAAGATCATGTATTAATTTACAATGTACATTTTCAATTTTTAAATTCAACTAGAAAGCTTTTTGAAGAAATAGTTAATTCAATATCGTATTTGAACGATTTAGAAAATGATTTAAACAATAAACTTTTTGAGATTGCAAAGAGACGTGCCTTAGAAAGAACTCAAAGAGCGAATCAAGATATAAAAAGTCAAGCAATAAAAAAATGCTATGCTGAAGCAGGAATAGATTTTATTAGTTTGTATGGGGAAATATCATTTTATAATCAAATAAAAATAGATTCATTTTTTAATTGGATTGGCTCAACAAAAAAAGAAGGAAGCTTGAAGAAATTAATTTTTTATATAGGTAGTAGGATATCAAGAGATAATGAACGTTTATTAAGTCGATTTGTATCGCAAAATCAAAACTTGATCGAAAAAAGAAACAAAAATATACTTCCTGCTAAAAATAAAAAAACCTCGTATAACATCAATCATAGCTACAGTATTTTTGTTAACTTATTAAGTGTCAACTCATTAAATATAACAGATAAAGATTTTTCTTTATTAAATCTTTATATAGGTGGTAATAGTACAAGTATATTATTTAAACAGTTAAGAGAACAACAGCAACTAGTCTATGATGTAAGTTCAGTAGGGAATGCTAACACAGGTGAAATTGTCATATTTAGTAAGGTCAAAAATGGATTGTTGAATCAAGTAATTGAAAAAGTGAACACTGAATTAGAAAAAATTAATAATGGGCTATGGGATAAGAATACAATAGATGCAGCAAAAAACTATTTTAAATTAAATAGTCTAATAATAAAAGATAGGCCTTTGGCTTTAACAAGAGCCTATATAAATTATCTAACCAACAATGACGGCAATATTATTCAAAAATCAAATGATGACTTTTCTACTAGATCTTCTTTTAAGGTTGAAAATAATGTTCAACTTTGTCTATATGGAGGATTACATGAGAAAGCTTGATAAATTATTAAACTTAAAAATAACCATTAATGGTAATAATAAAGTGAAGATTTTTGAAAATTGCGACCTTAATTCTCAATTCGTTAGTATTAGCTTACCCATTGGTGGTTTGTCTTTTATCAATCAAAGTGGAGAAAGAATCCCTTCAGGTGCTGCACATCTTATTGAACACCTTTTATTAGATGATATGAACAATCTATTTGAAAAATATATGATTAAGGGTGCAAAGGTTAACGGTTACACGCACCTAAATACAACAACTTTTAATATTATAATGAGTGATTTTAATACTGCTATAATTGATGAATTTTTAGATGACCTTTTTAACAAAAAAATAACTAATGAGAGTTTTAGTAAACAAAAGAAAATCGTGTTGAATGAGTTTCATACCACTAACACAGTACGAAGTAAGTATGAACGAGGATTAAGGAAACTATTAGGTCCAATATACCGTTATTTTACTGTTATAGGTAACGAAGATGATATACGGGATATAGAACTTTATGAATTATTATCATTTAAAGAAGAGTATTTCATTATAGAGAATATCGATTTTATTACGCATGGACCAGCAAGATCTTTTAGTGTTTTTAAGTGGGCAGAGAAATTAAATAAAAGAAAAGATAAGGGTTTATTCGTTCCTAAAGATATTTCTTTTATTGAGGATGATATCAGATTTATTTGGGAGGATAATACATTATTTTCTCTTATAGATAACGATACAATTGAGCAATTAATTAAAACTGAGATGATTATTAACATTATTGGAACTAATTTTCTTGAGGTAGGAATTATTTCCGATTATCAAATAGACATAATAGGTAGCAAATTACTATGTATACTTGATTTTAAAAAGCTATCTCAAAATGGATTAACTATCTCATATAAAAAGTTTGAGCAGATTAAGAAACGTATTGTTTACAGTTTTTTGATGTCGTTTAATTATACAGAAAGATTTGTGGATAGAGTACATTGGATATATCTCAATAATTATAATTTAAGTGAATACTATCAGGCATTAAACACTGTTTCTTACAATTCATTATTGGAGTACTTGAAAAATTTACAGAATATTGTTGAACAAGAGATGGGTTAACACAACGGAAGTATTATACTATCATTTTTTATGGGGTAATTTACATCTACAAGGGACATAATCATAACTAATAAAAACCAACACTTTAAATATAATGTTAGTTTTTATTAGTTAGGGTTACGAGAATAGAGTTTTTTATACTATTCATAAAAGCAGAAATTTAATTATGGATTAGAATTAAATTTCTGGCTATACCCAAATGTAGAATCCATTTTGATCAATCATTTTTCAAAATGGATTCATTTTAGGTTATTGTATTATATAGATTTTTGAGGTGTTTTTGATCAAACTTTATACTAAAGCACACCATTGTAAAATTAAATTCCCATCTTCAACTAGTAAATTATCCTTCACCTAAAAATTCCTCATACCTGCATCGTTATAAGAAAAAACACTTGATTATTAAAATCTGTAAAATAGGAATTTATGGTTAACACATCCGAAAGAACTTCTTAGGTATGTTTATTAGAAATATTATAAAAAAGAAGCTTTTGATCATCGCTCGAAACTTTCCTAACCAATGTATTTATAGCTCAATAATTTGTCCTGTTTTGAAAGATTGTAATTTTTCTTTTAAAACGGTTTTGAGAATGTTAAATCCTTTTGCTCCAGTACAATGGCAAGAATAAATACAGTCAATCTTCATTTCATTTAATGTATTACCAATTGCAATTACTTCTTCTTTTGTCTTTCCTAAAGTATTAACTATAGGGAGATCAATTAAATGAAATCCCCCAATAATTGCGTTGATATTCTTATTTGGAAATTTTTTAGTTATAGTTTCAGTGATGTTTACAATTCCATGGTGACTACAACCGCTAAATAATACTAACCCATTTTCGTTTTCGATTACTAACACAATTTCGTGATTAAAATCGTCTAATTCCTTCTTATTCCCTTTAAAAAGATTTTTCGTATATGCTTTCGTGGGCTTTAAATGAATAATATGAATTCCTTTTGTAAGTTCTATATCATCGTAAATAAACTTCAGACGATTTTCGGAATTTTCTATTGTATCCTTTGCTCCTACATTATGATAATAAGGTCCAATTTTTAACCAATGTGATTCTAATGCATTCGAAGACAAATAAATTGGAGCATGTTTATTTACTTCATCCAAATAACTTAATCCCCCAATATGATCAGAGTGCCCATGCGAAATAATTATTGAATGGGCTTTATTTAAATCGATACCTAAAGCTTGTGCATTTTTTATATGGGAGCGATCCGGGCCTAAATCAAAAATTATTCTCATTTGTTCAGTTTCTATATACAATGATAAACCATGCTTAGCTGTTAATTTTTTATCTAATTTCGAATTTTCGAGGATAGCAGTAATTTTCAAAAGAATCCTTCTTTCTAATTAAGATTTGTAATTAAATACTAGATAATTTGATATTGTAGTAGTGTATTAAACTTTAATTTTGTATTTAAGTGGAATATGTTTTATGCCTCTTGATAATATTTTACCATGTAAATGGTTTGTTACCTATTCTTGGTGAAAGTGAAAAATTTGGATGACAATTGTTAAAATCCATGACGAGAATAGCGATAGAGGATCGAAGGCTAAAAGGATCACGTCCGTGATAACACCTTTGTGACCAATCTCGGTGATGTTGTTAACGCTTCTTTTTCGCACAATCAAAACATGTTGCTGACGTTTTGCTTTTGGGCAAAAAACATCTGTTGACCCGATGTTCCAGAAAGGCGGAACGGAATTCAACCACATGTTATGGTGTTGAGCTTATTTTTATGGACGATATGAACTACTTTAATTTAACGAGAGCTAAGGTGCTTTACTGCGGAAATATTTTTATTGTGACAAATACTTCCTTTTAATCTATGATTAGAAGAAAAGGGTGAAAATGTATGACGCAAGCGACTCAAGTAGTTACGATCCAAAATAATGATATTGTACAATTTGAACATGATATTAATAACGCTCTATTTGATTTAAGCGAGTATTTAATAGTTGATATTAAATACAATACGTTATATATAGGGGAACATACAGTTATACATTCAGCTTTAATTATTTATAAATGATTGATCCAGAGGGGGAAATAACTTGTCAAAAATATATTGGGTATCAATTGCTACAAGAACAGGTGATGAATCTGGAGTGGAGAAAAATGTCATTGAAAAAATATTTGCGAAGAAATCTAAACTCAAGCATTTTTTAGAACAAGAAGGCTATTGTAAGGCAGCGAAAAATCAATATATTAAAATTGATGATGAATTGATATATGAAGCGGCCGTTGAAAAAGTAAAAATGAAATAATCATAATAAAAGAGTTATCCGTGGGTGAAAGGGAAATACCCGCGGTTGTGGATATGCGAGAGATAATGCCAGGTAATAAGCTTCCGATAGGGTCTTCCTACCGCCATCTATCCTAAGTCATGATGATTCTATTATTGAAACAATGATAATAGAAATTGTCTATCTTCAGGGAAGGTTAATGTTAAATCTAGTAATTCATCTTTTGATTTCCACGCAATTTCATAAATCAATTCGTCGGGATCATGTAGCGTCATTTGTCCACCCTTAACGATTGTTTCGAAATAGCGAACTTCTACTACATCATTATTTTTATGTAACACTTCTCTGACGATGTCTACTATAAATCCGGTTTCTTCATACACTTCGCGGATACAACATGCCTCAAAATTTTCAGTAGCTTCTATTCCGCCTGATGGTACTGCCCATGTTTTTGCTTCTTCTTTAGTTCCTTGCAAAACCATTAATAATTCATTGTCTTCATTTAAGCAAATTCCTGCAGCACCTTGCCATTTAACCAATATAAAAACCTCCAATCTAACTTTTTATTTATATAATCTTAACCTATAATATCCAAAAGTGGGTACCCTATTAGTTAATTATTTACATATAGGTCGATTCCCGTCGTTTCGATGATTCCATCCGTCGCTCTGGCGATTTTTAGCGGCGGAATAACAGGATTTAGCGGCGTTCCTCCCTTGGTTAGCGGCGCAACTGACACATTTAGTGGCGAAATCAAACACATAAGCTGGACGATTTGACAAAAATAAAGTCAGGATTAAAAAACTTTTTATAGAATTTTACACAATATTAAGGACTTGACTATTCTTTCTGTTACTTCAATGGGTTCTTCCGTCGTTGGCGATTCTTTAGCGGCTCATTGGACGCTCCTAGGAAGCTTTGCTCTGTGCGAAAGCGAAGCGACAGCAACAACAAAGCGCCCAGTCGAAACGGCAATCAACCTGACGTTATGGTGATAAGCAAATAAAAAATAAAGCTTTCATTTTTACCTGTCCAAAGTTAGCATAAAAAGACAGGAATAACTAATTTTGATGTTTTAAGCTATAACCAAGGAGTGAGAGCAATTGAGTTGGATTGAGTCGATTCAAAAAGCAATAAATTATATCGAAGAGCATTTATTAGATGACATCACAATGGAGCAAATTGCACGAGAGGTAAATTCTTCGGTCTTTCATTTTCAACGGACTTTCTCGATTTTAACGGATATGTCTATTGCAGATTATATAAGACGTAGAAGGCTAACATTAGCTGCACAGGAGTTAATAAATACAGAACAAAAAGTAATCGATCTCGCCTACAAATATGGCTATGACTCTCCTGAAGCTTTCGCCAAGGCATTTCGTAAGCAACATAACCTAACGCCTAGTGAAGCAAGAAAGAAGCAAGGACAGCTACAATCATACAATCGCCTGGTCATTCAGGTAAGACTGAAGGGAGCAGAACCAATGAAGTATAAAATCGTAGAAAAAGAAAAGTTTCAAGTGGTAGGGGTAAAAAGAACATATAATAGTCAAAATGGTGAGAACTTACAGGGCATTCCTCAATTTTGGAATGAGATGAATTCGAAAAACTTCGATCATCAACTTATCCAATTAAATAACGGAAGCATCAGAGGGGTGCTAGGTGTTTGTTTACCAAATTCAGACCAAGGGCAAAATGGTTTCATTGATTACTGGATTGCTACGGATCATGTAGGGGAAGTGGGAGAAAATCTATTAGCGATGGAAGTACCTGCATCGAAGTGGGTAGTCTTTGAGGTGCATGGCCCTATGCCAGATGCTATGCAAAATACATGGAAACAAATATATTCAGAGTGGTTCCCATCCAATCCATATAAACCAGCAGGAACGGCTGAACTTGAAGTTTACCCTGATGAAGATGCATATAGCCCTGATTCATACTCTGAAATTTGGATTCCGATTCAATAATGATAAAATGGATTTGGTAAACGATTAGTTTGCCAAATCCATTTGTAGTGAGGATGTTCACTATAAACACCTTAAGAGAAACTTTCGCTTTTTGAACATCCATATTTTGTATAATGTTAATGAAGGAGGATGCATATGGACATAGATAGCATTATTTTCGATTTAGACGGGACACTTTGGGATTCAAGTAATACAGTAGCGCAATCATGGACGCAGGTAGTTCAGAGGTCTCCTTACGGTAAAGGAAAAATAACCGAAGAAAATTTATCTAAAACGATGGGTTTACAAATTCAAGAAATAGCTGCTATATTATTTGATTATCTTGATGAAGAAAAGCAGATGGAGCTTATATTAGCATGCTGCCAACAAGAGCAAGATGATTTATTACGCAATGGCGGTATTTTATATCCGCAGTTAGAAGAAACTTTACTAGCTCTTTCAAAAAAATTCCCCTTATTCATTGTAAGCAATTGTCAAGAAGGCTACATAGAAACATTTTATGCATTTCATAAACTAGAGAAATATTTTCTTGACTTTGAAAATCCGGGGCGTACAGGCTTGTCAAAAGGAGAAAATATTCAATTAATTATGAAAAGAAACCACATAAAAAAAGCTGTATATGTGGGAGATACGCAGGGAGATATGCTTTCTGCAAAGTTTGCAGGGATTCCTTTTGTTTTTGCTTCATATGGTTTTGGTAAGCCAGAGGAATATGACTATATCATCGAAAAGCCAATAGATTTATTAAATATATTTTAAACAGAGTGTAGAGTCTGTCTTTTCTGACGGTCTCTATACTCTGTGTTGGCTAAGAAGTACAAAACAAACCTCTGGGAAAGCTGAGTAGGAATTGAACTCGGACAAAAATCCATGTAACCTTGATTTTTATTTTGAAATTTGCATTCCGATTCAGTAATAGAAATTTATTTTAATAAAGAATAAACATTAATGTCATAAAAAGATTCTTTTGATTCTTCTTTTTCCTGAAATGTTCCTTCAAAAGTAAAATTCAATTTCTCTACTACCTTTATAGAATTTACATTACCAGGCTCAATTTTTGCTTCAATTCTATTTATGTTTAAAGTGGTGAAAGCATAATCAATTAAAGCCGAAATACTTTCTGGCGCATAGCCTTTTCCCCAATAAGCTTTAGCAAGATCATATCCGATTTCTGCTGAGGCGTTAACTTCGTCAAATGCATTGAATCCACAAGAGCCGATTATCTCATTTGATTCCTTCTCGATAATAGTAAAGCGAATAGCTTTGCGCTCCTCAGCTAATTCATCAAAAAGCTTAATCATGTCATTCACTTGTTCTTCATGCGTAAAATTAGTGATATTCATAAACTTTGTAACTTCCGGGTCTGACCAAATTTCAAATAAACGATGAGTATCAGCCATTTTCATTTTTCTTAAATATAATCTTTTTGTGTAAATTTGTTCTATCAATACTTTTACCTCCAAGTTATTAATTAAGTTTGGATGAAAAATATTGCTATCTGTGCATAATTCAGTCCCTTCAAATTTTATGTACCCATTATACAATATTTAAATATTAAACAATAACCCCAATAATTCCCTCAAACGATATTTATATATAAAGATATGCAGTTTATACAAAATCTTAATTCATAAAAAATGCTCACGGTGGAAAAATAACATCGTGAGCATTTTTTATGAATTAAAAGAATCTATTACGCATTCCAAAGATATTGTAAAACAATTTAGCATCTCTTGCCATTTTAGTATTGGCGTTCATTTGTGGTCGTAAGCAATTTTGGAACATTTCATCGCAATATCTTGATCTACCATATCGAGCATAACATTCGTCATGTAATTTGCAGCATGAATCTACGGCATTGATAGGTCTACCTGGTCCTAAACACCCTGGTCCACAGTATTTATAACCCGGGTAGCAAAAACCAAATCTGCGGTATCTGTACATCATCTATTCTCCTTTATTAAAAAAATAATGATTACTATAAAATATGAAATTTTTGCTTGTAGGAGGGGATTAAAAACTAATGTAAGTGAAAAAAGCATTAACTGATGAGACAAATCTATAAATGTAAGGTTCCTGTAAGCTTTTCAAAAAACTACTGTAAGGATGAAAGGTTATGATAGCCATAGTTCGTAAAGTATGAAAGATAAGGAGTTTTAAGAATGAATTCATCCATTACTCAAAAAGAAAGAATCGTTTCCTTAGATATTATTCGAGGGCTAGCGTTATTTGGCATTCTGTTTATAAATGTAGCGGCCTACCAGATGATAGTAGAGGGAGGACCGATGCCTGACTATAGTGGAATTAACGGCATTATTGATACGCTCATTGATATTTTTATTGAGAAGAAATTCTTTTCCATTTTTTCATTTCTCTTTGGTGTAGGTTTTTACATTTTTGCTTCACGTGCAGAAGCGCGTGGCGATAAGCCAAGATGGCGTTTTGCAAGACGTTTACTAGCTTTATTATTAATTGGTATTGTCCATGTGTTTATTTTTTGGGGTTCAATCCTCGCTATCTATGCAGTAATAGGTTTTTTATTAATTCCTTTCTATAATGCAAAGGTTTCAACAATTGGTAAATGGCTATTTGCTATCATTACCGTTCATGTCCTTAGCATTCTTGGACAACTATTTATGCCAAATCAAGGAGCATTATCGACTGTTTTTGGGATATTAGGAAATGATGCCGTTACTATTTTTATCATGTTTTTAACTGGTTTTTTAGCAGCAAAAGCTGATTGGATTAGTCATATTAGTGAATACTCAAAACAAATAAAGTGGCTACAATTTGTGACATTCCCACTCTTTGTTGGTATCTCTCTTTGGATTTGGTTTGCTGCTCAAGGGGAAGATCCACATCTACAATTGATTATTGGTTTAGGGGTAATTCCGACAACGTATTTTTATTTAACTTGTCTATTTATTATGTTGGAGAATAAAAGCATCGCGAAGTTACTTAAGCCAATTGGGCGAGTTGGTCAGATGGCATTTACAAACTATTTAGCTCAAAGTTTTATTGGTCTAGCTATTATGTCATTAATGGGGCTTGAAGTTGTTTCGCCTTCTGATGTAGTAATCATCGCAATCTTAATTTTTATCATTCAAATTCTCTTTAGTGTCATTTGGTTCAAATTCTTTAAAATGGGGCCATTTGAGAAGGTATGGCGCTTTATGACATATGGAAGAAAAACAGTGCCGAATAAGTAAACGATTTGTACGAAACTCCCTTGCGGTAAATGATTCCAATCCGCCAGGGAGTTTTTAGTGCTATGATAATGTATGAATTTGTAAAAAATGAAACCTAAAGAAGTAGACATCCGTAAAATAAGTATCGACATAAAGGAGAAATAGGATATGGCAAAACAAATGAAAAAATACATAACAGTCACAACAGCGTCATTTATGGCTATGCAATTAGCCGCGTGCGGGAATACAGAAACTCAGACTGTTAAAGAGACTACTGCCACTATAGATAATACAACGGAAGAAAATAATACTTCAACAGCAGGGAATGGTTTACAAAGTGTCTATGACAGTGACATGGCAAATTCATGTAAGAAATGGAAAGAAAATGATGATGGTTCGTTCGAATGTTTAGATGAAAATTCGCCGCATTATGCACATCATTTCTTCAATGGACTTATGTATGCAACTACCGGTGCGATGATAGGGAGTGCTATTTATAAAAGTCGCAATTTAAGAAATGGTACAGACAGAGAGGACAAAGGTGGTGGTTCAGCAGTACCACGAACGAATTATAGCAATACGAGCGACAGTAAAAATGCGAATTCTAATGGAATTACGACGAATGGCTCTCAAAATCCGTCTGGTACAACATCTAGTAGCTCAAATAACTCAACAACAAATAGCTCAAATTCAAATACAAGCGGTTCCAAGTCTTATTCGAGTGGCAAGCGTTCATACTCAAATAGTTCAAGTTCATCAACGAATAGTTCTAATTCTTATTCAAATCACTCATCATCTAGCACAGGGAAATCAGGCTTTGGCTCAGGTGGTGCCTCTCGAGGTGGCTCTTCATCTTCTTAAAAGGAGAAATCAATATGGACAAATATTTTCAACAACGCCAAGCATTTTATTCTCAATTTCCTAATTTCTTTCCTGACTTTGAGGATCTTGAGTATGCCTTGTACGATGTACTAGATTTACCCAAAGAGAAAATCGATGAAATTAACTATGCCTCTACTATACTTTGGAAAATATTTTTAAAGGTTGGGAAACAATTTAAGCATTTATCGGATGAGCAACTTTTAGCACTAGGCATTCGTTCTGAAATGCTACCATATATTCCATTAGATTATTTACAGCAACAATCGATACTGGCTCGCTTCGATTTTATTTGTACAGAGGACGGACAAATAAAATGTCTTGAATTAAATGGTGAAACGCCATTTCTTGTCCAAGAAACCTTTGAGATCAATGAAGCGCTTTGTCAGCATTTAGGATTTGATAGTCCGAATGATGTTTCAGCATTACATAAATCCTTGTCTGGTGCACTCTTTACGGCTATGCATTATTTAAATGATGTGAAAAAACCTAAAATCGTCATTACAGGGAAAACGGCCGCGGAAGATTATGAGGAATATTGTCAGGTACAGTTTTTAAAGAAATGTATACCTTTTGATGTGGAGTATGTTCCTATTCAAGAGCTAATCATTTTTTCTAGTAACACTGCTAATATAGCTCGAGGCCTTTATACACCTGCCATGGAGAAAATTGATATTTTATATCGTCCTGCACACCCAGTAGAGTTTTTAATAGATGATATGTCTTCCGATGGTGATCGTATTGGCCTACATTTACTGGAACTCGTAAAAGATGGACAGCTTGCTATTATCAATGCACCTGCTGCATATGTACTGCAATCGAAAATTTTATTATGGTTAATTTGGGAACGTAAAAATGATCCGCTTCTTTTTAATGCAGAAGAACGAGCTGCTATTCAGAAATATATGTTGCCAACGTACCTTTCGGCAGAACTATTCGTACAGGAAAACTTGCCGTTTGTAAAGAAACCTGTCTATTCTCGGGAAGGGAATACTGTAGAAATCTATGCAGGGGATGGTACGAAAACAAATGCTTCTGCGTATACCCATTATGATGATAATTTGTTTATTTATCAGCAGTATGTGGAAATGCCTTCTATAACGATAAACCTAAAGGATGGATTACAAACAAAGAAATGGTTAATCGGCTCATTTATCGCTGATAATCGTGCATGTGGCTTATCTTGTAGAGTAGGTAATCAAATTACAGAATGGGATTCTCACTGGTTAGCTGTTGGATATAAGAAAGAAATTTAAATAAAAAACGACGAGACTTTTAATAAAGTTTTGCCGTTTTTTATGTTACTCGTTCCAGCCTTTACAGACGTTAATCCATTCTTGATATGGTGTATAGATTTCTAATTCAGAAATAGTAAGCTCAATGGCGGAGCTGCTACTACCACATGCAGGGAATACCGTTGTGAAGCGTTTAAGTGATTCATCTAAATAAATAGCAACGCCCTCATTCACGCCGAAAGGACAAACACCCCCTACATCGTGTCCGATCTTTTCAAGAACTTCATCTTTCCCAAGCATCTTTGCTTTTGTACCAAAGGCCGCTTTAAATTTTGCATTGTCGACTTTGGCATCGCCTGCAGCAACAATTAGTATCGCGCCATCGTTCACGAGAAACGATAAGGATTTCGCAATGCGTTCAGGCTCGCAGCCGAGTGCCTGTGCTGCTAGTTCAACGGTCGCCGAACTTTCGTTTAGCTCCTGTATTTTGTGTTGCACATTCCATTGTGCTAAATGTTCACGTACTTTTTCAATTGCCATATGTAATACCTCCCTACAATACTTCATTTTATTTTAACATAATTTTCAGAATATATAGTTGTGTTACTTTTCGAAAATAACCTATTATATAAATATGGTATAAAATCACTCTTTTGGAGGTGGAGCCGTTGATTATGAAAGTGCTACAGTCTCTTTTTGTACTAATAGGATTATTATTTTTCACAGGAGTAGTTGCGTTGTATTTAATTATAAGTGGTGGGCTACATTTTAGTGGACTACTCTTAACCGTTCCGATATGTTTATTTGTCCTATTTATTTGTTTAATTTTTGATTGGTTGACAACGACAAAACGGAAGATATGGTTAGCTGGACTAATGGGCATTGCGTTGTTGATTGCCTCGATTAAGCCTATTCAACATTACTACAAAATGAGTATTCCAACCGTTGATGCAGAAATTGATGTGTCTGCCTATCAACCATTTATAGAGCAAAATAATGTAGTAAAGTCAGATACAAAGGCTTCATTGCAATTAGTTGACTCACTACCTCGCTTAGATGGGGCAACGGCGATGTATCCACTGTATGCTGCCTTTGTAGAAGCGACCTATCCAAAGGGTTACTATCCATATGATAATAGTAGAGTAATGGTGAGTCGTACAGCTGAAGCTTATCAAAATTTGATTTCAGGAGATGTTGACCTGATTTTTGTAGCGGCGCCATCTGAATCACAAAGGAGGCAAGCTGAGATGGAAGGTCTTACATTTGACATGACCCCCATTGGACGAGAGGCATTTGTCTTTTTCGTCAATCATAAGAACAGCGTAGAAAATTTATCATTGGAGCAGTTAAAACAAATATACGCTGGGAAAATTACGAATTGGCATGAAGTCGGTGGTGAAAATGCTGCGATTCGTGCATTTCAGCGCCCAGCAGATAGCGGAAGCCAAACAGCGCTTGAAAGAATGATGGGAGATACACCAATCATGGAAGCACCTGCTGAAAATGTTGCAACAGGTATGGGTGGTATTATTCATGAGGTATCACAATATCGTAATTATAAAAATGCCATTGGCTACACGTTTAGATTTTACTCAACAGAAATGGTAAATAACCACGAAATTAAATTATTGTCCATTGATGTGATTGCGCCCACAAAGGAAAATATTCGTAAAGGCACATACCCACTCGTATCTGAATTTTATGCTGTAACAGCAGGAACAGATAATCCTAATGTAAAGAAGTTTATCGACTGGATTGTCTCAGACGAGGGGCAAGCACTAGTTGAAAAAGTTGGTTATGTACGAGTAGAAAATGATTGAATAGTTTGCTATACTAGTAGCACAATCAAATATGTTAGTTTTCTAGGGTTCCGTAGCAAAGCTAGTCTGGTCCGAGAGAAAACCACAAATTGATTTTGTGACACGGAAGGATAAAAGCCTGGGAGATACTGTTTACAGCAGTGTTCCTTGGGCTTTTTTTATTTGGCTACTGTTGAAGGGTAGTTGTAGAAAAAACGCAAGTCAGATTTCTGGTTGCCGAACTGCTCGGGTAGGTCAGAATACCGTCTTAAAGAACCCCAATAATAGTATCCATATGTGTTTAACTATAAAATGGAGGAATTCGTAATGAACAAACAATGGTTAAGTGTCGTAATTGCTGCTTTTTTTGAAGTCGGCTGGGTTATTGGCTTAAAGCATGCAGGGAATGCATTCGAATGGATTGGAACCGCGATTGCAATTTTTGTTAGCTTTTATTTACTAATTAAGGCTGGGGGAAGTTTGCCAGTAGGTACTGTTTATGCAGTATTCGTAGGCTTGGGGACAGCGGGTACTGTATGTGCTGATAGCTTACTGTTTGGAGAACCATGGAAATTAACTAAGATTTTATGTGTTGTCGTTTTACTTGCAGGTGTCATCGGCTTAAAGCTTGTGACAGGGGATGTTAAAGAAAAAGAGGTGAATGAATAATGGCATGGTTTGCATTAGTAGTCGCGGGGCTATGTGAGATGATGGGTGTTTATATGATTAGTAAATATAATAATGCTAAAAGTATTAAAAATTTACTGTTATTGATTTTTGCGTTTACCTTGAGCTTTGCTGGCCTTGCATATGCCATGGAAACATTACCGATGGGTACAGCCTATGCCATTTGGACTGGCATTGGAGCGGCTGGTGGTGCATTACTCGGTATGGTGTTGTTCAATGAATCTAAGGATTGGAGACGTATTGTTTGCATTACTCTTGTTTTAGGAGCTGCGATATTTTTGAAGTTATTATCCTAATTAATAACATAAATAGTCATCTGGCACGGTTTAATCGTTGCGAGGTGACTTTTTGTTTATGATGAGGAGTTCTTGCTTGAAAATTCGCAAAAGAACGTTAATTATTTGTAGTCTTTTATAAAAAAACCATTGCGGCGATGTTAGCGAGATGGAGCTGAATTTTAGTAGCCTTAAATGATGTTCTTCAAATAAGACGGGAAGAGCCTATAAAAAAGACAGACAACCACTCCGGTTGTCCGTCACTTTTTGAAAATTATTTTTTTACATCCTTCGTCCATTCAGCAACTTTGTCTGCGTTAGCTTCCACCCAATCTTTAGCAGCTTGTTTTGGGTCTTTGCCATCCATAATTTCTAGCATAACGCTCTCTAAGTCTTCTGATGTCCAGTGGAAGTTATCTAGTACAGAATAGACATCTGGTTGATCTTCTTTTAAACCTTTACGAGCGAATGTGTTAATCGTTTCTTCGCCACCATAAACGCCTTTTGGATCATCTAAATATTTAAGATCATATTTAGCGAATTTCCAGTGAGGAGACCAGCCTGTCACGATAATGTCTTCTTTATTTTTAATTGCTTTAGCAAGAGAAGTGGTCATAGCTCCAGATGAAGAAGTTAATAGCTGCCAACCTGCTAGGTTATCATATTCATCTAAGGCCTTTTCAGTAGCAGCTGTAATCCCAGCACCAGGTTCAATACCCGTAATTGTTTTATCTGCTTGGTTTTTTAAATCCTCAATCGAGTTAACGTCCATATAGCTTGGTACTACTAGACCTATTTTGGCACCAGTAAGGTTTTCACCTAGTTCATCAAGGTCGTTCTTATATTTTTCGTACTGTGGGGCATGAGTATTTGGTAACCATGCAGCGACCATGCCATCTGCTTCACCTTTTGAAACAGCCTCCCACATAATTGCATTATCAAGTGGTGTTAATGATACATTATAGCCTAAATCCTCTAGTACCTGACCAACTACATTAGTTGAAGCAATTTCTGTATCCCATTCAACGTAGGCTAGATTGACGTCCTTTGAGTTACCACTACTCTTACTTGAATCATCACTATTACATGCGGCTAGCAAAAAGCCAAGCCCTAAAGCCATTCCTAATTTAGTTAATGTTTTCAGTTTCATCGAATCTTCCTTTCAACTATTAATAGTTTTGTAGCAAACTACAAATCGTAAATCTCAGCGGTGAAAGTAAAGAACTAAGATTTTCGTCAATAAATTGCCTCTTTTTCTATACGACTTTCTTCTTATTAAAACTTTGCGTTAGGCGGTCTATAACAATGGCGAAAATTACAAGACCTAAACCTGCAACAAAGCCATTACCAACCTGTGTACGTTGTAGTGCAGTTAATACTTCACGTCCTAGACCAGGTGCACCGATCATTGAGGCAGTTACAACCATTGACAGTGATAGCATAACTGTTTGGTTAATCCCTGCCATTATAGTTGATTTGGCAAGAGGAATTTCTACTTTAAATAGTTTTTGCTTTGAGGTACTTCCATATGAATCAGCAGCTTCTACTAATTCTTTTGGTACTTGGCGAATTCCTAGGTTCGTCATACGTACAGTTGGTGGTAAGGCGAAAATAACGGATGCAAATACACCAGGGACTATCCCAATACCAAAGAAGGCAACGGCAGGAATCAAGTATACGAAGCCAGGCATTGTTTGCATGAAATCGAGTATCGGCTTAATCACATTTTCTGCTACAGTTGACTTCGACATTAGAATGCCAAGAGGAATACCTAATATGATTGAGATGATACTTGAAAAGAGCACGAGTGTGGTTGTTTCCATAAGATGCGTCCATAAGCCTTGATTATAAATAAATAACAAACCAATTAATGAAAACGTTGCGAGCCCGAATTTTTTACCGGTAACGAAAAAAGCAAAAATGACAACAAGTAAAATAAGAATAATCGGAGGAATGCTCACTAATAAATCAGTGACCTGATTCATGAGTAGTTTTCCATTTTTTTGAATCAAGTTAAAAAACACTGAAAAATTACTCGTCAACCAGTCCATAACTGATTCTACCCATGGTCCCACTGGTATTGCGGGAATATTGTCTAATAAATTATTCATGTGCATTCGCCTCCTCATCGCTAGTTGAAAGTGCTTCGATGACAACGCCCCGGATAAGAACACCAAGCAAGCGCTCATCTTTTACAACCGCAATAGGAGTAGGACTATTATGAATCAAACCTAATATATCTTGTAAAAGCATATCTGGTGGAACGGTTAACATATCTGATTGAACAATTGAATGTACCGTTTGTTCTTGTCTTTTAGCTGCAGCCCGTGCGTCGTCAGCAGTAATATAGCCTTTTAAATGTCGATTTTTGTCAACGGCCATTAATAAACTAACCGTTTCCTCACGCATTCTTTTAAGTGCTACGGTCGGTCCATCTACATCTACATTGACGGATACAGGTCGAACCATGGCATTTTCAGCAGTTAATACTTTAGAACGATCGACGTCTTCTACGAATGTTTTAACATAATCATTTGCAGGATTTGTTAAAATTTCTTCTCCAGTACCAATTTGGATGATTGAGCCATCTTTCATAATGGCGATACGATCACCAATACGTAATGCTTCATTCAAATCGTGGGTGATAAATAAAATTGTTTTTTTCAATGTGCTTTGTAAATCGAGTAGCTCATCTTGCATTTCTTTTCGAATTAATGGATCGAGTGCAGAAAAAGCCTCATCCATTAGTAATATTTCAGGGTCATTTGCAAGTGCCCGCGCTAATCCAACACGCTGTTGCATACCGCCTGATAATTGACTAGGATATTGGTCCTTATAAGCAAGTAAGCCTGCATTGTCGAGAGCTTGCTCTGCTTTTGCTTGCCGTTCTTCCTTTGAGATGCCTCTGATTTCAAGGCCGTATTCTGTGTTTTGAAGAAGTGTACGATGGGGGAATAAACCGAAGTTTTGAAAGACCATACTCATTTTGTTTCTTCTTACATTACGTAAACTCTCTTTGCCCATTTTAGAAATATTTTCTCCATCGATGTAAATATTTCCACTTGTAGGTTCTATGAGACGGTTTAAAAGTCGAATCAGTGTCGACTTACCACTTCCTGATAATCCCATGATAACGAAGATTTCACCTTCATTTACGGTAAAACTTGCATCGTATACACCGACTGTTGCACCTGTTTCTTTTAAGATATCAGTCTTGCTTTTTTGTTGCTTGACGAGTTCTAAGGCTTGGGGAATATGTTTCCCGAAAACTTTAGAAACATGTTCCACTTTTATTTTTTCCACTAGAACCACTCCTTTCGTAGATCAATTTCGCCTTGGCGTAATGGGTGTTACTTCACTACGCACATATAAATTGCCACTAGACGAGGCATTTTTAGGCTGAGTCCCTCTATTGCAGTAGGTGTTTGGACACTCACTAAATAAAGATAAATACTATTTGAGGATAATGATACCCAAATATAAACAAGTAACAACTCAACCCTAACAAAAAGTTGTTACTTCTGTCAAATCGACAAAATAGAAAAAATCCGCTTAAACGCTGCTATATCAGCGTTTAAGCGGATTTTAATTTGGATATAAAAAGCTCTGAACTCGAGCGAAACTTTCATCATTCCCGATAAAGTAAATAATGTCTTCTTCTTCCAAGGACACATATGGACCAGGTGATAGTAATAATTCATTTTTACGACGAATTCCGACAATCGTGCTAGATGTATTTTGCCAAAAATTCAATTCCTGTACTGTTTGGTGGATACAAGGGCTTTCAGCTGTCATCTCTAATTGATAAGGAATAAACGGATTGACGGATCGGAAATGTTCAGTTCGACTAATCAGTTGTTTGGTCTTTTCCTGTAGATTTATTAATTCTTGGTGCTGCTTCTGAATGCTAGACATAAGCTCATGTTGTAGCTCATGGACTGATTGAACATCATGGAATTGGCGGACAAAATGTGCAGCCTTTTCATATGAGATGATTATAACTCCACTACCTTTGGTGGCCTCCACAATTTCCAAGTCTTGCAAAACAGCAATTGCTCTTCTTGCAGTTTCCGCAGAGACATTGTATTGACTAGCTAGGGATGATCTTGCGTAAATTTTATCGCCAATTCGATACTTTCTTTCCACGATTTTTGAGGCTAGGTCGACAGCTATTTGTTGATATTTTGGCTGTTTCACTTGCACATTTTTTTCTAATTGCATTCTAAACTTCCTTTCGTCATTACAGTTCCCTCAGCTTATTATAGACTAGCCTGCACAGAAAAAATAGCATCTCCATAAGCTAGTAGTATATGATAAAAACGTAATATAGCAGTTTTTGTTTCTTAATAGAGTAGGAGCTGGAGTTTGACAGTTGTTAGTTATTATTATAAACTAAGTTACGTTATGTAAGTTATATAAAAATACAAGTGCTCAGTTAGTTTGTTTTGCTAGCTGTTAACATTAGAAGGTTGGAGAAAATATGACAATTACTACTAAAGTTTTAGATATAGTGAAAGACAAAATGACGATCGTGAAGCAATCAGAAACTGAAAGTATTTGCCTAGTTGGTCCAGTGAAATTACCGGTAAAACAGGGTGAATTTTCAGCGACATTTCAATGGTATAACTGGTTAAAAGTAGGAGCCGATCAGTCAAAAGAGGAAATTATTGATGGGTTAGCATCTGCAAATTTAGCTTTTTTACAACAGTCATCAGTGCTTGTTTATGGAGATTTTACACATGCTGAGGATGCTTTAATTCGCATGCATAGCATTTGTCATACAGGTGATATTTTTGGAAGCGAACGCTGTGACTGTGGTTATCAATTGCATGAATCGATGAAAATGATTGTGGAGCATGGCTGTGGGGCCATTTTCTACTTAGCTGATCATGAAGGCCGCGGCATCGGATTGTTCTCGAAATCGCTTGCTTATTTATTACAAGAAGAGGGGTTAGATACGGTTGAAGCAAACCATGCTCTCGGCTTCCCAGATGATACTCGTTCTTACGAAGATGCCATTACTGTGTTAGGAGCACTTCGTTCAAAACCAGTTACACTCATTACCAATAATCCGAAGAAGCTTGCCGCATTACAGGCACATGGTTTGGCAGCAGAAGGACATGTCCCATTATGGGGAGGATTAACGGAGACAAATCGTTTTTATTTAGACACGAAAGTAGAGAAATCTGGACATTTGCGCGAAGAGAAGTGAGTGGAGGAACGAAGATGACAACAGATGAAAAATATATGCAGTTAGCACTTGATTTAGCCGCTAGTGCAAAAGGAAATACAAATCCTAATCCACTAGTAGGGGCTGTAATCGTCAAAGACGGTGTAATTGTTGGAACAGGTTTACACAGAAAAGCAGGGGAACCACATGCAGAGGTGCATGCATTTCATATGGCTGGAGAACATGCTAAAGGTGCGACACTTTATGTAACTCTTGAGCCATGTTCGCATTACGGAAAAACACCTCCTTGTGCAAATTTAGTGAAGGAATCAGCAGTTAGTCGAGTAGTAGTAGCCATGCAAGATCCAAATCCTGCTGTTGCTGGACGTGGTATACAGCTGTTACGAGATGCGGGTATTGAGGTAGAGGTGGGTATTTTAGAAGCTCAAGCTCGCCGTTTAAATGAACGTTTTATTCACAATATGCTAACAAAACGACCATTTATTATTTCAAAATATGCGATGACTTTAGATGGGAAAATAGCTGCTCATACAGGACATTCCAAGTGGGTAACTGGTGTAGCAGCGCGTGAGGATGTTCACCGTATTCGACATGAGGTGGATGGTATTTTAGTTGGTGTTGGTACTGTTTTAGCTGACAATCCATCCTTAACAACAAGATTAAAAGAAGCTTACGGAAAAAATCCAGTACGCATTATTATGGATAGCTCCCTTCGTACACCAGCTCATGCCAATGTTCTGAATGTAGAAGAAGCGAAAACAATTATTGTATGTAGTGAGAATGCCGGCCAAGAAAAAATAACAGCATTTGAGGAAAAAGGCGTGACTGTATTGCCAGTTCGACATGACTCTGAGGGCCTTGTTGTTGACGATATGCTTGAAAAACTATATCAATATGGCATTACGGATATTTTAGTAGAGGGTGGAAGTACGATCAACTCTTCCTTTTTACAGCAAGGTGCTATTAACAAATATGTGATTTATATAGCGCCAAAAATTCTCGGTGGTCGCTTATCATTAACACCGATTGCTGGTCCAAATCCATCTACTATGGATGAAGCATGGGATGTAGAGTTTGCTTCGTTTGAGCAGGTTGGGCAAGATTTACGTATTATTGCTTATCCAAAGATAGGTGAAGGAAAGTGAATTATCAAGCAGATGTTTGTATCGTAGGGGCTGGGCCAGGTGGAGCACTTCTTTCGCACTTACTAGCGAAAAAAGGTCTTTCCGTAATTCTACTGGAACAAAACGCAGCACTTGGGCAGGCATTTCGCGGTGAGCATTTAAATGAGGAGGGTGAGGCTGTTTTAAAAAGTCATCAGCTTTTTGAAGCAGTCGAAGCGCTCGGTTTATTACGTATGGGAAAACTTGAATATTACGCAGACGGTAGAGCAATAAAAACTATTTTCCCTGTTGAAGCTGTTGGACATTTAGGAATTCATGTACCGCAAGCAAATCTATTAAAGGGAATTTTACAAGAAACACAGCATTTTCCTCACTTTTCTTGTTTCTTGAATACGAAGGTAATGAAGCTCTTAGTTGATTCTTTGGGTAGATATACGGGTGTCGTTGCAACAAGAAATGGGGAAAAGATTGAAATTAGTAGTCAGTTAATTATCGGTGCTGACGGCCGTTACTCTACTATTCGAAAGCAAGCGCACATTGAGATTCAAAAGCATAAGCATGGCTTTGATTTATTGTGGGCAAAAATTCCTGCCCCTCAGGGATGGGAACCATCGATTAAAATGGCATTAATAGGTGGAAAACAGCTATCCTTATTTACGCAGGTAGGTGGGTTCGTTCAAATCGGCTGGAATATTGAACAAGGAAGTTTTCCTCAGCTCAGAAAAAAAGCATTTACACCATTTATCCAACGGCTTTTAGAACAATTCCCAGAACTATCTGATACTGTAAACGAACATATCAGATCTTGGCAAGATTTTGTCTTGCTTGATGTATTCAGTAGTCATTGTGACTGCTGGGGGACAGAGGGGCTTGTACTATTAGGGGATGCTGTTCACACGATGACACCAACTGGAGCATTCGGGCTCAATAGTGCACTCAAGGATGCAGATTGTCTTGCGTCATTATTAAATAAAGATACACTTGTTCATTTTAACGTACACGATTTTCAACAAATGCGCGAGCGAGCCATTGAAGAAGTATTAGCGATGCAAATTGAAAAAGAGCAAACATTCGCGACTAACTTTATCACCAAGGCTTCTTGAAGGGAAGAAGAACAACATGAAATTTGGCTTTGATATAGATGACACACTCATAGATTTACGAGCACATGCCTTTGCGCTCTATAATAAAAAACTTGATAAAAATGTTTCGCTAGAAGTATTTCAAGCTTTGCAAAGAGTTGAAATTCACGAACCTTTTGCATTAACAGATGCTGAAGGAGCAGCGATGTGGAATAGTTCATTAGAGGAAATTTATTTTACGGATTGTCCTTCTTTTGAGGGAGCACTAGAGACGCTTCAAGCTTTGGCACAGCAGGGACATGACATTTATTATATTACTTCACGTCCTAAGCAATATTGTGAGCAAACACAAGCATGGATGAAAGCACAAGGATTTCCAATTATAGAAGGTCATTTTTTCTGCGGAATGCAAGATACAGAGAAAGTAGCGATCATCAAAGAGCTAGCTTTAGATGTTTATGTAGATGATAAACCAGCTGTATTAGAAACACTGCAAGATGTGAAGACAAAAGTAATTTTAAAAAATCAATCCTATAACAAGCATGTTGAACTGCCACGCTTAAATTATTGGGATGATTTCTTGGAATTAGTAAATAATTAACTTATCACCATAACGTGTAGTTGATTTCCGTTCCGACTGGGCGCTTTGTTGCTGACGCTTCGCTTTCGCACAGAGCAAAGCTTCCTGGGGGCGTCCGATGAGCCGCTTCGCTTCGCTGCAGGGTCTCGGGCCAACACGATGTTGGTCACGAAGGCGTTATCACAGGATGTGATGCTTTTAGCCTTCGTTCCTCTATTACTGATCCCCAAGGAGTCGCCCAGTCTCCACTCCAATCAACTAATATTTACTTGAAAAAATAGTATCGCTGACTTTGGTGCTAAGTCGATTAAATGTTAAAAAGGAGAGTGCGTTAATAAACGCTGCTCTCCTTTTTGAGTCGCTCAAATGCATAATACTATCACTTTATTCTTTGTTTCGATTAATACAATTGCTTTTCGATTTCTAATGCAACGGTTTGAATAGTGTCAATTAATAAATTTTCATCGTAGTCACTGTAGCGTACCTCTGGTATGACCAGTGTTACTGAAGCGATGATTTGTTGAGATGCATTTAATATCGGTGCAGATATAGAACATGCGCCACGTACACGTTCGCTTTTACTAGTCGCAAACTGTTGTAAACGGATACGTTTTAATTCCTTTAACAGCTGCTCTCTTGAAAGTATTGTCTGATCAGTGATAGGTTCAAGACGTATATTCTCTACATATTCTTCAACATTCGGCATAAATGCGAGCAATATTTTAGATGATGCACCTGCATAAAGGGGAGAGGTGTCACCTACAAACATTTTCGTTGAAAGCGGATATGTTGAATCAAAGTTTAAAATACATCGTCTTTCCAATCCATCAATAATATTCATGGAAACACTTTCGCCGATTTCTTCGTTTAGCTTTTTTAAAATAGGTTCTGCGACAATAATAAGACTTGATTCTTCTTTTACTAAATTGCCTAAATACAGAAGTGAATGACCTAATTGATAGCGCTTTGTACGTTCATCTTTGTGAAGAAAGCCTTCGTACACAAAGGTAGAAACGAAGCGCTGTAAACTCGAAATGCTGATCCCTGTTTTTTTACTTAGCTCAGTTAGGGAAAGGCTTGGTTCATCTTTTGAGAAAGCTTTTAACACATTAATAGCTTTGTGCAGCGATGACATTGTATAGTTTTTTTCGAAAATCTCCTGATTCATTCCGTCACCTACGTAATAAAATTTTCTTCGACATCAGCCGGAGGATTTATCTTCAGATATACATGCAGCTATGCTTTTGCGCATAAAAACATTTATTAATGAAGATAAAACTGGCCCATCACCATAACGTGGGGTTGATTTCCGTTTCGACTGGGCGCTTTCCTGGGGGCGTCCGATGAGCCGCTTCACTCGCGTTGCTCGCTCCAGGGTCTCGGACCAACACGATGTTGGTCACGAAGGCGTTATCACAGGATGTGATGCTTTTAGCCTTCGTTCCTCTATCGCTAATCCCCAAGGAGTCGCCCAGTCTCCACTCCAATCAACCTATCCACATGACATACTTTTTAATAAAATGTCATTCCGAACTTTCAGTGATGAACCATAAAAGTACTTCTATTATAGCGCAATTTTATTTTTGTAGAGAGGACTTTTGCAATTGGTCTGTGTGTTCTCCAAGTATCGGTGGTGCTAATTTATATTGAATATCTAAATCAGAGAACTTTAACGGGCTTTTGATGAATCTGATTGTACCATATTGTTCGTGCTCTATTTCACCAATCATGTCCCGTGTCATAAATTGCGGTTGTTCTAGTGCCTCAGCAATTGTGTTCACACGTCCACCTGGAATTTTGTATTGCTGTAACAAGGTAATCCATTCATCCTGTGTTTTTGTCATGGTAATGTCAGTAATCATCCGAACAAGCTCCGCTTCATGTTGCTTGCGCATTGTATTCGTTAAAAAGCGCGGATCATTGACCCATTCCCCACGTTGCAACATCGTGCAAAACTTTTTAAATTGTCCATCTGTCCCAACGCAAATCATTAGGGGGCCATCCGCACAGTTAAATACTTGATAGGGCGCAACATTATTATGACGATTACCGAGACGTTCTGAAATAAAACCTGTATTTAAATAAGCACTCGCTACATTCGCTAAGCTACTCATCTGAACGTCTAATAAAGCTAAGTCAATAAATTGCCCTCTATTTGTTTGATCACGCATTCGTAAAGCGGCTAAAATACTAATGACGACATAGTTAGAGGTTAAAATATCTGCAATAGGAACACCAACTTTTGTCGCTTCTCCATCAGATGAGCCTGTGACATGCATTAAACCACTCATCGCTTGAATTACTGGATCGAAGCCTGGTTCGTGTGCAAGAGGACCAGTTTGACCGAATCCTGTAACTGCACAATAGATGATTCTAGGATTCACTTTGCTCAATTCCTCATAGCTGAGCCCCATTCGCTCCATGTCACCCGTTTTAAAATTTTCGAGGACGACATCAGCATCTTTGACAAGTTCTTTAAATTTTTCTCTGTCCTCCATTGTCTTTAAATCTAATGTGATCGATTTTTTATTGCGATTGGCACATAAATAATACGTACTTTGACCATTCACAAATGGCCCCCAATCACGCATGCTATCAGAACCATTTGGATGTTCTATACGAATTACTTCTGCCCCTAAATCTGCCAACAACATGGAGCCAGCAGGAGCAGCATAAACGCGAGATAAATCTAATACTCGAATATTTTCAAGAGGTTGCATTGTTCGTCCTCCTAAACACGTCATTTATAAATAGGCTTACGTTTTTCTACAACTGCGTTCACACCCTCTTTAAAATCATCTAGCTCTGTAACAATAGCCATTTGTGATGAAATGTAATCAAGGGCACTACGTAAATCCATCCGTTGACTTTGATATACAGCACGCTTTATGAATTGCAATGTCGTAGTTGGACGACTAGCTAATTCCTTTGCATAATTCAATGTGTATTCGTCAAGCTCATGGTCTTCTACAACAAATGTCACAACACCTTTGTCTTTTGCTTCATCGGCAGTTAATACACGAGCTGTCCAGAACATGTCCAAGGCTTGATCGATGCCGATTAATTTTGGTAAGTAATAAGCGCCACCGTCGCCTGGCACGATCGCAACGTTAATGTAGCTTTCTGAAATCTTTGTAGATTTTGCGGCAATCCGTATATCGCACATTAAGGCCATATCAAGTCCTGCCCCCATTGCAAATCCATGTACCTGTGCAATAACGGGCTTATCAATTTCTTCAAGGAGAAGGGGAATACGCTGAATCTTTTTCCACAGAGAATTTTTTCGTGCTAAGCCTGTAGAAGAGATATCGTCCTCGCTTTGGAAAAATCCTTCCCCAGCTTGCATCGCCTTAATATCCCCACCAGCGCAGAATGATTTTCCATTACCCTTTACGATGACAACACGAATATCCTCTGAATCACGAACAGTTTCAAGGGCTTCAATCCATTTAGCAATCATCTCTTCACTAAAAGCATTGTACGCCTCAGGTCTATTTAATGTAATCGTAGCAACATGGTCTTGCACTTCAAAAAGTAAATCAGTCATTGATAACACTCCTTATCATGTCATTAGTGGTTTGTCACAAATTAATGTTGGTCATTGGCCTTATCCTTCTACTTTGAGAAGTGGAGAGTTTGCGCTACTTGAAGTTAAATATCCCCATAGACTATCTCCGCTATTTTTTAGTAGCTGTGTTGCTACTAAATTAGTCCAATAAGAGGTGCTAGCCCCTTCATCGCGCCATGACCAAAGTCTGCGTGTAAATTGATGCAAACTATGCTCGTGTGTCGTACCAATTGCAGCGTGTACTTGATGCGCAATTGTTGTCACTGCTTGAATAATTTCTTCGAAACGAATGCAGGCGTAAGCAACCTCACTATTTTGATTGTTTTTTAGAAGTGCTTCCGTTACATTATTAAATGCAGCTAGAGCAATCGCTGTTTCACCTGCTAAATGTACAATATGCTGCTGAACGAGCTGAAAGCGATGAATCGGTCGACCGAATTGCTCACGTTCTTTCGTATATTGAACAGTTAAATCATTTATTTTATCGACGGCACCAGTCATCAGTGCTAATTGAAAAGCAGCTTTGAGTGTTGTAATAGCGTGTATCTTGTTAGGAGATAACACAGCAGATACTTGTGAAACTTTAGCATGATGGAATATCACGGTATCACGCGGTTCGCCTGCTAAATTTGATCCTACCTTAATTTCAGCTTGGCTTAAATCGATTTCTACAAGATGAGTACCCTCCGTGCTATAGGCAAGTGTCACTAGATGTTTTGTATGACGTGCCCAAGGGATGTGGATCGCCTCTCCCGTTAATTTGCCATTCTCTAACGTAAAGGCTTGGTTAGGGTAAAGCATATACGTGGCCAAGTCTTCAATTACTTGTAAACTAGTAAACTCTAATAAATAATTTGCAAATGTTGTTTCTGCAAATGGGATTGGTGTAGCGTATTTTCCAGTTAAACGAACAATATTTAATAAATCCTCTATGTCGCCACCTGCACCGCCATTTTCTTCTGTAAAGGCTACAGCTGTCATACCGTTTTCTTTAAACAAATCCCATAGTTCTGGTGCCCAATGACCTTGTTCCACTGTATCGACTAACTCTTTATCGACTTTTTCTTTTAACATGCGTTCTACAACATCAAGAATCATATCTTTCATTTCACTCATTGTGCTACAACCCCTTTCGCTACAACGCCATACAGTACCTCTGAAGTTCCTCCTCGGATAGTGAAACCTGGTGCATGTAAAATGGATTCAGCCATAAAGCGATCAATTTTACGATGAGCGTCAAGAGTAGGATAAGTCTGTACGATTAAGCGTGTAATTTCAGGAATACTTTGCTCAAATTTCGTACCGAGTGCTTTCACAAGTGCTGCAGGAATAGATACGTCTTCACCATTACCAGATTCTAAAAGCTGGGCTACGCCAATTGACAAATTACGTAGGCCCCAAAGACGAGCTATTATTTTAGACGCTTGCTGTAACCCTTCTAAATTTTTTTGGCGCTTTAACTCTTGAATAAGTTCATCGATTAATGGGAAAGTGCTTAAAATTCGCTCTGGACCACTGCGCTCAAAGGCAAGCTCTGCTAATCCTTGAGCCCAGCCATTACCGATCTCCCCTACAACCATATTGTCAGGTACAAAAACATTGTCAAAGAATACTTCGTTATAATGATGCTCTCCGGTTAAAAATTTAATTGGAACAACCGTTACTCCTTCCGCATGTAAATCAACAATCAATTGACTGAGTCCTGCATGTTTGCTTTTTCCATCAAAAGGACTAGTCCGTACTAAAGTCACCATATAGTGGCAAAGGTGTGCATTACTCGTCCATATTTTTTGACCGTTGACAATCCATCCACCCTCTACTTTTTCAGCACGTGTGCTAACCGAAGCGAGGTCGGATCCACTATTTGGTTCACTTAAACCTATGCCGAAGTAGCATTCGCCTTTCACAATTTTCGGTAAGAAATATTCTCGCTGCTCTTCTGTTCCATACCGTAAAAGAAGTGGGCCTGTTTGGCGATCAGCAAACCAATGTGCAGCAACCGGAGCACCAACAGCTAAAAATTCTTCCGTTAAAATGTATCGATCAATAGTACTCCTCTCTTGACCACCATATTTTTTAGGCCAAGTTAAGCCAATCCAACCTTTTTGACCAATTAATTTAGAGAATTCAGGATCATCTCCACTAAGCCAAGAGTCACATTTAGGCGTGAAAGTTCCTTTTGCTATTTCATCCTGTAGAAACGTTCGAACATCTAAGCGGAAGTGCTCCTGCTCTTGTGTAAATTGCACAGTTGGTACATGAAACATTTGATCACTCCTTATTTTTTACCGTAATGTGGTAACTGTTATTATATATGTGTATTTTATGATGGCTTATAACTGCAGTCAATTACTTTTTTGGAATTATTAGAAAATTTTAATACATAGAGTAGGGAGGCTCGTGGTTTATCACCAAAACGTGGGGGTGATTTTCGTTCCGCCTGTGCGCTTTGTTGCTGCCGCTCCGCTTTCGCACAGAGCAAAGCTTCCTGAGGGCGTCCGATGAGTTACTTCGGCAAAAAGGATGTCAGCTACGCTATAATTCAAAAAAACATTTGATTAAAAAATGGAAAAAGAGAGAATAAACGTGTTACTATGTAGAAAATTACGCGATGGAGGTATGGGGTATGCAAATAGCTATCAAAACTTCCCAAAAAATAATGCAAGTGTTATCACCACAGCTAGTACAGCATTTAGAAATACTACAATATTCAACAAATGAATTAGAACAGTATATTTATGATAAGGCTAACGAAAATCCACTGTTAGTTGTCACTGATGCGACGGTGAAAATGCAATATGAGGAAATTATGCAATTAGCAAGTTATTCTGATAAGAGTTATTCTGCGCAATATCATGCACCGCAACATCATTCATTTAATCCCATTGAGATGAAGTTTGCAGCAAAAGAGAGCTATGAGCAGTTTTTATTGGAACAAGTACCAATGCATAAAAATCTATCTACTGTAGATTTAAAAATCATAACGTTTTTAATTCAATCCTTAGATGAACGTCTATTTTTAGATGTTGATGTAGAAATCGTCGCAAATAAGTGTAATGCAAATGTTTTGCATGTAGAGGCGCTATTGGACTTACTTCAAACTTTCGAGCCAGTAGGAGTAGGGGCACGTAATTATAAGGAGTATTTACTCATTCAGGTAGACAGTGATGCGCTAGCACCGAAATTAGCCTCTCGATTGATCGAAGAGGATTTAGAGTTAGTGGCCGCACAAGCTATTAAACAATTAAGTAAAAAGTATAAGACGTCTCTTCATGACGTGAAGAAAACTGTCAACTATATAAAAAATTTAAAACCAGTGATGACAGGAGATAAATTTGAAGCGATTCCATATGTCATTCCAGAAATCGAAGTAGAAAAATTAGGAGAGGAATGGATGATTAAATTAAATCGCGGATATTTACCGAGCGTCACTATCGATAAATATTATGTTGAAATGCTAAAGAATGATCCGAACTGTAAAACCTATTTTAAAGACACAATGAAAGATGCACTTTTATTATTACAAGGGATCGAACAACGTGATAAAACACTGTACGAATTAGCTAGATTGCTAGTGGAATTGCAAGAAGATTTTTTTCATAAAGGCATTGAGGCATTAAAGCCTATGCGGTTAAAAGATGTAGCTGACATTTTAAGTCTACATGTATCAACGATTAGTCGGGCAGTACGTGGAAAATATATAAAGACCGCCCATGGCGTATATGCTTTACAATCGTTATTTACAAAAGGAGTAATGAATATTTCTGGAAAGATGGATTCTATTATGTATATTAAAAAGCGGCTCAAGCAGTTGATTGAGACAGAGGATAAACAAAAGCCATTAACTGATCAACAGCTTACAAATACTTTAAGTGCTGAAGGTATCCAAATATCCAGACGGACAGTAGCGAAGTACAGGGAAGAGATGAATATTATGAGTTCATTTAATCGTGTATATGGATAGATGATGTAAATGAACTGTTAATGATGTATTTTTGCATCAAATTTTTAAAATCGCATATGAAAACACTTGGCGCTGAAAAAGAAGTTAAAACGTATATTATATATGGGTTGAATGGAGTGAAGGCTGGGCGACTACTTGGGGCTCATCTTACTCCCACAGGAAGCTTTGCTCTGTGCGAAAGCGAAGCGATAGCAAAAAGCGCCCAGCCGGAACGGTAATCAACCTCACGCTATACTAAAATCGCTGAGTTAGAAAAATATTAGCAATAATAGATGTACAGGTTGATAATTTTTTGAAATTTTTAATAATTGAGTAGGTTTGGCATCAGAATTGCTCATTAAACGATAGACATTGAAGTAGAGGAAAGGGGCTAGTAAATGTCTACATAACACAAAGGGGTGGTTTAATGGGGGCTTTGCAAAAATCATTGAAAACACGGCATATTACAATGATCTCCATTGGAGGGGTTATTGGTACAGGGCTCTTCGTAGGGACAGGAAAAAATATTTTAAGTACCGGTCCTGCGGCGGTGATTTCATATGCGATTGCATGCATGCTTATAGTTCTGATCATGCAAATGGTTGGGGAAATGGCATCAGGAGAAATAGTATTAGGAAAGAAATCAGGAGGTTCGGCAGAACTAGGCTCATTTGCTTCCTATGCAGGGAAGTATATTGGTCCATGGGCAGGGTTTACAGTAGGATGGCTTTATTGGGCAAGCTGGGTATTTATTGTGGGGTTAGAAGCGGCACTCATAGGGGGAATGCTCCATAATTGGTTCCCGATGATACCAACATGGCTCGGAAGCGTAGGCATAACATTATTGATGACAATTGTTAATATTTATTCAGTAAAATCATTTGGTGAATTTGAATATTGGCTGTCCTTCGTTAAAGTTACGGCAATTATTGTATTTTTAGTTGTTGGTATAGCTATGATTTTAGGAATTTGGCCAAATTATGAACCGAAGGGGTTAGGAATATTAACGGAATTCGGTGGATTTGCTCCGAATGGTATTGTCCCGATTTTTACGGCCATTGTCTTTGTTATATTTTCAATTTGTGGTGCTGAGGTTGCAGCCATTGCGGCAGCAGAGTCTGAAAATCCAGCGAGAAATATTGTCCGCGCCATTCGCAACGTTGTCTTTCGATTAGGGTTATTTTTTGTAGGCTCAGTAGCTATTATGGTTTTAATCATCCCTTGGAATGATTCGAAAATATTGGCAGCGCCTTATGCAAATATATTAACGATGGCAGGGCTTCCAATTGCTGCTCAACTTATTCAAATCGTCATTTTTATTTCACTAATCTCTGTGTTAAATTCAGCCCTTTATACAAGCTCACGTATGCTACTTGAAATGTCGCGTCAAGGGGATGCACCAAAAATATTCTCGCAAATTAAAAATCGTCGAGGTGTGCCTGTACCAGCTGTTATTGGTAGTACAGTAGTAGCCTATATTTGTGCGATGCTATACTTCATTTCACCTGAAGTTATTTTCTACTTTTTAGGTAATTGCGTTGGAGGATTAATGATTGCAGTTTATATTTTTATTGCTATTTCACAAATTCGTTTCCGACGTTATTACGATAAAGTTTCAGATGAGCCATTATCGATTAGAATGTGGTTATTTCCATATTTATCGTATGTGACAATTGGTATTTTAACAGTCGTCTATTTATGCCAAGCGCTCATCGAATCTTTACGTTCACAATTCTATTTGAGTACATTTGTATTAATTGGCTCAGTTGTGTTGTTCGTGATTATGCGAAAGCTGTCGACAAGGCCAGCAGAGCAAATAGAGGAAAAGCTAGCATCAGAGTAGAATACTATAAAAATACAAAAAATTCGCAATATTTCTGCGAGATATCAAGCCAAAGGAAACTTTAATACCTTTTAGGCTTCCAGATGCCCCGTAGAAAGAGCGAATTTTTTTGTATGAAAAAGCCTTTAAAGTTCAGAGGGAGTGATCTAGATGTCGATAACTCAACTACATAAAGAGGAGCATTTTTTTATTGTAAAAAATGATGAGGTAATGATTAAAAGTGATATCCAAATAGAGCTTCTTGAAAAAATAATAAAAAAATATAGTAAAGGAATAGAAACCTTTGATGTAGAAGACTATTTTATTCATGTAATAGAGACTTCGCAAGGTAGCTTATTCCATGTCAAACCATTCATGCAGTATAGCTATATAGACTTTATGAACCCATTGTCCATTAAAGTATTAAACTCCATATCCGATGGCGTTACAGTCTGTGATAGCGATGGCAAAATTATATTTCAAAATGATATAGATATTGAAATTGTAGGCATTGATTTAATGGGGAAATATGCAAAAGACGTCATCGCTGAAGGAATAATGAGTGATTCCATTTCGATGAAAGTAATTGAATCAAAAGAAAAAGTAACTATTTTGCAGACGTTCATTAATGGCAAATGCTTTTTAGTTTCTGGAAAACCGATATTTGATGAATACGGCGAATTACAATATGTAGTTGCTATTACTCGTGATATGACACAATTAAAGCTGTTGGAGAAAGAAGTAAAAAAATTAGAAGTTCAAAACGAGAATTTTAAAAATAAACTACATGCCTTACATAATAAAGAAAACACAAAAAGTAGTTTAATCGCTGTATCTTCAGCAATGATGCAGGTTGTAGAGCGTGTTATGAGAGTTGCAGAGGTAGATTCTACTGTATTAATTGGTGGTGAATCGGGCGTAGGCAAAGAAGAGATAACAAAGCTTATTCACGCAAATAGCCGCCGTCATGATAAGCAAATTTTAACGATTAACTGTAGTGCAATCCCAGAGAATTTATTAGAATCTGAACTTTTCGGCTATGAAGCTGGAGCCTTTACGGGAGCGTCAAGAGGTGGTAAGGCAGGGTTATTTGAGATTGCGTCAGGTGGCACAGTGTTTTTAGATGAGATTGGAGAGATGCCCTTGCTACTACAGGCGAAATTATTACGTGTGCTCCAAGAATCAGAGGTACAGCGTCTAGGTAGCGGAAAGCCTATTCCTATTGATGTACGTATTATCGCTGCGACAAATCGAAATCTAGCGGAGATGGTGAGGCAAGGTAATTTTCGTGAGGATTTATATTATCGTTTAAATATTATACCTATTGAAATTCCTCCTTTAAGACAACGTCGTCAAGATATCATCCCATTAGTCAACCATTTTTTGGCAATTATTGAAGAAAAATATGGGATCCATCGGACAATTGAGTCATCGGCAATGAAAATATTAGAATCTTATGATTGGCCAGGCAATGTACGTCAACTTAAAAACATGGTGGAGCGTATTTGCTTACTAGCAACGCAGCCAGAAATAACAGCATTTATTGTGCAACAAGAACTAGATAGTAACCCAACTATTACACGTGTTCTAGAAAACCCAGTAGAAATACAAAGCATTCAGGAACAGGTTGTAACTCCGAAGTTTAGTGGTGCTTTAAAGGAGCAAGTAGCTGCGTTTGAAAAGCAGATTATTAAAGAAGCTCTATCTAAATATCCAAGTATTAGGCAAGCTGCTAAATCACTTGGATGTGATCAGTCAACATTAGTACGTAAAATACAAAAGTTCCAATTAACGAAACAAATTTCATATGAGGATTAACGATGTATTTTTGCATCAAAACTTCATCTATGCACAGTAGCTAGTAATATTGCAATGCTTACTAATTCATACAAGGAAAATGATGTAATGCATCATTATGTTAATAGATTGAGGGACATTTTCGAAAAATGAAAGTGTTCCTTTTTCATTTTGTTGCAGTTGTTGTGAAGTAACTAATAGAAAAAAACGCTGCTTTCTCATAACGTGGGGTTGATTTCCGTTCCGATTGGGCGCTTTCCTGGGGCGTCCGATGAGCCGCTTCACTCGCGTTCCTCTATTGCTGATCCCCAAGGAGTCACCCAATCTCCACCCCAATCAACTTATATAAAAATCAATTCCTTTTCTTTTAGAAATGAGTCAAAAAAATTACAACGCCTTAAGGAATTGTTTCATCAGTTGGCATGAGAATTGCTATTAAAATTGTGTATGAAATTTTAAACGAAAAGAGGTTGGCATTTATGACAATTCAACTAAAAGAAGAGTTAAAAAAGTTAGATCAAAAACATTTTCTACACCCAACAACGTCGATTGAGCAACAACAAACACAAGGGCCAGCAGCCATTTTTACAGAGGGCAATGGCATTTATTTAAAAGATATAGAAGGAAATGTCTTCATTGATGGGATGTCTTCTTTATGGAATGTAAATATTGGGCATGGTCGTAAAGAAATTGCCGAAGTGGCGAAGGAGCAAATATCTACATTAGCATTTAGTTCCTGCTTCGCTTCTTTTAGCAATGAACCGGCTATTCGTTTAGCGACGAAAATTGCTTCTTTAACTCCTGGAGACTTAAATACTGTATTTTTCACTTCTGGGGGCTCAGAGTCGAACGATACAGCGATTAAGTTAGCACGTCATTACTGGTTACTAAAAGGACAGCCAGAGCGCCAAAAAATTATTTCACGTACCCATTCATACCATGGTGTCGCAATGGGTGCTACAAATGCGACAGGCTTACAGGCATTTCGTGACTTTACGAATTCGCACGCACCTGATTTCCATTATGTATATAGCGAATCCGTACGTATTTTAAGTGAAACGATTGAAGCGTTAGGCCCTGAGACTGTGGCGGCGTTTATTTCTGAACCTGTACAAGGTGCAGGTGGGGTTAATATTCCACAAAAAGATTACTTTAAAGAAGTGCGAAAAATTTGTGATGAGTACGGTATTTTATTCATTGCAGATGAAGTCATTACCGGGTTTGGTCGTACAGGGAAATTTTTCGGTATGGAACATTACGGGGTAGTGCCAGATATGATGTCATTCGCTAAAGGAGTATCGAGTGGTTATGTTCAGCTTGGTGGTGTGGCGATATCCGAAAAGCTGCATCAAGATCTTTGCGAACTTTCTAAAGGGACATTAATGCACGGATACACTTACAGCGGCCATGCACTCGCTTGTCAAGTTGGGTTGAAAAATATAGAGATTCTTGAGCGCGAAAATCTCGTTGAAAATGCTGCAAAGATGGGCGATGCCATGTTAGAAGGATTCCGAGCACTGCAAGAAAAATATAGCTTTATCGGACGCGTGCGAACGCTTGGATTACTTGGAGCCATTGAATTAGTGAAGAGCCGTGAGACGGGTGAATTGTTTGAGTCTCCTCTTAGTCCCATTTTTGTACAAGAAACGATGAAACGAGGATTGATTCTACGAACAGTTACGTATGAGCAAGATACAGTTGTCTTTTCTCCACCTCTCATTCTATCAAAAGTAGAGCTAGATGAAATGTTACGTATTTTAGACGAGACATTTGAGCATATACGTAAAACAATTGTTGAAAAAGATTAATGTCAACGAAGCGATCATTATTTTAAGGAGGAGTTTTATGACAACTATCGTTAGAGAAATACGAAAACAGTTTAATCCGGCGAAACCATCTCAATGTATAGGCCAAGTTGAGCTTTTGACAATAGATGAGACGAAAGACGTTATCATTGCAGCTCAGGAAGCATTTGAAGGGTGGAAAAATACGTCTTCTGTTGCGCGTGGAGAAATTTTACGCGTGACAGCAGACTTACTTGAGAAAAATATTGATAGAGTAGCTGAAATAGCTTCGAGTGAAATGGGTAAAACGAAACATGAAATGCTTGGTGAAGTTAAACGTGGCGCTTCCATTTTACGTTATTTTGCACAAGAAGGGATGCGGGCAACAGGGGAAGTGTTACCTTCTGCCAATGAAGCGAAATTATTGTACACAATGCGAGTACCACTTGGTGTCGTTGCTGCCATAACTCCTTGGAATTTCCCTGTCGCTATTCCTCTATGGAAAATTGCACCAGCATTAGTGTACGGCAATACGGTTGTTTGGAAGCCTTCTACTGAAAGCGCTTTAACTGGTGAATTAATAGGAGAATTATTTCAACAAGCAGGTTTGCCAAAAAACGTGTTAAATGTCGTGCAAGGCCGTGGTTCAAAGGTTGGGCAGGTATTATTGGATGCACCTGAAGTAAAAGCGATTACATTTACAGGTTCAAATAGTGTGGGGCAAAGTATTTTAGATACTGCTGGATCGACTAATAAAAAAATTCAGCTTGAACTTGGAGGGAAAAATGCAGCGATTATTTTAGCTGATGCCAATATCAAGCAAGCTGCAAAATTAACGATTGAAGGTGCGATGAAACAGACTGGACAGCGTTGTACAGCAACTAGTCGAGTTTACATCGAGGAAGCGGTTTATGAAAAGGTAGTAGAGCAGTTAATTGAAGAAGCTAAAAAAATAGAAGTTGGTGTCACGATGGGGCCTGTGTCATCTAAAGGACAATATGATTCTATATTATCCGCCATCGAGAAAGCAAAAGCTGAGGGAGCAGAGCTAGTATTTGGCGGGGGTCCTACAAAAAGTATATTAGAAGGATACTATATTGACCCAACAATTTTTACGAATGTATCACATGAAATGTCGATTGCCCATGAAGAGATTTTCGGACCAGTTTTAGCCGTTATCAAAGTAAAAGATTATGAAGAAGCGATTCGATTATCGAATGATTCTAATTTTGGATTGAGTGCTTCTATTTATACAAATAACATTCCGAAAGCATTTGATTTTATTAACCGTAGTGAGGTTGGACTTGTACAGGTTAACGATGAAACGGGTGGAGCTGAGCCACAAGCGCCGTTTGGAGGAATGAAAAACTCAAGTACCGGTGCCCGTGAGCAAGGGCAGGCAGCCAAAGAGTTCTTTACAACGTATAAAACAATTACGATTGGCACAAAAAGTGAGTAAAAGGTTTATGTTGAAAAAAATTTTAGGATAGCAAACAAAAAAATATATGTCACATATGCCTCGGTGTAATGGCCCAGATTTTTCTTGAATTGAACGCGATATCATTAAAAAAATCTGGGGCATATTCTTGAGGCATTAACTTTATCCTCAAAAATATGTTTTGGTGAAAGCAAAGTAACACGATGTGAACAACCGCAAAATGCGTGTTAGCCTTTTTAAAATTTATAAATGAAAGAAGGTAGAGCAATGGCACAAAGTCGTTTAGCAATTGATGTCGGTGGAACGTTTACGGATGTATTTGTTTTTAATGAAGAGACGGGAGAAGTATTTGTCACAAAAACGTCGTCAACACCTTCAAACCCGGAACAAGGAATTCTTAATGGAGTAGCAAAAGCGGAACTAAATGGGAAGGATATTAAAATTTTTTCTCATGGTACAACAGTTGGAACGAATGCATTAATTGAACGCAAGCTACCAAAAACAGCACTTATTACGACAATGGGCTTTAGAGATGTCATCGAAATCCGCAGAGGGACGAAAGAAGATATTTGGGATACGTACAAAGATACTGCGAAGCCTTATATTCAACGGCGTGATCGATTTGAAGTGACAGAGCGAGTAGATTATGAAGGAAATATTCTTCAAGCCATTGATGAAGAGGAAGTTCGTTTATTAGCAAAAAAATTACAACGCAGAGGAACAGAATCCATTGCTGTCTGTTTCATCAATGCCTATGTGAACGGGGAAAATGAGGCGAAAGTCAAAGGAATTTTAAAAGAGGAATTACCGGATGTCTATGTTTGTATTTCCAGCGAGGTGCTTCCGGAAATTTTTGAGCATGAGCGTATGAGTACAACGATTATCAATGCCGTTCTTGGACCTATTATGAGTAATTACATTAGTAAGTTAAGCACTGAAATGCAGAAAAAGGGCTATGACGATGAAATATTAGTTTTACATTCTGGTGGTGGTGTTATGACTTCAAGTACAGTGCCCCGCTATGCTGCTAGATTAGCAAGTTCTGGGATAGCTGCTGGGGCAATTGCCAGTAAGCATATCGCGAAGTTATGCGGATTTGACAATGCAATCGGCTTAGATATGGGTGGTACAAGTACCGATATTTCACTGATGCATAAGGGAGATATACGAATTACAAAGGATTGGTCGATTGAATATGGCTATCCAATTGGTTTCCCGAGCATTGAAATATTAACAATAGGAGCTGGTGGGGGGAGCCTCGCCTGGAAAGATGAAGGCGGTTCTTTACGAAATGGACCACAAAGTGCAGGGGCAGTACCAGGTCCAGCTTGCTATGGCCGAGGAGGCATTGAGCCTACTAACTCAGATGCAAATTTAGTGTTAGGACGTCTTGGTGTGGATTTGTTAGATGGAACGATGCAGTTAAATAAAGAGGCAGCTAGAGAAGCTGTGGAAAAGATTGCAAATTCATTCGATCGAACGGTTGAAGAAGCGGCAAGTGCCATTATAGAAGTTGCAAATGCCAATATGAGTGATGCAGTTCGATTAATATCAGTACGGAGAGGCTATGATCCCCGTGATTTCGCGCTTGTAGCTTTTGGTGGTGCAGGTCCATTACACGGTGCCTATTTGGCAAAAGATTTAAACATTCCAAAAGTCATTATTCCTACGCATCCAGGTGTAGCAGCGGCAATGGGGTGCCTACTTGTAGATGTACGCCATGATATTTCTAAAACATATGTCAAAAAACTAGATGAAGTAAGTGTAGAGGAACTGACAAATCAATTTAATGCATTGCGAGAAGAAGCAAGAGAATTATTAGAAGAGGAAGGAATAGCAGAAAACACAACGTCATTAACGAATTATATAGATCTTCGTTATAAAGGACAATGGAGATCTCTAGCTGTTCTCGTATCCGATCAAATCACTTCCCTAGATGCTATTTTGGAAGCGTTCCATCAAGAACATGAACGAGAATTTGCATTTTCTGATAAGGATCAAGCTGTAGAAATATTTGGCTTACGTGTAACGGCTATAGGAACAGTACCAAAACCTAATTTTCCTCAATATGTTCCTGAAGGCTCATTGGAAGCTGCTTTTAAAGAAACACGTCCTGTTTATTTTGAGGGTAAATATATTGAAACAAACGTATATAATCGCGACAAAATACCTGTTTATACACAATTTGCTGGTCCAGCCATTATCGATCAGCTAGATACGACGACTGTAATTCCACCAGGGTTTACTGCGGAAGTAGATGCCTATAAAAATATTATTATTACGGTGAACTAATACGCGATAAGGAGGAATTGGCTATGAGTACAACGAAATTGGTGACACATCATAAGGTCCAAAATCTAGACCCAGTAACATTTGAAGTGTTAAAAAACGGCTTTGTGAATTTAGTCGATCAAATGGCTGAACAAATGTTACGTACATGTTACTCGTTTGTCATTTATAATCGAGATTTTAGTTGTGCATTATGCGATGCACAGGGGAATACCGTTATGCAGGGAACGCAAGATATTTCCGTACATGTAGGGACATTACATTTAACTGCAAAAGCTGTTTTAGAGGATTTCGCTGATGATATTCATCCAGGTGATGTATTTTTAGTAAATGATCCTTATCGTGGTGGAACACATTTCAGTGATGTGCGTGTAATTTCACCAGTGTTCCATGATGATAAACTGATTGCACTTATGCAAACAAATGGACATTGGGCAGATGTTGGTGGTTCTAACCCAGGTTCCTTTGATATTACAGCAAAGGAACATTACGGGGAAGGGCTACGTATCCCACCTGTTCGTATTTATAGTAAAGGTCAATATTTAACAGATGTTGTGAAGATTATTGTCATGAATATGCGCATTCCGGAAGAACGTATAGGAGATTTAAGGTCTCAAGTGGAAGCGGCAAAGGTTGGAGAGAAGCAGCTCCAAGAAATGATTGAAAAGTATGGCATTCACACGGTGCTAGTAGCCTTTGAAGAAGTTCAAAATTATGTAGAGCGATTAATGCGAGCGAAAATTAAAGCTTTACCAAAAGGACAATGGGAAACGGTGGACTATATTGATATGGATCCGCAATTAGGAGATGGCCTCATTCCAATTCGTGTGAACATGACCATTACGGAGAATGAAATAGCTTATGATTTAAGCGATTCACATCCTTATATTAGCTGTTTTTTAAATGCAGGCTTTGGTTCAGCACTCTCTGGTACTTATGCAGGAACCAAAACATTTTTCCCAGAGATTCCTCTGAATTCAGGATTTTATCGTGTTGTGAAAATATTCCTACCCGAAAACTCAGTCGTTAACGCACCTAGCCCAGTAGCTGTTTCTGGCTATTGTTCAGGCGCTTTTGAAAAAATTATGAATGCCTGCTTCGAATTATGGTCGAATATTATGCCTGAACGCGCTATCGCATGTTCATTTAATTTAGAGTATTTATTAATAGGTGGGTACGATCAGCGGAGAGATAGTAGTGAATATTTTATGTGGTATGACTGGATGGCTGGTGGCCATGGTGGACGTATTGACCGTGATGGTGCAAATACTACCTCGCCGGTTTTTGGGGTAGGTTTGAGTGTTCAACCATGCGAGGGTCAAGAGCGTTTGTCTCCGGTTGTTACAACGAAGCATGAAATAATGATAGATTCAGCTGGTCCAGGTAAATACCGTGGTGGCTGTGGTGTGGAAAAGGGAGGCATTTTAACGGATGTAAACCAAACAGTGATGTCCTATTGCTGTGATCGCTCTCGCTCCATTACATGGGGGATTATGGGCGGCCTACCTTCTATCGCGCAGGGGGCCATTTTAAATCCAAACAAAGAGGATGAAAAATTTTTAGGCACGATTTTCTCCAATGTCGAGTTGAAGAATGGAGAGTCCTTTACACGTCCCTCAGCAGGAGGCGGTGGTTTAGGTGACCCATTAACACGAGATGTAAACGCTGTTTTAGAGGACGTGATAGATGAATATGTTTCGCTTGAGCGCGCAAAACTTGATTATGGCGTAGTCATCCATGAAATTGACCGTGATATAGATGCCTTCGAAATTGATATGACTGCAACATTAAAAGAACGCGATTATATTCGAAAAAATCGTCATAGTTGGCTGGAAACAGATCCAATAGAAGTTGAGCAGATGTATAACAAAGGTGAAATTAATCAAATGGATGTTGTTCGTAAATATGGTGTCATTATGGATTATCAAACAAATACAGCATTGCCAATTTCCACAGAGCAATACCGAGAAGCAATGAAAAAACGTTCTTTAGCATATTGGTGATCATCAAAACGTTCTAGCGCAAATTGCTTGAGTAAAATAAATAAGAGAGTAGTTTACACTACTCTCTCTGTGAAATAAGGGTATACGAATTTTTAATATCAAGGAAGCGTTATGAAAAATCTCACTACATAACTTAAAAAATCTAAAGTTAAGTTGGATGATGGCTAATGCCCAACGAAATATGCTTAGCAAACATATCATATATCAAAACTAATCGGCATGGATAACGAATAAAGTGTTGAATAATAACACCATTAGTGTAAAATTACACTAATGGTGTTATTTTAGTTGTGTGAGTAAATTTTGAAGGACATCGATAAAAAAGTAAAAGTTATGCTAATCGGGAGGGAATGAAATGGCATTTTTACGTTCTTTGCATGTTAAAATTATGATGATGTGTATTGTTGCGTTTTTAGTGGCAGTAATTGGTATCAATCTATTTGATCTCTATCAACTGGGGATACTTGGTATACTCGCTATTATTGTATTTCCAATTACAGTGATTTTAGCTGGAAGACGCTTTGCCCCAGCGCCATTTAATAATTTCACTACGTGGACTGTTATCATTATGATTGGTATTTGCATTTTACATTGGATAGGTCAAGATGATAAGGGACTTTTAATGTCGCTTTTCACGGTTGATTTTGTATATATGTGGCTGCTCTATCACGACCCAGTACGAGAGTATATGGTTGCTAATGATTTTACGTTCTTTCGCTATATCGTGCGCATTGGGCTTGGGTTATTATACGGTATTTTGTTGGATGTCTTCGTCTATTTCGTAAAAAAGATAATGAAACGATAAGTTT
This sequence comes from Lysinibacillus sp. NPDC086135, assembly GCF_044746345.1. Classification (NCBI taxonomy): domain Bacteria; kingdom Bacillati; phylum Bacillota; class Bacilli; order Caryophanales; family Bacillaceae; genus Lysinibacillus; species Lysinibacillus sp. NPDC086135. Next base: position 128,378 of record NZ_JBIVCA010000005.1, on the reverse strand, counting down.
ACTTAAACAGAAGACAGCCTTATGCCTTTAAAGGCATAAAAATTAAACAACTTTATGATCGTTTTACAAAAGGGCCTGTATCTACAATTACTTGGTAATTAAAGATACAGGCTTTTAATTTCAATGTTTACTTGTTGTTATATATATTTAACTATTAGGAAGTCTTCTCGCAGTAATCCGACACAGTAGTAAGTGCATCAGTTTGTATTAAATCTACTAAGCTTAAAGAGTGATAAATCCTGCTTACTTTTTCCGTTAAGCGTTAAATCAGCTAATACTTCACCAACAGCGCTACTAAATTTAAAACCATGTCCTGAGAAGCCCGCTGCAATGACAATATTTCGATACTCTGGTAAAAAATCAATAATGAAATCTTCATCTGGTGTCATCGAATATTTACATGTTTTTCCGAATTTTAACGCACCATGTTTAGGCATAAAACGATTAATAAAGTTTTGTAAATCTATTAAATCCTGTTCGTCGAATGGCCGTAGCGGATCGTTTGGATTGATAGCCTCACCGCCATCATGTCTGCCAAGCTTTAGGCCTGCTCCATCAATACTGGGAAAACCATAGTACATAGAATCAGCAAATTCAAAACAATAGGCCGGGAAAATTTCTTCATGATAAAGCTGCTCATCCGCCTCAAACCATGCAAATGTTTTTCGCGTCGGTGTTACAGGAATGGCGATGTCCATTGTTTGTAGTAACTCAGTTGCCCAAGCACCAGCTGTCACAATTAAATGTTTGGCCTCGTATATATTATTTGCTGTTTGTACACGGACAATTTCTCCAGCTTTGATGTTCTGCACTTTTTCATTTGTATGTAAGGTTGCTCCTGCTTCAATGGCTAATTTTTTATAAGCGCTAATGCAATCTTCTACACGAAGGACTCCAGCAGTAGGCTCAAAACAAACAACGAAGTCTTCGGGTAAGGATAATCCAGGCCATTTTTCCATTGCCTCAGATGCTGAATACTGTTCTAATGATAAATCGTAGAGCTTAGCACTAGTTTTCACATTTTGAATAAAAGGATGGGCCTCTTCACCGACATTCATTACACCTGTTTGTAAAAATAAAGCTTCATCCGTTAACATTGCAAGCTCTTTCCATAATTCACCCGCTCTTTTGACAAAAGGTACATAGCTAGCTCCTTCTCCGTACGCAAAGCGAATAATTCTTGTCTCCCCATGGTGACTACCTTCTTCGTGGGGAGGATTAAAGGCATCAAGCATCAAGACATTTTTGCCTGCTTTCGCTAAATTATAGCCAGCAGCCATCCCCATCGATCCTGCACCAATTACAATCACGTCGTATATCATTTTAATCCCTACTTTTTTACTATAGTATAACAAAAAAAAGAGAAGGTGGGACAAAAAATTCAGAAATTTAAGCCGATTCCGGACGCCATTATGCCGAGGCATAATTGATATAAGAAAATGCACAATCTCCTAAAAGAGTAGGAGTATTGTGCATTTTAGTTTAAAAGCTATTTCACACTAGGTAATATTTTATTTAATACGATGGCTACTATAGCTGCTGTTGCTATTGGAGAGCCGAATAAGTATTGAACTGTTGTTGGTAATGAGTATAAGAAATCTTTAGGAAGTAACGTTAGAGCTAATGTTAAAATCACTGGCACTGCGATAACATACATTTCCTTTTCACCAATGTTTTCATTTTTCATTACTTGTAAACCACTAATCGCAATAATGCCACAAACGATAACGAATACACCACCGATAACTGCTGAAGGAATGGCAGAAATAAGAGCAGCTAGTTTACCAGAGAAGCCGAATAAAATAAACCAAAAACCTGCAGCAATAAAAACACGACGACTTGCAATACCTGTAATCGATATCACACCTGCATTTGTTGAGTAGCCAGTGACGGGAGTTGAGCCTAGTAATGATGCAATGAAACAACCAATTCCTTCACCGATCACACCGCGATTAATTTGTTTATCCGTTAATGGTTTATCGATGACATTACTCACTGCAAACCATGTACCTGTTGTTTCTGCCATTAAGACGATATAAATAATCACCATTGTAATGATGGCAGAAAAGTTAAACGTGAAGCTGAAATCTGCAAATGGAATTCGAGGCATACTAAACCATTTTGCTTGTGACACTGCTGATAAATCTAAAACGCCCATAATATTTGCTGCAATACAACCTGCGATTAAAGCGATAATTACTGAAGTGATCCGAAATACACGGCCTTTTTTATTAAAGACAAAACCTAGCATAACGCAAAGGATTAGAACGCTAGCTGAAGTTAAAGCTAAATAGATGTTTTGGTTAATAGATGCACCTGCCGCATTAAAAATATTATTACTTAAACCTACAGGCATTAATGAAAGACCGACCACAAAGATAATTGTTCCTCCGACAATTGGCGGAATGAACGTTTTCACGATTTTATTGAAAATACCTGTAAAACCTAAAATAATAACTAAAATGGCGCCGACTAAACTTGCTCCTAGCACAGTACTCCAACCAAGATCTCCACTACCACTTGCTGCATATATACCTACAATGGCACCGATTGGAACATATGAAGGACCTTGCGCTATCGGTAACTTCATGCAAAAGTGAGTTTGAATAATCGTTGCAATTCCGGCCGCAATGAAAGTCGATTGAATCAATGCACTTGATTGACCTGATTGTAAACCGATTAACATCGCAATTAAGAAAGGTACTACGTAGACATCCATTGCCATAACGTGCTGTAAACCAAGTAGGGTAGATTGGCCGAATGACACCTTCTCGTCTGGTAAAACTGTTAACTGCTGAGTTTTCATTTTATCGTTAGCTATTTTGTTATATTGCGTTTCCACTAAGATGTACACCTCAAAATTGTAAATTTGGAATTTTTTTATTTATGCTCTAGCGTGAACCTTATTTCCTTGCACCCAAACTTCACGGATATTTTCAGGGCGCACAAGATACATAATTTTTTGGAAGATATCCTGTAAATCTTCCTTGTTATCAAAAATAGGAAGTTTTGCTGAAGGTATGTTAGTATCGATGATTTGTACATCCCACGTGTAGTTTTCTTGTAATCGACCAATGGGTAGGCTTAAGCTTTCCCCGCCACCTGCTGTTGCTAAATAAAATGCTTCATTAATCGTAATACGTGAATTTGGGACACCACGTTTTTCAGCAGAAAGAGATGTATCAACACCGTCTTCTAACATTCTAGATGACATGACTGCTTGTCTAGCATTATCGAATAGACTAGGTGAGAAACCGCCAGAAATATCTGAGCCTAATCCGATATCAACGCCTTTTGCATGGAAGCGGGCAATTGGAATGACGCTATTTGCAAAATAAGCATTAGAAATTGGACAATGACCAATCGCTGTGCCTGTTTCAGCAAATAACTGTGCATCATCCTCATTTAAGAAATTACAATGTGCCATTACAGATTTATCGCCTAATAGACCAAAATCATGTAAGGCAAAGGCATCATTTTTCTTAAATCGTTCCTTTACATAGCCATGCTCCCAATCGCTTTCACTACAATGTGACTGGATATGTGTATTGTATTTAGCAGCTAATTCTCCTAAACCTTTTAAAGCATCGTCTGTACAACTTGGAATAAATCGTGGTGTTACAACTGGATAAACACCTTGTTTAGTTGATTTGGCTAATTCCTTCACAGCTAAAATAAATTCTTCTGTATCTTTTAGTGCAGTTTGAGTATTTGCATCTCGATAATAGTCTGGATTTTGTTTAGGATCATCCATCACAACTTTCCCAACTAGACCTCGTTGCCCTTTTTTAGCACAAATTTTCGCTAATAGCAGGCTTGCTTCTTTATGGACGGTTGCAAAATAGAGCGATGTAGTTGTTCCATTTGCAAGAAGATTACTTACTAAATCTTCATAGACCTCTTGTGCGAACTCTAAATCGGAGAATTTGGATTCGATCGGGAAGGTGTATGTGTTCAGCCAGTCATAAAGTGGAATATCTAATGCAGTTCCAGCTTGTGCCCATTGCGGTGCATGAACATGCAAATCGACAAAGCCTGGTAGGAAATATTGTCCTTCAGTTAATTGATGAAAATTTTCTTGATGCTGATATGAAGTTAGCAGATTTTGATAATCTGGATGCTCAGGAGCTACTGTTTTCTCAATCATCCCGTTAGCATTAATGAAGAATAAATAATTCTTTAAAATTTGTATTTCAGTAGGAGACTTACTTGAAAAAGCTGTCCCTTTAAAAATTAACGTATATTTAGTCATGAAAACCACCTTAATGTTCGTGTATTGATGAATTCATGGATTATTATAGGTCATTAAAACTGTTTAGTCTATATAAAAACGAATAATAATGATTTCTCTTTTAGGCTTCTTGAATGAATGTCACTATTTTTTTATAGATTTTACAGGCATTGGGATTAATTGTTGCTGAAAGTTGAGGTGGGATGTCATCAGTTGATTGGAGTGGAGGCAGGACGCCCTCAAGTAGCCCGAATGGAACGTAAATCTACCTCCCGTGTTTTGGTGATGAGATATAGTAGATTACAAATTTTAGATATAAAAAACTACACATCAATTCGTTATTGCACAAATTTTGTGTAGTTCGAACTTTTGAAAAGTAATTGTTATGAAATTGAATCATTAATGATGTTACTAAAAGTATTAAAGGTCGAAGAGGTATTTTGTTCATTTTTCCTTGTGCAAAGATAAATAGGACGCTGAATATCGATGTCTTTTATTAAAACTCGCGCTACTTGCTGTCGTTGAATGAAGCTAGAAGCCGCTATGGATGGAGCTAGCATCGTACCATACCCAGCTGCAATGGCGTAAATGGATTCATTGATCCCGTCCAATTGAAGCCCTACTCTTGGTGGTGGAATTTTATGAACTTTACATAAAGCATTCAAATATTCTTTCGTAGAGCTACCATCTTCACGTGAAACAAATGGCTGCTGCATTAATTCCGCTAATGTCACTTTCTGTTCTGCCAGCGGATGACCAAATGGGACGATAAACCAATAATCAAGATTCATGAGAAATTGATAATTAATATCTGGATGATGCCCATCTTCTTTTACGATAAAAGCCATATCAACCTTATAGTGAAGCAATTCTTCAATAACCTGCTGGGAGTTAGCCGTTTTTATGTGGATATTAGTTGTCGGATAGGCTTGTTTATACTTTGCGAGCCATTTTGGTAATAAAAAATGGGATGGGACATGGGTAGAAGCAATTTGTAATTCTTCATTACCTGTGTTTTTTAATTGCTCTAGTTTGTTTTCAATATCCAATTCTAAATCAAATAGTCGCTGAGCCTGTTTAAATAAAAATTCCCCATTTTGTGTTAAGGTAATTCCTCGACCTTTTGGTTCTAACAGCGTTAAGCCTAGTTCTTTTTCCAAATTTCTAATTTGAATGGTAACGGCAGGTTGACTAATCATTAGAGCTTGCGCTGCCTTAGAAACACTTTTGAGCTCAGCTACTTTTGTGAATAATCTAAGAGCATGTAAATTCATTATGTATCCCACCTCTTATAAAAATTTTTTATCCTTTTATATAAATTATATATTAGATTTATTAATTTTCACTCTGTATCCTTTTAATTACAAAAAGTTTTTAGGGGGTGGGAGACATGATGAATCGACAGCACATCGGAATTTTATTTGGTGGGGTGCTATTACTTGTAGTGGCTATGGGGATTAGCCGGTTTGCATTCACACCAATTTTGCCATTTATGCGTCAGGATGTCGGGTTTTCGTTTGAAGTTGCAGGGTTTTTAGCATCGAGTAATTATATTGGCTATTTCATTGGCGCTTTGTGGGCAGGGTTTATCAATCGCCAAAAGAAGAACTTTTTATTGTTAAGTGTTGTCTTGAATGTCCTTTCTGTTGTTCTTATGGGAATCATTGAAATATATAGTATTTGGCTTGTACTTCGTCTGATTGCGGGCATTACAGGGGGACTTATTTTTGTATTAACATGTAGTATTGTTATGGATTATTTAGCAAAGCATTCACTTACACGATGGTCAGGTTATTTATTTGGTGGTATCGGATTAGGAATTGCTATTTCAGGTTTATTAGTCCCTGCTATTGAAGCACGTTTTGCTTGGCAAGGTACATGGATCGGTTTAGGGGTTTTATCTGCAGTTTTTTTAGTGACAACATTTATACTTTGGAGAGATTTGCATGTACAAGATAGTGTGAAAACCGTAAAATCCTCGGATGCAAAAATGACAAAGGGCTTTATGCCATGGTTGATTGTCGCCTATGGCTTTGAAGGATTAGGCTATATTATCACGGGTACATTTTTAGTGGATATCATTCACAATATTCCTTCACTACAAGCATACTCTTCGTATAGCTGGGTCATTGTTGGGGTAGCGGCTATTCCATCAGCACCTGTTTGGACTGTTTTATTAGAAAAATTCTCTGCCATCAAAATTTTAGTAGTCGCCTATGTATTGCAAGTATTAGGTATATTGTTACCAGTATTTTCACAAACAGTATGGAGTGTATTATTATCGTCATTTTTATTCGGCTTAACATTTGTAGGCATTGTGACGTTAACGACCTCTTATGCACGTCAGCTATTCCCGACGCAAAGCGGTCCAGTCGTATCATTATTAACAACATTTTATGCCTTTGGACAAATTATCGGACCGATCATCGCGGGTCAGCTTGTAGCAGTTTATAGTAGCTATAAGGCAGCACTTGTCTTTGCAGGAGTCATTGTATTTTTTGCATTGATTGTTATGTTATGTGGAAGGTGGATCACTGTTAAACGACAATCCACTGTAGACAATGTATTGCCTATCAAAACTCAATCTAGTCCTTAAACTAGAAAAGCCAGAAATCCTATTGGGAATTTCTGGCTTTTTTTACCGGTTTTTTATGTTGAAAGGATAGTAAAATAGATGGCTTTGGATTGAACGCTAGCTAAAAGTTGACTTTAAAAGGAATTATTTATTATGTTTAGTAAAACGAAAATTTGGGAGGGTGATATAGGTGGATAAGCGAGAGCGAACAAGAGCACAAATATTAGTAGCGGCAAAAAATGTTTTTTTAGCAATTGGATATAAGGAAACGACGATCAAGTTAATTGCCAAGGAAGCAGGACTAGGTTACGGGACGATTTATTCTCATTTTAACTTAGGGAAAGAGGAAATTTTGGCAACTTTAGTTGAGGATGTCATGGGCCCATTCTATAAAATTGTAGAACTAAATTATACGCCTAAAAATAAGCAAGAGGCTTTTAAATTTACGTTTAAAAATACATATAATTACTTATCCTTGGCAGTTGAAAACAAGGAAATATTTAGATTGATTCATGAAGCAAAGGGGGTGTCCCCGTTAATTGAGGAGAAATGGGAATCAATCACGGATCAATTTATTAAAAGGGTGTCTGCCAACGTAGAAATTGTTCGACAGCTGGGGCTGATTCGCAATGAAAATTATCATGCAGAGGTTATTGCGGGTTCATTGTATTACATTGGAGAGCGGTATTTATGGAAAATTATTTTGGACAAAACAGACATTCCAATTGAAGAAATTGCACGTGATATGACAACCATGTATATATACGGTTTGTTTAAATAATTCTGCTTAAAGTGAAAAAAAGCTAAATAAAAACAAAATTAGCTAATGACGTGGCTTCGGTTTCTTATTTATAATAGAAATAACGTTATAAAGGGAGGAATTGAAATGTGGTTAAATCAGTCATGTTTAGAGGGAGAAATTGAAATGTGGTTAAATCAGTCATGTTTAAAAATTGACGCCGCGTCAGTTTTGGAGGAAGATTGTTCGCTTTCGGAAACTTTCTTTAAAAGAACGGCCACAGATGAGCAATGCATCGCAATGTATAAACATATGGTACAAGGAAGAATCTTTGATGGCATTGCATTGAAATTTCAGCGCCAAGGTAAAATAAAAACATATCCACCAATTAGAGGGCAAGAAGCAGCACAGGTTGGAAGCGCTTACGCATTGACTTCGAATGATTGGATTTATCCTAGTTACCGAGATATTGCGGCTTCATTTGTTCACGGGATGCCTATCGATAAGTTCTTTTGTTACACAATGGGTAAAATGGCTGGGCAGCATTTAACTGATTTATCTATTTTTCCTATTCAAATCGTTATTGGAGCGCAATTTTTACATGCGGTAGGTGGGGCATGGGCTAGTAAATATAAAGGGGAAGAAAGTGTTTCGGTTGCTTATATGGGTGATGGAGGTACCTCTGAGGGCGATTTCCATGAAGCATTAAATTTTGCAGGTGTATATAAATTACCAGTGGTTTTCTTTATTCAAAACAATCAATGGGCAATTAGTAATCCAATTCATAAACAAACCGCTAGCCAAACAATCGCACAAAAGGCTTTGGCTTATGGGATTACAGGAATTAGAGTAGACGGCAATGACGTATTAGCAGTTTATGAGGCAACGAAGCTTGCTATAGAAAAAGCTAAAAATGGAGAGCCTGTGCTGATTGAAGCTGTTACATTTCGCCAAGGACCTCATACAACTGCAGACGATCCGACGAAATATAGAGACCAAGCTGAAGTTGAGCAATGGCTGACAAATGACCCTATAGAAAGAATGAAAAAATTTATTGTTTCTACTGGACTATGGGATGAGAGGCAAGAGGAGGAGCTGTTAAATGACTGTGAAGAAATCGTTTTAAAAGCCTATGAAAAGGCACTTACAATTGAAAAGACAACGATTCCAAAAGTACTAAGAGCAACGTATGAAACAATGCCTCAAAACTTAGTAAGACAAATGCAACAAAGAGGAGGGGTGTAATGATGGAGATGACAATAGTACAGGCAATCAATACATGTTTAAGCCAAGCAATGGAAAATGATGAAACAATCCTCTGTCTCGGTGAGGATATCGGAAAGAATGGTGGGGTTTTCCGTGTGACGGACGGGCTCATAGAACGTTTTGGAGAAAGGCGTGTAGTTGATACACCGATTGCTGAGTCTGCAATTATCGGAGCTGCAGTAGGTTTAGCCACTAGAGGACTTAAACCAATAGCAGAAATACAGTTTTTAGGGTTTATTTATGAGGCGATGGATCAAATGGTAGGACAAGCTGCACGCCTTCGTTCTCGAACGGAAGGTACAGTTACCGTGCCACTGGTTGTTAGAGCACCGTACGGAGGAGGGATTCATGCACCTGAATTACATTCAGATAGTTTAGAAGCATTGTTTTTACACTCACCAGGTTTAAAGGTAGTTATGCCAAGTACACCTTCCGATGCTAAAGGGTTACTCGCAGCGGCGATTAAAGATCCAGACCCAGTATTGTTCTTAGAGCCATTGAAGCTATACCGAACGATAAAAGAGGAAGTACAAGAAGAATACTATGAAGTGCCTATTGGTAAGGCGGCGATTGTTCAAGAAGGGGAGCATGTGACCATCGTTACATATGGTCCGAGTGTCGTAACGGTAAAACAGGCAGTAGCGCAATTACAAGAGCAGGGTGTGTCTGTGGAAATCATTGATTTACGCACAATCGCACCTATTGACTATGAGACTATCATTCAGTCGGTAGATAAAACTGGCAGACTAGTCGTTGTTCATGAAGCGGCAAAAACAGGCGGTGTAGGGGCGGAAATCGCAGCAGTTATTGCCGAAAACTGTATGTATGCTATGCATGCACCTATTTTACGTGTCACAGGTTATGATACACCGTTCCCAGTATCGAGCATTGAGGCAGAATGGATGCCAACCGTAGCGCGCATTATAAGTGCAGTACAAAATGTCATGAAAGAATAGGGAGGGATAGTAATGTATGATTTTTTACTCCCTGATATAGGGGAAGGTTTACATGAAGCAGAAATTGTTGGCTGGTTTGTAAAACAAGGGCAAAAAGTAGCGATTAATGAGCCGTTAGTAGAGGTTCAAACCGATAAAGCCGTTGTAGAGATTACAGCGCCAATTACAGGGGTGATTGAGAAGCTTGGAGCCGAGGAGGGGAATACCATTACGGTAGGTAGTCTGCTTTGTCAATTTAGTAAAACCTCAGATTCGTCACCACCCCAGCGAACTCAGCCACTTGAAGAGAAAATAGAGGAGAATATGCCGAAAAAGGTGACTGAATTTTCAATATCCAATAGGGTGAAGGCAGCCCCTTCAGTTAGAAAAGCAGCACGGACTATGGACATTAATATTGAAGAAATACAGGGCAGTGGACCAAACGGACGGGTGTTGCGAGGTGATTTAGATAGACATGCTAAACAATCATCGTCTGCGATAGCACTAGTGCAAAATAAGTCAAAACGTAGTGAAGATGAAGTGAATGAAAATAAAATCATCCCTATTCGTGGCTTGCGCAAAGCAATCTTTGAAAATATGCAAAAAGCTGTTTCTAAAGCAGTATTATGCACCGGAATGGAAAAAATTAATGTAACGAAATTAGTGGCTTTTAGGAAAAGTATTCAACAACTGCCGGAAATGAAGGACAAAAAAATAACTTACTTACCTTTTTTTATCAAGGCAGTAGCGACAGCTTTACAGGAACATGAGCAGTTTAATGCCAAGGTAGATGAAGATCAAAAAGCACTTGTGATTTTCCCTTATATTCATATTGGTGTTGCAGTTGCTACTTCAGATGGTCTACTTGTGCCAGTGATAAAGCATGCAAATAAAAAAAGTATTTTTGAAATTGCAGAGGAGCTAGAAAGCTTATTGGCAAAGGCTCTTTCTAAAAAAGCAACGGTAGAAGATTTAACAGGTAGTACTTTTACGATTTCTAGTACAGGAAAGGACGGGGCAACATTTGCGACGCCGATTACGAACTATCCTGAAGTAGCAATCCTGGGCACTCATAAAATTGTGAAAGAGCCAATCGTAGTAGAAGATACAATACAAATTGGCCATACAATGACACTGTCTTGCACATTTGATCATCGTGTTATTGATGGCGAGCCAGTAAATGCATTTATGCGTAGTTTGGCAGACTATTTAGAGGAACCTGTACGTTTTTTACTATAGTTCAAAAATGATAGATGCTAGCCAAAGCGATTTCTGTTGTTCTGTGGATAGTATGCAAGTGTCGCTGTGCAAAATGAGATTTGCACAGCAAAGAAAATAATTAATCCTCGTAAACGCCTCTGTTGTGTTTACGAGTTTTTGTGTCATCTAGACAGTAAATGTTTGTGCAAATGGGGTAGAAGTAACGTTGATCAATTTATTATCTTTATATGTAAATATATATTCATAGTTGGTTGTTTCATCCAACATTTTCGGTAAGTAATATTTTAAATCTGCTATTCCTACATTTTTAGGATGGAAAATCCATGATAGATCTTTCCAATCTAAAATGCCTTCTGCAACTTTAATCGGTGTCACATAATGATAGGATTCTGGTAATTCAGCAATAAAAGCATACATACAGCCGTAGTCGGTCATTCCATCAGTCCAGGTTATTTTTCCTTTGAATGTAATATCGTTCAGTAAGATGCCCGTTTCTTCCTTAATTTCTCGTAAGGCACCAGCTAGTGGCGTTTCATTTTTCTCAATCTTTCCACCTACACCGTTCCAAGCTCCCATCCATTCTGGAAAGTCTCTATTTAGCAATAATATTTGATCACCCTTCTTAAGAAAGCAAATTGTAAATTCAACCAAGTCTTGTCCCTCCTTTTTGTTTGTTAAAGCAAAAAAATTCAAGCCGTATATGCCATTGCTCTTATCAAAAAAACTGTAGATGAAAAAATAGTAGCACAAACTAGATAACGTTTGCGCTACTAAAAAAATTATTTTTGCATTATTGTTATTGCTAAAAAATCATATCTGTTAATAAATAGAGTACGGTAGGTGCTAGTAAGCACCTAAGCCTGTATAAAAAGTTGCAGTAACTGCTCCATAAGGTACTAGTTTAGGATCTGTAGCTGCTAATCCTCCTGTTACACCTGAGGTAGTTCCCATTTACCCACCATAAACCATAGCAGTAACAGGGTTATTCAAGCCGATATACTTTGCAACAAAAGGTGTGCCCACCATCACAAGTACTGATTTTACCAAACCAGCAGCAATACTAATGGCAATTACTTCAGAGCTTGCACCTAAAGCTGCTCTGTAACGGGGCCAACGATATACGTAACTGTGCCAGCCCCAATTGTTGCAATACTAACCGCATCATTGTAGCCAAAACTAGTAGCAAAAATAACACCGATTATAAAAGATAAGACTACTCCGATGAACAAAGAGAGGATGCCACGAAGTCCTGATTTTTTTATTTCATCGAAATTGGCCCCAAAAGAAGTAGAAACAATGGCGAAATCACGAAGCATACTACCACCTAAGAAGCCAATACCCGCAAGGAAACTAACATCTGAAAGACCTTTCGCTCCACCAGTTGTAACCCCACCAATATAAGCCAAAATTAAACCAAGCACTATTGCGATAGCAGAGCCGTGGATAAGCCCCTTTGTTAATTTATTTGAAATTAAGTAAGCTATCCACATTGTGATGATGTCGGCAATTGTTTACGCGAGGCAACAATTGGACCAGCAAGTATTAGATTATTTGGATAGTATTGATTTGGATTTTACGATAAAGGATGATATCGGAAATGTATATGATGGCACAAATTTTGGAGGTCGTGGCTTTCCAAACGATATAAGCACGGGTAAGACGCTTGAGAAAATAGATGAAAGGGCAAAGACTTTGACAATTGTGCCACATGTTCGCCTCACCAAATCATCGGAAATGATGGTGAACAAACCGAAGAAAAGAATGCATTCGGTGAATCAGTTGTTAGCAATGGGACAACAGAAGTAGCGGATTATAAAGAAACAACGCTTGCACCGATAGTAATAAATCTACAAAAATAATAGTTATGTAACAAAATATAGCTAATTATCTTCTTTAGCTCCAAAATGCTATAATTAAGGTAAATCATTTGGAGTGATGGGTATGAGTGAAAAGGCTTTACGTAGAATTCCACTTGAAAAATTTGTAGATCTCAAAGTTGATTACGCCTTTAAGCAATTATTTGGTAATGATAATAATAAAGATATAACGGTTGTCTTTCTTAACGCAATTTTAAATCGTACAGGTCGCGATGCTATTAAGGAAGTCTCTTTTTTGAGTCAAGAATTTAGTGGTGAGCATGGGGATGATAAGCAATCTCGGCTAGATATTCTCGTGAGAACCCAAGAAAATCTGATGATTAATGTAGAAATTCAATTAAGCAATCAGTACGATATGATTAAGCGAACCCTTTTTTACTGGTCAAGAATATATACTTCACAGCTTAGAAAGGGTACAGCTTATCACAAATTACGACCAACAATTACCATTAATATTTGTAATTTTAGTTTGTTTGAGCAAACTGATGCTTATCATACTACATTTCATCTGTATGAAGATAATGAAAAATTTAGAATTGATGATGTTCTTGAAATTCACTTTATAGAAATGAATAAATTTATTAAGCATTGGTTTGATAATAAATTGAACCCATTAGATAATGTACTTGCGAGATGGCTATTGTTACTAGGGATGGTTGATGCAAGAAAGGAAAGAGTCTATAAAGAAATCTATTTGGAGTTGGAGGAACTTGCTATGGACGATAAAAAAATAGAAAATGCTTTAACTATTTGGCAAGAATTAAGTCAATCTCCAGAAGAAATCTTTGCCTATGAATCCCGTTTAAAATATATATTAGACGAGGGAGCGAAGTTAGAGGATGCAAAATATTTGGCGGAAAAAGAAGGATTAGCTAAGGGAATAAAACAAGGTATTGAACAAGGTATTGAACAAGGGGAGAAAAAGAAGCAGCAAGAAATAGCTTTGACAATGTTACAGAAAGGCATTGATTTAGAAACAATTGCTGAATTTACAGAATTAACATTAACTGAAATAAATAAATTAAAGGAACAGCTTGATTAATGACAATCCATTTATCAAAAAAATTCGCGGAGAGGTTTTGGAGATGATTTTCGTTGATATCCAACATCCAAGACAGGCTGCCACAACACTTAAGAGAGATAATCCGATGGTTATTGGCCAATTTATCACAAGGGGTAACTCCAGTATGCCATATTCTACAATAATACTTTGTAAAGCTACTGGTATTACTTTTACACCGATACAAATCCCGAATATAGTCCCTAGTGCTGAAAGAAACAGGATTCCTGATGAAATCGACCATCTAATAGTATTTGAGGTCATACCAATAGATTTGAAAATTCCGTAAGTTCCGCATTCTTTTCTTACGTTTATTCTAGAAACACTAATAATGATGAATGTTACAGCGATAAATAAAATTTCGATAACAGATAATGGGATTATTAAAACAGCGATCACTTCTTTAAAGACAGCATCTAATAATGTTTGTTGGGTGACAGCTGAGATAGAGCTTTTAAATTTATTGTTTAAATCATCAACGATTTGAGCTGATAATGTCTCATCGACCAAATTGATCATACTATGTTCTGAAGCAGAATAGGTAGCATTATAAACTTTAATAACATCAGCGGTAATTTTCGCTGAATTAGACATATTTGCTATCGATTGATAAATACCAGTAACAATCAAATGATGCTGCTTGCCTTCGACCTAGTTGTACATTCGTCTCACTAATAATAGGAAAGGCAATTTTAATGATCCCAGGTTGTTGTTGAGACGTAAATAAATCATAATGTAAACCCTCTTCTAAGTTGATAAACTGTGAAGGGTCTCCTTCGATTGAATTAAAAATAACTTTCCCATCTAATTGAACAACTGTAATATCTATTCCTTCACTATTACTCATTTCTTGGAGGAAACTGCGTATATTTGAATTCTGTTCAAGATTTGTATAAAGGTCTTCTATGTACAATAATAGTTCATTTTCTTCTAAACGAATTTGATTGATAACGTATTCATTTTGTGGTTGCTCATTGCGATTTGAATTTGTAAAAAATAGTGTTAGGAAACAAATAAACAACAGTAAAACACAAATTAATATCGCCCATAACCATCTCTTTAACCAATTTTTTAAGTACATTGTGTTCTCCTACGAATGGTTTTGAGTAGTAAATTTATAGCCAACGCCCCAAACAGTTTGAATATAAACAGGACAAGATGGATCGTTTTCAACTTTTTCACGTAGACGTCTAATGTAAACGGTTATCGTATTTTCATCACCATATGTGTCATAGCCCCAAACAGCATCGAGTAACTGATTTTTGGAGAAAACCTTATTACGATGTTTCATTCGAAAAAATAACAAATCAAATTCTTTTGCTGAAAGGGGAATATGCTTTTTATTACAGGAAAAAGTATACTCACCTTTATTGATTTCCATATGATCGATTCGAATAATATCCATCTGGCTCGCATTGTTCTGCTGCCATCTATCCTGTTTTCGTAAATGGGCATTTATTCTTGCCACAAGCTCACTTAAAGAAAATGGCTTTGTCATATAATCATCTGCACCGAATCCTAATCCAAGAACCTTATCTGTGTCACTGTTGCGTGCACTTAAAATTAGTATAGAAACATTATTATTTTCACGAATTTGACGACATAATTCGATTCCATCGCAATCAGGGAGAGAAAGGTCAAGAATGATAAAGTCAGGAGAGATTTCTTTCATATAATGGATTGCCTCATGACCAGTTCTAGCGATATGGGGATCAAAATGGTTGACACTTAAGTAGTCCTTAATGATATTTGCAATATCACCTTCATCTTCTATAATTAGCACCTTGGCTTTTTTAACCATAAGAACTCTCCTTCTTTAGAAATTTACTTCCTTTTTCGATTCGAAAGGAGGAAGAACAACATGATAACGATGGCCGAATAGATGAAAATCCAAGCAAATTGCCAATAAAAAATGTTCGGTATTGACGTTATTGAATCTTCCGAACCCATCATTTCCAATGAAAGACGAACAGGGGGAAGCAGCCAAATGAGTCCCTTGATCTGAAGAATTGTCTCTTTTAAAGTTGTGATAACGACAGAAACAATTAAAATCCCAAGTACACCCCACCATGTATTTTGTTTGTTTTTTACGAGCTCTCTAGTAAAAATAGCTGAAAGTGCAATAGCTAGTACAGATAAACTAAAATGAGAGAGAAATCCTAGTATTTGATGTATAAATCTTGGTTTTTCTCCAAAGGCGCCAATTAGAGTAGGGTAGATGACTGATACACAGCTTAAGAATAATCCAATCAGTATACAAATCATAAAAATTCCTAAATTATATTGTGTTCGACCTTTTGCATGGAGTGTTGTAATTACTTTTTGCCCTTCATCTTCTGCGTGAAATAGTGTAATTGTAAACCATCCCATTAGAAAAAAGAGAATGATAGCTGTAAACGAATAGCTATCTAATATTGGATTTGGTACAAAGGTATAATTAACAACAAGGCATAAAATGAAAATTGAAAAAGGCGGAACATATTGATAGGTTCTTAAATAATTGATAAATTGATAGCGTAATAAACTTGTCATGCCAGCGTCTATTCCTCCTTAAAAATGAGTATAAAATTGTTCCTCCTTCTGATTGATAGGAATTAATTGTTTAATAGATGCTTTTTTCTGTAGTAGATCCAATAATACTTGATCTGTATCTTCTGTTTTAATAACGGCAATTACTTCATGACAACCATTATTTAAAAGACGTTGTTGTTGTATTTTAAGAAAAGGGAATAGGTTATACAATAATTTCTCGCTTGAAATTTCAAAAATTAAAGTATTTTTCGGTATAACGTTTTTATTTAATGAATCAGCTTGAATGACTTTATTATTTTGAATAACAAAAACTGTATCAACAAGATGTTGAAGTAATTTTGTTTCGTGACATGTTAAAACGATACTTAACCCTTTGGCCTTTAAAATTGAAAGTGTTTCTTCTAAATCACTTTGGGCTTTAGGATCGAGTCCTGATAATGGTTCATCTAAGATTAAGAGATCTGTGTCTTCAAGCATTGCCTGCATAATCATAACCTTTTGCTTCATACCTTTAGAAAAGTTAACAATCCGAATGTTCCGAGCTTCCTGTAATTGAAATAATTCGAGTAAATCGTTTATTTTTAACTGTAGTTGTTTTTTTGCCATGCCTCGAATACGGCCCATATGATAAAGATATTCTTCTGGCGTAAACAAAATATGTGAAGGGGTCACTTCAGGCACATAGCCAATTTTTAAAGATTGTCGATGTTTCACGATAGAACCGCTATCAGCATCGACTAATTCCGCAATAATTTTTAGAAGGGTACTCTTACCTGACCCATTCTTTCCTACTAGGGCTATAATTTGGTTGGCACAAATAGAAAATGTAGCGCTCTCTAAAATTTTCTTACCTTTATACTGTTTAGAGATGTTCTGTATTTCCATAATCGTATTCATCTTTACACACCTTTATTTTTAGGCTTTATTGTAAGTAATTCGTTTCTATAACCTACGATGCAAAATATTTAGCCATTAACTGTAAATTTAGTATAGATGAATAGTAGTTCTTTTGCTAATAGAAAGTTGGTGTAATTTTCTATTTTTGGGTAGTTTGTGACCTATCAACATAACGTGGCGTTGATTTCCGTTCCGACTGCGCTTTGTTGCTGACGCTTCGCTTTCGCACAGTAAACATCCGCTGTGCTGCATGGTCTTATCTGTGACGCTAATCCCCAAGTAGCCGCCTAGCCTCCACTGCAACAACTTATATTATGGCTATGTAAAAGACTCTACCCATTTTTGAGCAGAACCCTATGTTTAAACAATAGTTAATTAAAATTTAACTCGATACTAAAATAAAGGAAGTGATTATGTGGAAATACCAATAAAGGGATAATATTTATTACTTGTTTATTTTTAATAAATGATATTTTACTGTGTTACAATTAAGAGCGTAAATACCAGATTAGATGAATAAGGCTAATTGATTGAAATTATTTTATTCTTAATATTGAACGGAGTGAGATCTATGCAACGATTTCTAAATGATTTGTTAGGAGCAATAAAAGATAATTTAAAACTTATTGGTTATTATTTTCTGGGTGTATTTTCAGTAGGAGCTTTCTTGTATGCTGTTACTTTTGTTTTAAAATTTATAACTGGAGCTTCTTTTTAAAATTAAATAACCCCTAGAAAAAAATCTAGGGGTTAAGTATGAATTAATAAAATGTCATACATCCGAATTAATTTAGTTCAAAATAAATAGGCCAAAACGTCGTTATAGAAAACGATTTAAACGTTAATTCCGCTACTTCTATACCCTTTGATTATAAGGATCGATATTTTTTTAAACTAATAATATTTAATGTAATAAATACAAGAGCAAAGCAAGCAAGAATCACTAAATCCACTAAAATTTCACTAAAGGAATAACCTTTATACATAACCCCGTTCAAAGCGTCAGCGGCATAGTAAAGTGGCATAATACGCCCAATATTTTGCAGCCACTCCACCATATTATCAAGTGGGAAAATACCTGAAAAGAAAATTTGCGGTACAATGACTAGCGGAATAAATTGCATCATTTGAAACTCTGATGCAGCAAAACTTGATAACAGAGCTCCTAATGATAATGATACAAGTGCAACGATAATATTGATTAGTAGCACAAGCCAGATGGAGCCAACGTGTACGATATCAAGGACATAAACCCCGAATAGAACAATAATAGTCGTTTGAATAAATGCAAACAATCCATAACCAAGCATATAACCAGCAACAATTTCAGAACGTTTAATCGGTGTCGCCAGTAAGCGTTCCAATGTCCCTGAAGTTCGTTCTTTTAACAACGCTATACCTGTAATTAAAAAGACGAAAAAGAACACAAAGAAGCCTGTCAACATCGGGCTAAAAATATCAAAAATAGCGGTATTTTCATCGCCAAATACATACTCTGTCTTCAACTTCATCATTGCAGATTGTTCTGGCTGCAAAACTTGAGAGAGTTTCATTTTTAAAGCCTTGGCTGTAGACGGATCATCATTTAATAATGTGAGCTTCAATTGCGTTTGATGAAAAGCTAACCAGCCATCATATTTTTCTTCTTTTAAATCGGCAATAGAAAAATCATTTTTTTCGATAACATGAAAATCCGCTGCTTCAAGTTTTTCAATGATTGATGCAGGACCATTTGATACGACTACTGTCATTTCAGATTCGTTACTATTAAAAACAAAATACATTAACGAAAGCACAAGAAGAGGTGCAAAAAATAATAAGGCGAGTGTACGTTTATCTCGGATCATTTGCTGCATAATTCTTGTAACAATTGCGCCGATTCTCACAGTGCTTCACCTCCAGCCTTTAAAAACACTTCATCAAAGTCTTTTGCCTGATAATGAGCTTTCAGATCATGTGGTGTTCCATGCGCAATGATATGACCATTGCGCAGCATTGCCAATTGATCACAGCGCTCAGCTTCATCCATGGCATGTGTCGTTACTAAAATTGTTTTATGCTCATCGTTTTTTAAACGAATTAACTCCTGCCAAATTTCCTTTTTCAATACGGGATCAATACCAACCGTTGGCTCATCTAAAATCAACAACTTCGGGTTTTGGATAAGGGCAATTGCAAGGGATAATCTCCGTTTCATTCCACCAGAATAATTCAATACCTTACTATTTAAATCATCCGTTAAATGAACAAGGTTTGCAGCATAATTGACACGCTCCTCACGCTCTTTTTTTGATAATCGATAAAGCTTAGCAAAGAAATGAAGGTTCTCTTCACCGGTTAAATCCAAATATAGCGCATCAGATTGTGCCATATAGCCGATATCCGTCAGTAATTGTTTATGAGGGACAGTATAATTTAATACTTGAATACTGCCATTATCGGGTTTAATCATTCCCATAATCATTTTAATTAACGTCGTTTTCCCACAGCCTGAAGGACCAAGTAAGCCAATTAGCTCTCCCTTTGGAATTTCTAAGGAAAGCGGGGCAATTACTTGTTTTTGATGAAACTTTTTTTCAATGGAGTTTAATGAAATTGCATTGTTTCCCATATATCCATCTCTCCTTTACTGAACACAGTGTTGATACTTGAAATTTTAAGGCAATGTATTAGGAATTACAATAAACAGATAACTAAAAAGTGTTAAGTGATTTTGGATGGAGATTAACATTTTTAAGCTAGATGAAATCAAAAAGACTTACTAAACCCCCAGCATTCGTTGGAAATAGTAAGCCATTCATAAATAACCATTTTACTAAATTAGATTGATGGAAATAAATAATAAGGAATGCCGATATATAAGGTAATACTGTAATTAAATCCTATTTGACCTTGTTGTGATCATTGAGGTAACCAGTAATTACTTTCAGCAAATATCTTTTGGACCGAAAGCGTAGCGACAAATACTAATCAGAATAAAGTGATAATACAATGGGGGGACTAAATGTCTATTCACAATATTATGAATTTTGAAACCAAACGAGCTATAAAAAATGCATTACTTATACAAATAGAAGAAGTAGGTTTTGAACGAATAACAGTAAAAAACCTTGCTATTACTGCTAACATTAATCGAGGAACTTTTTATTTACACTATAAGGATAAATATGAAGTGATGGAGGATTTGCAGCAGGAATTATTAAATGAACTAGAAAGCTATGTAAAAAACGTTCAACCATTAGATGCCTTTCACACGATAAAAATAGGTCAACTTTATCAACCATTTATAGCAGTGTTTAAATATATTAAAGAGCATGCTAAAGCCTTTCGAGTTATTTTGGGGGAGCAGGGGTGCCCAGCTTTTAGTAAGAGGATGAAGAAAGTTTTTAGTAATCATATTTTGGACAGAATCTCTGTTATTCGAGAAGAAGGACTTGATCCAGAATTTCAACCATATTTTGAAGCCTTTTTAACATCCGCGATTTTAGGTGTTATCCAAGAGTGGTTAGATAATGGAGATGATTTAAACGTGGAGGAGTTAGCAATGATTCATTTTCGCTTATTGCGATTCCTTGGTGATTTGGCATCTTTTTAGCAATGAGTTTACAAGAATCTGCTTGCTCCAAGAAAGCAAGCAGATGTTTGCATTATAAATATAAATCACGTTTAACAAAAACACGAATCGCCAGCATATAGCATAGCATCCCAATTAAAAATAAATCCTTGCTGCTACAGGATACAAAAAAGCAGTAGCCACTAATGGCAAAGTGTAAGAAAAAAAGACCGATATTTAATGTTAGAAAAGCACTTATATCCAATTCATTTGGAAAAAAGAATCTCTGAAAATATGACTGCTACCAAAGTTGTTACTACAGAGCAGTGTAAAGATGCTAGCAATTCGGTGTCGCAATTAGGTATGCCGTGGAACCGTTATCGATATAGCCCATAATCAATTTATTTTCCTACATAATAATGAAAACTAATGGCAGAATGAGCAATACAAGTAGGTTGATAAAAATTCAATTAACGTATTACCTATGTTACTCATACCAAATGCTGACATCAATTCAGGCATTGTTTCGGTAAGCTTTTATCAAGATATAGATGGCAATGTCGTCCTAACAAAAAATCCTACGCTATGGAGCTTACCGAAAAAATCAGACTATGCACCA
This sequence comes from Lysinibacillus sp. NPDC086135, assembly GCF_044746345.1. Taxonomy (NCBI): domain Bacteria; kingdom Bacillati; phylum Bacillota; class Bacilli; order Caryophanales; family Bacillaceae; genus Lysinibacillus; species Lysinibacillus sp. NPDC086135. Next base: position 106,873 of record NZ_JBIVCA010000005.1, on the reverse strand, counting down.
AAACAGCCTGAAAGCAACGGAACAGTGGATGCCTATACGCGCAAGAAGTCATGGAATTTTTAAAACGTTCTTTGCTTTTTATCCAACGGCAACGGAACGAGAACTCGCTTACTATGTGAAAAACAATGCCCTTCCTGCCATTGAAAAAAGGTATATCTTTTCAACGCTTATCAATCCCATTATGCAAAAGTCTGAACAACAAGGGGTGTATGGGTGACAGTCAAATATTTAGATGAAATCACAAAAGCCACACAACTGTCGCAGTATGAATTAACCTTAGAAAAAGATGTTAATTGAATGATTGTGAACTACATTGAAAACACCTAACAAGCGCCATTATCGCATTTGTTAGGTGTTTTCATTAAAGTTAAAAGATTGCTTCTTTGCATATTAGAAATAGCCCTTTTCTCTTACTGAGGTAAATTGATTACATATCACAATTAAATGGTCGATTAATTTCCACACCCAGTATTTCACCTGCTTGTTGCAAGCGTTTTATCACAGTTATATCTACTGGACTCGGCGTACAATTAGCACTCACATGGTTATGTGCTACGATGATAGATGCTGCATTTTGCATAATTGCCGTTTTAAAGACTTCACTTGGCGATGTAAGGTTCATATCAAGTGTACCGATATGACAACGATGTAAAGATAATAGCTCGTTTTGGGTGGATAAACAAACAACTAAAAATATTTCTCTATCTTCATCACCAATAAATTTGATTGCAGTACTCGCAAAATCTTCTGGACTTCTCACTTTGTAATGGTTCAACTGTTCAGCAAGGTATTTCTTTGACAACTTACGTGCCCTTAATCGAATAATTTCATAGATAGGCTGAAATGTTTTTTCTTTGGTCATTTTCTTTTCCTACATTGCTTGAAGCCACAATCTCGAAGTTGGAAGGCTGAATTCTTTCCGATTTCTTGGTAGACCACAGAAATTCGGTATCTACTACATGGCAAGAAATTGTGAAACAATAACCCAAAAATTTTTGTTGCGATAGCCTGTTGACAAAAAATTTTGATGGCTCTTGCCATGTAGTATGAAACTAAGAAAAGGACGTGTTAGGCAGAATCTGACACGTTCTTTTCTTAGTTGAACTACCGAAATTACAGTGGCGAAAGAAATCGAAAAAAGCTCAATATAAAAGACTTTTCAAGTATTTATTGGCAATGAAAGCTTTGAATTTATAGTAAATTTGTTGCTTGTCTTTTCCGATACGGCTTGAACATATTTAGTGAAATTGATGCTATTATAAACATAGGAATTAATGGTAGTGAGGAGTAAAACCAATCTTATCGTTATCCATTAATAGTTTTTTCTCTATATTAATAAACAATTTTTAACAACATAATATTGACATTTAAAGTCTACATCATGTAGACTTTAAATGTAGACGTGTTGTAGACATATTAAAGGAGTGTTCAACATGGAAATATCTTTTCAAAGATTATCTACAATGGAAAAAAAAATTATGGATTTTATTTGGGAAAAGAATAGTTCAGTAACAACGAGAGAAATAATGGAGTCTATTTCGGAGGCTAAAAATTGGAAGCATAATACAACTATTACTTTTCTTTCTCGTTTAATTAAAAAGGGCTTTCTTACCGCAACTCGTGTTGGCAAAGCTCATCACTATGAAGCATGTTTCACAGCAAAAGAGTATTTAGATTTTGAAACCAAACAATTTATTAATGAAGTTCACAAAGGTTCGATTTTAGGGTTTGTTTCAACTTTATGTGACAACGGTGATTTAACAAGAGAGGAAATTGAGCATCTTATGAAACGTTTGGAGGAATAGATGATGAGCCATTTACTTGTGAATTTATATCAACAACTATTTATCATGTCATTCGTTACAGGGATATTTTTCTTAATTTTCAAGTTGCTAAATGCAAAGGCTTTTACATTATTTAGTGCTAGATGGCACTATTATACAAGTATTTTTATTTATTCATTTTTATTTATTCCCTATCATAAATTGGGGTTGGTATTTTCATATAAATTTAATCAGGAAAATACGTCTGAATTGCCTTTTATACCATCTCATACTTTGTTTGATACATTAAATCTAGTAAGGCTATTGTATGAAGTAAAGCAATTTATCATAGTTTATTTTAGCTTTTTACCATATCTTTTTTTATTGGGAACCTTTATATTTATTACTTTCTTCTTCGTTCAAAATATTAAATTTAATACATATATTTCACATATATGTAATTTGGAAAAAGATTTGGATACCATGAAAGTATTAGAAAGATGTAAAAAAGAGATGCAAATAACAACCAAAATTTCGTTGTATGTATCTCCATACACATCTACACCTTTTTTATATGGGATATTCAAACCCAAAATTATTTTACCAAATATAGAATTTACAACAGAAGAATTGCAGTATATTTTTTATCATGAATTGTGTCATTGGAAACGTCATGATACATGGTTAAAATATCTTATACTTTTTATTAATGCAATTCACTGGTTTAATCCATTAGTTTATTATTTTAGGAATGACATTGACCGCTTTTGTGAGCTTTCTTGCGATGAAAGTGTTACTAAATCAATGAATAACGATGAAAGGAGGCGATATGGAAGATTACTGTTAAAGGTTCTATGGAGCGTTGCTGATAAAAAAAGTAATGTCTATGCCGCATTTAGTAACAACAGTAATGTAAAACAATTAGAGAGGAGGTTAGATTTAATTATGGCAAATGAGAAAAAAAGGTTTAGTCTTTTCTTTATTACCACTATATTAACATTTGCGATAGCGATGATGGTTTCATTTACTGTACATGCTACGATAAATAAAACTGAAATTAATTCGGTTTCTAAAATTGTACATGAACCAGTTGATGGTGAACAGTCCATTTCTGCACCCTCTACGCTCAAGGGGGACCCAATTCCAGAAAGCAAAGCATTAAATGAAGTACCCAAAGTTGTTGAAGGTGAAAAATCAATGTCTGTATCTACTGGCTTTTAAACACAAAAAAATTAACCAATCGAAGGAGTATGATATTGTGTTTAAACGTATTAATTGGAAAGTAAAATCAATTCAAACACTGGCTATTGTTTCAGCACTAACATTAAGTTTAATGGGAAATGTTACTGCAAATGCAGCTACTTCAACTACACCTGATGAAAAATCGTTGTCTGCAATGTCATCTATAAACAGTGACCAACCTAGCACTTATGCTTCATGGGGGGAAGTAACTATAACTTGGAATGGTAAGGACTATGCGTATTCAACTATGTCAACATATGCTGGCACTGCATACTATCTATACGCTAAAATCTCTGGAACAGATGCAAATGGTAGTATTCCTCCTGAAACAAATCATGCGTATAATGATTCATCTACAACAACGAAAAAATTGTTCAGCCGTTCTACAAAGAATGCAGTTACTTGGACTGCGTATGGCGAAATTAGAGATACTTCAAGCTCTGGAACACAAACAGCTACATTGTCAAAAACTGAACTGTAATTTCTCTAATAGGATATAAACTTCTTTTGTGAAATTGGGACAAATATAATTATGTTCTAATCTCATCATTATTTATAGTAAAGGGATGTTAAATGAAAAAATTAATCAATCTTTTACTTTTCGCCGCTTTTTTTATTGTAGGATGTAGTAGCCCAACTCCACAAATTCATAAGTGGGATAATACAAAATACGAAAATTTCGAGAGTAGCATAGGGATAGATGTCTTTAATGAAAATAGCTACAATGGGACAGATAATGATAGTTATAAAGCAAATAATACATTGTATATTTCTGATTTATTGAACCCAATTACAATTATGTTTAATAATAATGGGAAAAATAGAAATTTTATTCTAAATATCTATTATGACTATCAACCAATAAGTTTTAAAGTAACTAAAGATGGTTCTTATGAAAAAAATTACACTTTTTCTTTGGATGATAAATATGAAATTGAATTACCTTTATATTTAACATCTGATTTAGAAAAATCTGGCGCTCATAAATTAATGATAACATTTTCCATTGCTCCTGAACTACACGCAAAAAATTTTAACAAGAGCATAGATTGGTATGGAGCAACAATCATTCAAGATATTATTTTTGATTTAGATAATGATGATTTTATCAATAAAACCAATTTTGTGCAATCGGATGCGACAAGTGAATTGCACTATAGTTATACATTAAATCAAGATTATGATTATAGTATCATGGATACAGGAATTATGCCTTTAACTCCTGCTTCTATCAAAGTTAAGCCGAACGAAAGTTTTAGTTTAATGTACAACGTATCTTCTCCTAGTAAAAAGAGAAGCAAGGTTCTATTGTTAGCTACATTAGGCTTTAATCATGTTCCAATAAATGATAGCCCTTATTTAATATTAGAAGTACCTGAAAAAGGTACTGTAATCGGAAAGTTGAACTTTACTGCACCTGAGAAACCAGGGTTATATGAAATTATAAGTTATAGCGTTAGCAACCCTTTTGAAAAATATATTGGCAGTAGCCACATAGAGTATTTGATAGAATCTGCTCCAAGATTCACTTTAGAAGTACAAGAATAATATATGGGGGAAATAAGTGAGTATTTCAAATTTAAAAACCGATGAGATTTTATATTTAGTTGAATTTCATCGGTTTTTATTAATTATATTTCTATAAACCTATTACGATTAGAACATTTTGAATCATTTCGTTATCAAATGAGTGGAAATAAAGACTATGGTAATTTTACTCCATTAGACTAGATATTCCCTAGAACAGTTATATAGCTTTGGTGGTCAACTCCGAGGAGTCGCCCAGTCTTCACTCCAATCAACTATTTACATAGTAGATGTTTTAAGAAAAGTCATCCTCAACTTTTGGTGATGAACCCTTTTTGTTCCATTTTATCATATCAACGGAAAATTTATCTATATATACATGCCCCATTTGGTCCTGAAAATCCGAACACTTTACCTTTTTCGATTTGTAATTCCACATTCTGTACACTGTAAAAACTCCCAAACTTTTTAGTTAAATTATTGACCTCGATCATTGCCATACAATTCACCTCTTGGACTGTTTTTTATATTGAAAAAAGAACATGAATGGCTTCTTTAAAAAGACTCCTTCATGTTCTCTGCATAGAGATGTCAATTTTACATGTAATATCAATTTGAAGACATTTATTCTCCATAATAATCATTCAGTGCTACTTCTAAACGTTCTTCTAAGTGCTTCGAAATATAATTCAACACAAATTGCTCCTTTTCCATCTCAATTTGAGAGGAACGAAAAGTTTTTCTGAAAAAGCCTGCCTTATTTTCCATCGCAAATTGCTGTAATGCTTCTGTCCGTAATGTCGACACAATTCCATTTTCGATATGACGTTCACGAATTTTTTGAACAATATCCTTTACGCTACGCTCTTGCAGTTCCGAAATTTGCTTTTGTAGATTTTCATTTTTTTGTTTAAGTTCAACTGTTTCTTTTTGAATCTCTTCTACTTGAAGCTCCGATTCCGAGGATACTAATTGAATGTTTTGAGCGAGAAAGTCTTGATTGATCGTTACTTGTAAGGATCCATGTTCTTCGTTTGGAGTAATATTGAAAAGTCCTGTTTGTATCATTTGTTGCAGAACATTTCCAAGAATATCAACTTTATTCGCTAAATCATCAGTGCCCATAGTTGTCGCAGTTATTTGATGTTTGAAGAGTTGACCGTTGTCATCAATCCCTAGTAAAAGTTTTAAGCCTCTGACGCGGTGTTCATCTTTTAACAGTAAAATCATACGAAGTCTTAAGATGGCAGGAAGATTCAAACGAATATTGGTGTTTGTGCTATTCGAAGCATTATCAAAAATATACTGTTCAAATGGTTTAATGTAATAGCGAAGCATCGCATCCGTAATTTCAAACCAACCTGCGACTTCTGCAATGGAATAATGATTTGATTCTTCAATATGCGCTAAATAGTCGTCATTATAAAGCATTTCTTCTAAAGGCGTATTTTGTATTTCGACAAACAATGGGTCATGTTGCACAATTCCGAGTACCGTTTCTTTTGCAGCATTTAGTTTAAGCATCCTTTTACACCCCACTATATTTTTCCGAATAACTCTATATAGGTTTCTATTCTACTGGAAGCAATTGTATGACTATTTTGTGTAGGAAATAATCATTAGAACCAATGACCTGAAAACCTTTTCTGACTCTTAAGGGAAATTTAAGTCGTATAAAGTGGGGGAAATGTTGAAGTAATAGGGTAGAAGGGTACTCATTTAACGTGTACTCCAATTTGTACCCCTCCTATTTGGATTGCAGACTAGGCGACTCCTTAGGGATTAACGTCAAAGACAATGATAAAGGCAGCAAGTGGTAATACACAGTAAGAGAAGTCTTCCACAGATAATAATAAATATATCGTTTTAACAGACACTTATGCTACAAGACAAGCTGGCTGAAAATGTTTTAGATGTATTAAAGCATCGTTTTGTTGGGTTGCATATATTGAGCCGGATGGAGCTAGATGGCGTGCTAAAACAGGAACGTTTACTGGAATGGATGCAGCCAAAGCAGGAGCAAGTAAAGTTGAAATAGCTTGGTTGGCCCAGGTAACAAATATAGAAGCTGAATCACCCAGGGCCCCGTACCCAACTCGTACCTCACATGAGAATACGATGAAATACTAATAAATAAAATTTACCTTAAATTACGCCCTACATAAAGAACATGAAAACATAGACTTAATCATAGTTAGCCCATTATAAATAAAGGTAAATAATGTGAACTCTTAAGAAAAATTTAAGAAATCTCCTCGCAATTCTTTAAGAAATACCTTTTATAGTAAAAGTATCTAATAATTACTCATGATCGGGGAGAAAAATTATGCAATTAATAACGTTCCTTACTGAATTTATAAAACATCCAAAAACTATAGGTGCGATTTCACCTAGTTCAAAAAAACTAGCCAGAAAAATGGTCGAAACAATTTGTTTTAAAAATGCCCAATGTATTGTTGAACTAGGTCCGGGTACAGGTTCATTTACGAAAGAAATAATGAAAAGAAAAGAGCCGTCAACAAAGTTAATTCTTATTGAGAATAATGAAATTTTTTGTGAAAAGCTACGTAAACAATTTGAACTTGAGCCAAGTGTAATCGTTATCCATGGATCGGCTGAGGATTTATGCATGTATATGTCTGCATTAAATATCGAAAAAATTGACTATGTTGTATCTGGATTACCTTTTACATCTTTGAATCCTGCCGTTTCCGCACGTATTTTACGGAATGTAAAAGATTGTTTAAAGGACGGTAAATTTATTACATTCCAATATTCACTTGTTAGGAAATCCTTTATCCAAAAATATTTTGAGGATATTTCACATGAAAAAGTATGGATTAATTTGCCACCAGCCTATGTGCTAAGCTGCAAACTTGGAAATGTGAGGGCTAGTTAATGGGGCTACAGGATCTTTTATCGTATATCGAACAATATGGTTATTTTGCTTTATTTTTCAGCTTATGGCTAGGAATCGTGGGTATGCCACTCCCAGATGAGATGATCGTAATGAGTGGTGGCTTTATGTCTTCGTTAGAAAAAATGAGTGTGTTAAAAGCTTTTGTAATAACTTATCTTGGTGCAGTTTCAGGACTTTCCTTAGGATTTATCCTTGGTAAAGTGTTTGGCCATAAAGTACTTGATAAATTGGTGAAAAAGAACAAGGCTAAGTATTTATTAAAGTCAAAAGAACTAATAGATAGATATGGTCATTTCGCTTTAGTTATAAGCTATTTCATACCAATTGTGAGGCATATACTTCCATACTTAGTAGGTATGAACAACATGTCGTTTAAAAAATACGCTTTGTATTACTATTCAGCAGGCTTTGTTTGGACATTAATATACTTTACACTTGGTTTGTTCTTTGGAAAACACATTGAAAACATTTCCATACTAGCAACAAAATACGGTATATATTTTGGCGCTTTCGTCGGTATTATAGGATGTTTTTATTATTTTTATAGACGAAAATTAAAGACGGCATTGTAAGACGTTTTTATTATTTTTATATACGAAAAATAAAAAAATAGTTAAAATTGGGTTTATCACCAAAAGTTGTGGATGCTTTTGTTAAAACTTCTACTATGTAAATAGTTGATTGGAGTGGAGACTGGGCGACTCCTCGGGGATCAGCGATAGAGGAACGAAGGCTAAAAGCATCACATCCTGTGATAACGCCTTCGTGACCAACATCGTGCTGGCCCGAGATCCTGCAGCGCAGCGGATGTTTTCTGTGCAAAAGCGTAGTGTTAACGTAGCGGCAGCACCAAATGTTTTCTGTAGCGAAAGCGAAGCGTCAGCTACAAAATGTTTTGACTGTGCGAAAGCGTAGCGACAGCAGCACCAAAAGCGGCTCATCGGACGCCCCCAGGAAGCTCTGCTCTGCGCGAAAGCGAAGCGTCAGCGGCAAATGTTCTCTGTAGCGAAAGCAAAGCGACAGCTACAAAGCGCCCAGTCGGAACGGAAATCAACCGCACGTTATGGTACTAGGTCTGATTAATATACAACCTGATAGTTTACTATATTTTGAAATTGGTGGGATTAGATGACTCAAGAAACAATACTTATAGTTGATGATGAAAAAGAGATTAGAAATCTTATTGCAATTTATTTAAAAAATGAGGGCTATGATGTTCTAGAAGCAAGTGATGGAGAGGAAGGCTTAAGTCTTTTAAAGAAGCATCAAGTACATTTAATTGTCCTAGATATTATGATGCCAAAAGTGGATGGCATTGAAATGTGTATGAAGGTAAGGGAAATAGCCGAGATGCCAATTATTATGCTGTCAGCAAAGTCTCAGGATATGGATAAAATCGTTGGATTGTCATTAGGGGCAGATGATTATGTAACAAAACCCTTTAACCCTTTAGAGCTAATTGCGCGCATAAAATCTCAGCTTCGTAGATATATCAAAATGAATCGACTAGATAGGATGAACGAAAATGAGATAGAAATTGGTGATATGCGAATCAGTACCGACACACATGAAGTAATCGTCAACAATGAAAAGGTAAAGCTTACGCCAAGGGAGTTTTCAATTCTTGAGTTACTTGCAAGAAATCAAGGCATAGTCATGAGCGCTGAGCAAATTTATGAAAAGGTTTGGAAGGAAGAGGCTATACAGTCTGAAAATACGGTAATGGTACATATACGGAAGATTCGAGAAAGAATTGAGACAACACCAAGAAATCCTCAATATATTAAAACAGTATGGGGAGTAGGTTATAAAATTGAGAAAGATCATTAAGCTAATACTTTTCTTATTAAACAAACTAAAAATGTTCATTGTAACTGCTATAACAAAAGTTCGGCGAAGCATTAGAATTCAATTATTGACGACTTTTATTCTTTGTGCATTTTTAGGTTTACTTGGAGCAAAAGCCGCACTTTCGTTTGCTTTGAATATCAACCCGGCAGTTAAGATTGATTATAGTCAAGGGATGCAGGAAATAAATGATCAAGCGCAGCGTGCCGCAGATCTAGCCAGCAATGAAAATAGTTTAGCAGCATTACAGCAAATGATTGAATCAGAAAATCATAAATTTGAAATGGAACAAAGTGCATTAAAAGTAATCGTTACCGATGAGAACGGAAATGTTTTATACAAAACAAAGCAAGTGGAAGAGAAACAAATCAATTTGCATTATAAGATTCGGAATGTAATGGACTTTGCGATTAACCATCCACTCAATAATTATGAGGTACCAGCAATCGAGCAATTGAGGCAAGAATTCATTGCATTTTATCCTTTAACTATAGAAGATAAAAACTTATATTTGTTTGTCAGCGGTATTCCTGAAGGGATGGTTATCGCAAGTTCGAATGAGGGCCTTATCCCATTATTTAGTGCAATTGTAGTTTTTACATTTTCATTCTTATACATAACGAAACGAAAAATGAATCAAATTGAGTTGTTGGCGGAGGGGGTTATGGAAATCGCTAAAGGAAATTTAGCCTATCGCATTAAGAAAAAAGGGCAAGATGAGATTGCTGTATTAACAGACAATGTAAATCATATGGCCGAAGCAATTATGACGAATATAGAGATGGAACGAAGGATTGAAAAACAAAAAAATGAATTGATTACTAATGTCTCACATGACCTACGAACACCACTTACTTCGATTATGGGTTATTTAAGATTGTTAAGAGATGAAAAGTACGACACGAAGGAGCAATATGATGAGTATGTAAAGATTGCTTTCTCAAAATCCGAACAGTTAAAGAACCTGATTGAAGATTTATTTGAATATACGAAGCTAACGAATGAGAACATTGTCCTTGGGCAACAAGATATATGTATGAATGAGCTTCTCGATCAGTTAATTGAGGAGTTGATTCCGCAAGCGGAGGAAAACCATCGTACATTTATTAAAAATTTCTCGGAGGAGCGGATCTTCGCTACAGTAGATTCTGAAAAAATTGTCAGGGTCTTTGATAATTTATTAATGAATGCCATTAAATATAGTACAGGTAATGGCGAGATTTTTGTTTCTCTTGAAAGAAAAGAAAGTAATGTTCAAATCTGTGTCGCTAATGAAAGTGATGAATTTACATCCGAAGAGCTAACGAGCTTATTTGAGCGATTTTATAAAAAAGATCAATCTAGAACAAGTGTAGCGGAAGGTTCGGGGCTTGGACTTGCTATTGCTAAAAGCATTGTAGAACTACATGGGGGCAAAATTGGCGCGAAGTATACGGATGGTATGTTGCAGTTTATCATCGAACTTCCTGTTACAGCTTTATAATAAATAGCAAGGTAGCATTAGTGCAATGCTACCTTTTTTCACGGGTGAATTAGTTGCTCAATAGTGAGAATATGTTTGGCATTAGAGTGGGGGAGGCTCTTTTGTAAGTGCAGAAAAATATTTTTGTCCTTAATAATAATTTGAATTTCTGTATAGCTATATTGTTTTTGGACTTCTTGAACATATTCTGTAATTTTCAATAAATGACGTGTGTCTTTTATTTCTACTTCTACAAAAAAGGGCAGCGTTAATTGATGTAAACTTAAACAACCGCGACGAATCCAAATCGCTTCATTATCGTAATAACGGATAGGTAATTGGCGATTACTTGCGATAAATAAGTCCATTTATGTCTCCTTTTTTATACCATGATGTTAATAGTGACGGATAGAATCGTCAAAGTGACGGATAGAACGATCAAAATGATGGATAGAGAACCCTCAAAGACAGATACGCATATATCAATCGTCTTTAGAAAATATTTTAACGCAATTGATTGTACTTCGTCATCTTACAAGTTTATTGAAGAATTTCTTTTCTAATTACGTCAATACTATATGTTTTATTTGGCTGTAAAAGGGGGACATTTTGATGAAGAAAATGGTGCTATTTACATTATGGCTACTTTTTGCAGTTTGCTTTAGCCCAATATTTGTTCACGCTAAGGAGAACCAGGAAGAAGACTTAAAGAAAATTGTAAGTAGATTTATGCCATCGAATGCGTCGCTTATAAGCCCTAAAAATTCTTTCTTCACACGGCCAATTCAATTTTATGACTTTGACCACGATGGACAGAAAGAAATAATATTCACTTATAAAATTAAAGCAAAGGATTACCCTTCTCAGTTTGGATCAATAGTGCTAAAAAAACACAATACAGATTGGCGAAAGATTTGGGAAACTAAAACGCAAGGAGTCGATTTGGATTTTTCTGGTTTGGTAGATATTACTGGTGATGGCACAAAAGAATATTTATTTGGTGTGACAATTGGAGCGGCGATGGGAAGCAATCTAGAAGTGTTCCAATGGATCAATAACTCATTCGAAAAGATTGCTGAGGTTCCTTATCATAAAATGGACTTTGTAAATGGTGTACAAAAAGTTGGTCTAGCAGTTTGGCAAATGTATATTGGTGATAGCTATTTAGTGGATGTACTAAAATGGAATGGTGAAAAGTTGGTCTATAACGAAGAATTATATTCAAATTACTATCCGATCATCCAAATGTTTTATAAAGAAAAAATTTCAAAAATGGATGCCTGGTTTTATTGGTATTGCCTTGCAGATGCCCAAATCAAAGCAAATAAACTTGAAGAAGCATCTAAATCTATTCAAAAGGGGATTGTATTAGTTAAAAAATTATCAATGGAAGATGTAATCGAAGACTTTAATGATTTAACTGTAAGGCTGGAGAACAAGAGAACGGATGTTCAAAAACGCTAGACATATTTATGGTATGTCTAGTGTTTTTTTTATTGATATTTGTAAGTGAATACATTTTAAGGAATTGAAAAGATGTATAATAAGTTGAAAATAATAGAATAGGATGGAGTCAATCTATGAACTATTTTCTCTTTCGCAATAGTTGTATATTGCTATTAATGACGATTTTCCTAGTTCACACTTATTACACGGATGCATCATTAACAGCCGCTTTTTTCATCTGTACGGTTATTTTAACTTTATATTTCATCACACCTCTTTTGAAAAAGTTGCGAGTTATAAGTTACATAACGATTGTTCTTATATTATTTTGTAGTGTATTTGTTTCACTTAATATAATGTATGCATTGCCGATTTTGGCTTTCTTTATAATAGAGGGCGCTTTTCTACTACAGGCAAAGTTTTATTATTTTCTTATAGGAATCTTGACTGTAATCGGTATGATATTTGTCCTGTTGCGGTGGCTGCCATTATACGGGATGCTAATGCTGATTGCTCTTTCTGTATGTTCATTGGGGATGCGTCATTACATTCAAGCATACAGTGAAAAAAGTATTTTGTACCAAGAATTATTAGGGCAATATCGTGCATTAAAACGTCTATCCGTTGAGCAAGATCAGCTTGTACGAGCAGAAGAGCGCACAAAAATTGCACGTGATATACACGATTCGGTAGGACATAATTTAACTGCATTACTCATGCAAGCAGAGATGATATCTATTCAGTATGGGCATGACGCGTTAGATGATATTAAGCAATTAGCGCGTAAAAGTTTAAACGAAACAAGGTATGCGGTTCGGCAATTAAAATCGAGCGAGGCATATGGCATTACATCGGTGCTACACTTAATTCGAAGGCTAGAGATGGAAAGTCGTTTACATATTCGTTTTACTATTGAAAAGGGAGTACTGTCATTACCCATTTCCAATAAGCAAAGCATAGTGCTTTATCGCGTTTTACAAGAATGTTTAACAAATGCGATGAAATATAGTGATTCAAAGGAAGTCGACATCATTTTAGGGAAAGATTCATTACAACATATTAGCTTTCAAGTTAAAAACAAATCAATGAAACAGACACCGCTTGTTCATGGTTTTGGGCTAAAAAATATGACTGAACGAATACAGGAAATTGGCGGAGAGTTACGCATACATAAAACGGAGCAACAATTTATAGTTGATGGATCTTTTCCGATGAAGGGGAGAGTTTGAATGAAAAAACGAATTTTACTAGTGGAAGATCAAACTATTGTACGAAATGGTCTGAAAATGATGATTGAGCAAGATGAGACATTGCAAATTACGGCAGAAGCAAGCAATGGGCGGGATGCTTTAGTATTACTTGAGAAAGTATATGTCGATCTTGTGTTAATGGATATACGCATGCCAGAGATGAGTGGAATAGAGGCGACAAAGCATATACGCAGTCATTTTCCACATGTAAAAATACTGATTTTGACAACATTTGATGATGAAGAGTATGCCTTCCAAACATTAAAAGATGGTGCAAGCGGCTTTCTTGTCAAGTCGTCCGAACCAGCAAAGCTAATAGCGAGCATTCATAGTGTATTAGATGGGGGCATGGTTATTCAAGAAGATGTTGCCGCCAAGCTAATGCCTAAGTTGTTGCAACAAACGACTGCAAAAGTCTCAACACCACAGCTTTCTACGCTAACAGAGCGTGAATTAACGATTATTCAATTAATTGGGGAGGGTAAAACGAATAAAGAAATTGCGGATTCGTTATTTTTATCGGTTGGTACAGTGAAAAATCATCTTACACATATTTTACAGAAACTTACACTACGAGATCGGACCCAGTTAGCGATCTATGCTGTACGGAATGGAATTGTGTAAAGCATGATATAAGCATTCATAATGCATTTCATTTGGCAAACCTTATTCGTCCGGTATAAAAAATGACTTCAGTCACTGCCTTTTATGACGGAAGCTAGTCGTCTAGTCAATATGCAACTGCTATTCTTTAGAGAAAGGGGGCCGTTGAATGATTGAAGTAGTTAATCTAACAAAAACATTTAAAAAAGTAAACGCTGTGGATGATGTGAGCCTTTACATTGAGCCTGGCGAAATTGTTGGTCTTCTTGGACCGAATGGCGCTGGAAAATCAACGACAATTGCGATGATGTCGACTTTGATTCAACCAACAGCTGGTGATGTCTTATTACAGCATAAAAGCATTTTAAAAAATCCAACTTCCTTACGTAAAGTACTAGGGGTTGTACCGCAAGAAATTGCCTTGTATGAGGAACTAACAGCACGTGAAAATTTGGAGTTTTTTGGGGATGTCTACAAAATACCGCGTCTGAAATTGCAGGAACGGGTTCGTATAGTACTAGCGCAAATCGGACTCGAAAATGAGCCGAAAAAACTTGTTAAACATTTTTCTGGCGGGATGAAAAGACGTTTAAATATTGGTGTTGCCTTACTTCATGAGCCTGAATATTTAATTATGGATGAGCCGACAGTTGGCATTGACCCGCAATCGAGAAAGTATATTTTAGAAACTGTGAAGAGGCTGAATAAAGAGGCCAATACAGCGATTATTTATACGAGTCATTACATGGAGGAAGTCGAGTATTTATGTGATCGCATTTATATTATGGATAAAGGGCATATAATTGCAGCTGGTAAAAAGGAAGAAATTAAGGCGATATTATCTTCAGAAAAAACAATTGTCTTAAAGCTAGAAAAGCATTCAAATGATTTTGTTGATGTGCTTATGAAACAAGGCTTTTTATCTAATTTCCAAGTAAAGGATGCGGATATTTCCTTTAGTGTAGCGAAAAATACCAATTTCCTTCCGATGTTATTACCTTTATGTGAGAAGCATGACATAGTTCTTAAAAGTTTTCATGTCAAAGAGCCGACATTGGAAGATGTGTTTTTACATTTAACTGGTAGAGCATTAAGGAATTAGGGGGGATCCGTGATGTTTTTAGCACTTATTCGCAAACAGTTAAAAGTATTGTGGCGTCACCCTCAAGAGTTGGTGATTTTACTAGTAATGCCGATAGGCCTTATATCTATAATAAGTTTTGCGATCGGCTCATTAATGGATGGGGATAATAGTCCAATTGATGTAAAGGTTGCGATTGTACAACATGAGGATGAGCAGCAAGAGTTGGCGGCATTTTTGCAGGAATCACAAGGTGAGCTGAGGACTGATGTACATTCACGGGAAAGCCTTAAACAACTGCTATCCATTTCTATGCTCTTGCAATTGCTAGAGCAGGAGGATATGCGACAATTTATTACTGTCTCTCAGCTTGCTTCAAGTGATATGGATGTGCTTAAAAAAGAAGGAGAGTACGATGTAATACTTGAAATACCAGCTGGATTTACAAAGCAATTTTATACATCACTTTTCGCGAAAGGAGATATTCCAGCCTTACATGTGTATTTAAACGAACAGAAAGAAATTGCTTCAACGATTGTACAAAATATTTTAAAGTCATTTCAATATCAATATTCGCTTATGGCAGAGCTTAGTTCAAAAGGGTTATTAACGCGGGATGTTATATTACCAAAAGCAGATATTTCATCTACCGTTCAGACAGTGAATCAACAGGAGCCCGTCTCAACGAGTGTATATTATACGTTTAGTATGACTGTCATGTTTATTTTATATATAGCAGGGACAATCGCCAGTCAAGCATTTTTAGAAAAGCATATGCATATTTTTGATCGTATTTTACTAGCAAATATCCATCCGATCATTTATTTATTAGCGGTTATTGTTTCAACTGTTATTTTGTCATTCATTCAAGTGTCCATTGTATTTGTAGTTGTCTATCTTATGCTTGATATTTCATTTGTACAATTGCCTTTACATTTACTCGTGACATTGATGCTGGCAATTGTTGTTGGGAGTATTGCTGCATTACTATCAGCGGCTAACTACCGCTTTAATTCGGCAGAGTTTTCTAATGTGTTTGGTTCAGTTATCGTATCAATTTTAGCTTTATTTGGTGGTAGCTTTTTTAATTTAAGTACCTTTGCACCAACTCTTGCGAAAATTGGGAGCTGGACACCGAATGGAGCAGCCTTACAAAGTTATTTAACGATACAGCAAGGTGGAGGGCTTGGCCAGATTTCATCTTATTTATGGATATTAACGGCTGTAGCAGTGGTTTGTACAACAACCGCCTTTTTATTGTTCCCGAGAAGAGGTGGTATTGCATGATAAATATACTCAAGACAAAATTTTTATTATTAAAAAGAAAGCCTAGTTCATTAATCTTAACTACTATTATTATATGTCTTTATGCGTATTTGATAGGGCAAGGACAACAAATAAAGCAGCCGATTGCAGTCCATTCGACTTTAAGTGAGGAAATGACAAAGCAAGTATTGACTGAGTTAGAAAGTAATAAAAATTACGAATTTACGATTTATAGTGAGGATGAAGCAACAGATTTAGTTGAAACGGGTAAAGTCGATGTAGCAATTTTATTACAGGAAGCCGGCTATAAGTTACTGGTGGCTGTTGATTTTATGAATTCCAAATTGGTTCAGCATGAACTAGACCGAATTTATAGTCAGGTGGTTCAAAATGATGCGATGATAAAAGCTTTTCCTACAGATTTGCAGGATGAGGTAACAAGTGCGATCGCAGTAGCGAAAACAGCTCCATCATTTGATATTCAGTATGCAAACTTTGCCAATGAAAAAGGATTTAAATGGGACTCTGGACTTCACACTCTATTTGGCTTTGCACTGTTTATGGTTATTTATACGGTATCCAACGGTGTCAATCATATCGTCATGGAGCGTAGAAATGGTATTTGGAATCGTTTAACGGTTTCAAATATTAGTAAATGGAAAGTATATGCCGCCAATCTAGCTTATGCGTTTTTAATAGGCTATCTTCAAATCGTATTAGTATTTTGCATTTTTTATTTTGGGGTTGGTGTAGAGTTTTACGGAGGGTTTGTAGCAAGTTTAATCGCAGTCATACCGTATCTATTGTGTATCGTTGCACTATCCATATTTATCGCCTCAATTACGAATACACCTAGTATATTTAATACAGTGATGGCGTTTCTTGCAGTACCATTTGCGATGCTAGGTGGCGCTTACTGGCCATTAGAAATCGTTACTTCTAAAGTAATTTTAGCTCTATCTTATATTTCGCCAATCACATATGGTTTAGAGATTTTAAAAGGTGTGACGATTAATGATAGTTCTTATGTAGAGTTATTACAACCTTTAAGCCTACTATTATTTATGACAGTCGTATTTATGGGCATTGGAATTAGTGTCATGGAGAAGAAAAGCTAAAATTTAGCGAACTCCTTGCCAAAATTTAGCAATCTCCCGTAATGAAAAAAATGTAATACCTGTTTAAGTTCACTTGTATATTTAGTCATAAAAAACTGCATCCCCATTGTTAGATATGTAACAATGGGGATGCAGTTTATGAACGACTTACTTTCTTACCTTTTGTTTAGTGGATATCACGTTTTTTGAAGTTACCACCACGTACCTCTGATACATCAGAAATAACTACAAAGGCACTTTCATCGATATCTTTAATAATCGACACAAGTTTATTTTCTTCCATACGGTTAATGACACAGTTTAATATATCCGTTGGTTCATTAGAAAAACCGCCACGCCCTTTTGTATATGTAACACCACGTCCTAAACGAGCTTGTATCGCATCCCCAATTTCTTCTGATTTTGCACTGACAACACGAACATCTTTTGATTTTTCTAAACCTACTTGAATAATATCGATAACGTTTTTCGCAATATAGTACGTTAAAGCTGAGTATAATGCGCTCTCTAAGCCAAAAATAAAGCTTGCCCCTAAGAAAATAAAGGCATTAATAAATAATATAATATCCCCGACTGAAAACGGAATTTTACGTGATAGCAACACGGCTAAAACCTCAGAGCCATCTAACGCCCCACCGTTACGTAAAACAATCCCAATCCCAACACCTAGTAGCATACCACCAGATAAAACAATTAATAACGGATCATTTGGACCTAAAATTGTTTTAACATCATGCATAAGAACTGTGGAAATAGAAAGAGCTGCTATCCCAGTACAACTCATCAATGCAAAAGTTTTACCTACTTGTTTGTAGCCAATCCAAATAAAAGGAATATTTAATACAAAGAGCAGTACGCCTAATGGAATATCAAAGAGGTGTGCTCCCATAATACTAATACCTGTCACGCCACCATCAATGACATCGTTCGGTATTAATACCGCTTCTAGTCCATATGCTGCGATGATGGCGCCAACTATAATCATGATAAATTTTCGTGTGTTTTCAACTGTCTTTCTTCTTTTCATAAATCTTCTCCATTTCTTTACGTAAAAATATTACTTAAGGTTTTGGAATAATATTTATAGCAATTGTTTTTGTCTCAGTCTCTTTGCTTGAGTCGGCCATATTATAGTATTTAATTATTAGATCGTTTAATTCATTTTCAAAACTCATAAATTGATTAGTCGTTAATGTCAAATCGATAAATGAGAAAGTTGCTAAATCTGCAAGTCTTTCTTCTTCATCAAGTAAATTTAAATAATTTTGATATTGAGATAGTAAAGCTAATTGATAGTTAGAAACATAATTTAATTTTTGCTTGATTGTTAGTCGTGTCCAATCCTCCTGACTAAGTTTTTCTGCTCCTTCATTTAATGCATAAAATTTTTCTGTGACAGAACGTACTTTTCGCTCTTTCACAATTTTTATGATGTTTTCATCCATTAAAATTTGGATGTGACGATACAAAGTAGCTTGAGGTACATCCTTTATAATAGAAATCATCTCCAAAGTGCTTAAGCCTTCTTCTTTATCGTGCATTAGAGCTTGTAAAATTTTCATTCTCACAGGGTGCATTAAAACCTCTGCTTTATTCCGCATAAAAACGATCCTCCTATCAAATGGAATCAAGGGAAGCAATCAAATGTTATCAATATGAGAACATTATCAATAAATATACTATATATTTTTTTTACAGATGTACAGTAGAAAGGTAATGAAATTATTTACATCTTCTGTTATCATTATTGATAACGATAATGAATTGGGGGTTTTAGAAATGAAATTACACTATGGTTTTGATGATTTAAGCCAATTGGATTGGGCAAGTATACTTCCAATCATTCTGCCATTTTTATTCGTAGGATTTGTTCTAATCATTGTTGCTTTATTCGATTTATATCGGCACAGAGATACGCGAGAAAACATACTGATGTGGACAATTATTATTTTGTTCTGTAACTCAATTGGTTCTGTTCTATATTTCATTATTGGTAGAAAGGATGTAAATAAACGTGCGCTTAGAGATTAAAAATATTACGAAAAAGTTTAAACAAAAAACAGCCGTGAATGATTTTTCAATGGTCATTGATTCCAATGAGTGTGTTGGATTAATTGGACCAAATGGAGCGGGGAAATCCACGTTAATTCAAATCATTGCAGACATGCTGAATGCAGACAAAGGTGAAATTCTTCTTGATGGTCAAAAGATTTCATCTATGAGAAATCAAATTGGTTATTTACCTCAGTTTCCTAATTTTTTCTCATGGATGACAGCATTTGAAACATTGTCCTTTATGGGAACACTTTCAGGCATATCAAAAAATGAATTGCAGAAAGAAATTCCATTACTTTTAGAAAAGGTAGGCTTAGGGAAAGAAGCACATATTCATGTCGGGACATTTTCAGGTGGTATGAAGCAACGTCTCGGCATTGCACAAGCATTGTTGCATAAGCCGGCTTTAATGATTATGGATGAACCGGTATCAGCGCTAGATCCAATAGGAAGAAGAGAAGTGTTAAATTTATTAAAAGAGATAAAAAAAGAAACGACAGTTTTAATATCAACGCACATATTGAGCGATGCGGAGGAAATTTGTGAGCGCTTTATAATGATTAAAAATGGTCACAAAATAGAAGATGCTACAAAATCAGAGTTACTTGAGCGCCATCAAGAATCAGTTATCTTTTTAATGATTCGCAAGGTAGATTTTCAGTGGTTAACAATGCTTGAACAATTATCTTATGTGCAGAAAATCGAAAGCTGTGAAAATGGCTTCAAAATCCACGTTGAAAATTTGGAAACAGATGCTAATCGATTAATACAGCACGGACTGGATTCAAAAGTGATGATTACTAAATTTGAAGTGGGTATTCAAGACAATCTAGAAGAAATATTTTTAGAATTGGTGGTGTAAATGAATGAATGCTTTTATTGCATTAAGCAAAAAAGAAGTACAGCAAATGGCAAGGGAGTTTAAAATATTGTGGCTCCCAATCGTATTTATTTTACTAGGGCTAACTCAGCCGATTATGATGTATTATTTACCTGTTATTTTACAATCGGCTGGTGGTGTTCAAGGTATCACAATTGATCCTACGATGGCAAAGCCTGTGGGACAGGAGGTACTTGCCTCAACATTAAATTCACAGTTTGATCAGCTAGGCATTATTATTCTGGTCATTGCTACTATGAGTATTATCCAAGGAGAGAAAGCAAATGGCATGATGGCATTTATCCTAACAAGGCCAGTATCGATAGCTTCTTATTTAAAAAGTAAAATCATCATCCATTATATATTGGCTGTTATCTGTATAGCTCTTGGCTATGCAGTGTCCTATGGCTATTCAGCGTACTTATTTACTACTGTTCCTTTGACACAAGCTTTATGGGCATTAGTATTTTATTGTGTTTGGTTGTTATTTATCATTACGTTTGTTGCGATGATGAGTACATTTTTTAAAAGTACTGCATTTATTGCACTAATAAGTATTGTTAGTCTATTAATATGTCGTTTTATCGCTGGGCTACATCCATTAATAGACATTGTTAATCCTGCTAGTAATAGTATGTATGCAACAAATATTCTAATGTCGGGTGATGTGGAAACTTGGTATGGCCTCCATATTATAGGAACACTGCTGCTCGTTTTATTGATGACTGTTACTATGCAAAGTTTTATTGCGAAAAAGAAATTTTAACTTCTTTCAGAAAAGTGTTTGGGTAGCAAGAGTGAAATAAAATAGAGGGATTCGGGCTATGAACTTCACATCCTATGAAAACACCTGAGTGACCAACAACATGTACTTCAGGGTTTCATCTTTGACCTGATTCCCAAGGAGTCGCACATCCACTACCAAACCAACTTATTTGCATGATATACGTTTTCACAAATGACATCAACTTTTAGCGATAAGCCATATGAAAGGAAACGTGAACAATTGAATATAAAAATAGATCCAATGAGTAAAATTCCTATTTATCAACAGTTAACCCAGCAACTACTTTTTGAAATAGCCATAGGGGAAATTTGCGAAAATGGTGATCCATTGCCCTCAATTCGTGATTTAGCAGCCGAAACAAACCTTAATCTTCATACCGTTCATAAAAGCTACAAGGAGCTTCAGAAGAAAGGAATAATCGCTATAAAACCTAACTCAAAAGCAACTGTTAATAAGCCTGCTGAAGCAAAGAGTGTTAGCCTTCAACAAATTTCTATAAAGGTTGAACAAATAATGTGTGAAGCTTATGTTTTAGGTATTAGCGAATATCAATTACAGCAGCTGTTTCATGAGAATAGAAGAAAATTTTATATTGAGCCTTAAAAAAAAGAGATGACTTCTGCAATGAACAGAAGCCATCTCTTACTAATTAGAGTGAATTTTAGTAAACTCATCCTTGGTCATTCCAAAATAGATCTCGTCATAAAAGGTACCATTTGTATAAATCATATTTCTTAATCGGCCTTCTTCAACAAATCGCAGTTTTTTATGTAGAGCTATAGAAGATGCATTAAAGGAGTAAACACAAATTGTTGCTTTCTGATAGCGAAGTTCAAAGAAATAATGCTTTAAAATCGTTAAAATCATATCTTTTGCATGCCCTTTTCCTCTATGTGGGGGAAATACCGTTATAGCATAGTCAAATGTCCCATTCTTTCCATCACAACCAGAAACCTCAATTGTCCCCACGACATTGTTTGAAGCATCCTCTGCAATCCAGTAAAAATCATCACTGTCAGTAGATGCCCCTTGTGATATTTCATTTATCCATTCTTCAATTTGCTGATTTGTCCGGGGGAAAGCGATTGAATCAAGGTTTTTAAGTATGTCATCATCTAAATTTTCAAATATATGAATGTCTTCAGACTTAGGCGCTCTTAACCGAATTTTTGCTCCGCGCCAATAGGAAACTTTCATTGAACTCATCTACCTTTCTAATTTGTATAGTTAAATTATACCATTATAATTGTGTAGAAAAGAACCACTAAAGAGTTCATTACTTTTACAATGTTTTATTAAAAATACAGCCACAATAGTTGTATTCACAAGGCCAATCGCCACTAGTAATAAATTACGCCATGCAAGTTCGAAGGGGCTAACATTACAAATAGCAGCAGGGATTAAAGCCCGTGGAATTAATGTTCCTTCTCCTACAAAGATCGCTGTTATTTGTCCTAAAGCTGTTAAAGTAGCAGTACCACCACCAATGCATTGCCAAACAAACTACCGACGGAATCTGCTAAGGAAATATTTGAGAAGCCAGAATCGTCTATGCCTGTAATGGCGCCAACGACTGCTAAAGTGACGACTGCAATTCCCTTTGTTAATGGAACTACAGCAGCTAGGCCCACACCGAGATCGTTGGCAATACCGTGTGAAGCCTCTAGTAATTAGTTACCAATAGTTTGCATAAATCCGGAATCACTAGATAGGGATTAAATGAAAAAAGAGCGATTAAAACATCGCTCTAAAAAATTATAAAATGGCAATTCTTTTCTTAGGTTCTTTGTTCATATCTAACAAACGACTTTTTGAGCTTGCTTTTTTTGCTTTAGATGATTGGGGTATGACCAGTGCGTCCACATATGTAAATTCTGTTCAAATGGACCTCGTTTATTTTTTTTCAAGTAGAAAAAGCTCGCTACACATTGCAAACTATATACAATAAGGCCTAACAAAATGCCATTAAAGACACCAAGTTTTCCATACAACCCTAAGCCATAGCCATAAAAGATAGTCGTACAAATAATGGATTGCATTAAATAATTTGTTAGCGATAGTTTACCAACATATTCAAAGACCTGTGAAATAATAGAGGTATGCCAAAATTTATACAGTAAGGCAGCTAAACATACATACCCTAACGATAATAACATAGCGCCGCCCATCGAAAACATAGGAGAAAAACTATTTTCCATTAGTCCTAGAGACTTGCACAACAGTCCAATTGGTACAAGAAGTGCCCCTAGCATATACCACTTTTTCTCCTGCTCCATATGTTCAAATGCACGTATTTTGGCTAGACCCATCCCTACTAAAAATAATGGTAAATGTAAAACTAGTCCAAATATCACTTTGGCCATATAAACTAAAGGATCTTCCATTCCTGGCATTTCAGCATGTTTACGAAAATCATATGTTTCTGCAAAAGTACCATTTACATATGTATGACTTTCTTTTTCAATATAAGTATCAATCCTTTGCTGTTGCTTCATTGAGACCTCACTTGGTCCATACAACAGCACAGTAGAAGTAACAAACAGTATCCCTGCCCAAATAAATGTAGTTTTTGCTTTTCGATTGATAAAAAGAATTAATAAAGGGATCGTTACACCATAAATTACTAAAATATCACCTTCCCAAATTACTGAATGTAGCCAACCTAATGCAATAAGACCAATACTCCGACGAAGAATTACCCATCTACTTTTTCTACCTTTTCGGTGTACAGATTCTACTAGTTTCATAAGTGAAAAGCCGAAAAGCAATGTGAAAATCGGCATAAATGAGTCTACAACAAAAACTTTCAAGAAGTACAGTGCACCTTGATCAAGCTGTGATAAACCCCTTACTTCATCCTTTCCTATAATTCCAAATTGAAAAATAAGCAAATTCGCGAGTAATATCCCAAGTAAACTAAATCCTCGCATACAATCAATAAAAGAAACTCGTTTTATTCCCAAAAATGTAACCTCCCAATTCATTATTTTGCTATTAGACCAAAGCACCTCTTCGATGTACAACTTCATTGGAGTCTTTCTAGTTGAGTCGGAAACCTTAGCTAAGAGGGCTATTTCTTTTTTCTTTTTATTTTGTCAAAGCTATCAAATATTAAGTTAGTAATTGAAAAGACAAATACTTCATAGATAAACGTCAGCATTCTGTTACCCTCCTTCTGTGCGTCCACAAATGTAAAATCTGCTCAAATGGACCTCGCTTTTTTAGCGCGGTACACATTTCAACCTATATACTTTTCTATGTTTCCAATAAGTAAATTCGCAAGTAATATCCTAAGTGAACTAAATCCTTGCATAAATCAATAATAGAAACTCGTTTTATTTCTAAACATGTAACCTTACTATTTAATATAGTGTAAGTATATGGGCATAACCTTATAGGAAGATAATGAGCATCTTAATAAAGTCTTAAAAACTGAATAAAAAGTTATAAAGTTTTATAAGAGGGATACGACTTTTTATGATGAAAAGATCACTGTTTTATGAGGCTTTTGTTGTATATTCATTTATCATGTAGAGTACAAGCACTAGCTATTAAGGGCCGAACCCACGTATTGTATGAATAAAGGAAACACGTTTTTTGATTGCGTTTAATCTCCTTAATTGGTTATCTTATACATAGTGGTTGGTAAAGCTTATTGTGAAATTATGACTACTTTAAATTAATCTTAAAAGAAGGTGATAGTATGCAAGATGCGTCAATTTTAGTGTTAGAGGACGAACGTGCAATTGCGGAAATGATTGAAATTATATTAAGAAAAGAGGGGTTTTTAGACATTACACTTTGCTGTACTGTTCAAGAAGCAAAAAATAAAATTAAAGCAAAGGTTTTTGATTTTTATCTATTAGATATTATGCTTCCTGATGGGAGTGGGCTGGATATGGCGAATATGATTCGTGAGCATAGTGAAGCGCCTATATTCTTTTTAACGGCAAAAGGTAGTGATGCAGATAAGCTTCGCGGTTTTATGAACGGTGCAGACGATTATATTACGAAGCCATTTAATCCACTTGAGCTCGTTGCGAGGGTGAAGGTACAGCTTACAAGATATATGAAGAAAAAGATTGGGTCAAAAAGCCATGTATTCACATGTGATGGGTTTACATTTGATATGGATGCAGCAGAGATAACGGTAGATGGTACAAAGGAAATTATTAGTGGGCGATTATTTCACTTACTGAAGTATTTATGTGAAAATGCAGGGCAAGTATTATCGAAGGAGCAAATTTATGAGCGTGTATGGGGTGATTGTTTGTTTGATGATAATACTGTGATGGTACATATTCGAAAACTACGTGAAAAAATTGAAAAGAATCCAGGTAAACCAACTTACATTATAACTGTAAGGGGTATTGGTTATAAACTTGTTGGAGATGTTCTTTCATGAAGCCAGCTAGGAGATTAACGCTTCGTTTTGTGTCTTATTTCAGCATTTTTTATTTACTAATCATTTCAGGCTTTATTATTTGTTTGGTGTTTTTCTTTCAATCTCTCATTGGTCATATGGGTGACAATATTCATACAATGACTTCTTCTGAAATTGAAGATAATGCTGTCATAGAAAAAGGCAAATCCATTAAGCTTGCTGATTATTTAGTGAAGCGAGCTGAAGAGAATGCAGGGCAATTATATTTGTTCAATGAATCGATGGATATTGTTGATTACACAGGAGATTCATGTGAACTATGTGGAATGACAGATAACGAAATAATGACTCTTCAACGCCCGGGGATGCACACATGGGAGATTCCTAAATATTATTTGTTATTTCTACCTATATCATCTGTCCAACCACTTTTTGAGGAGGCACTGCAAAATTGGAAAGCTACAGGGGGAATTTCAAATGTGGTACTCCAGCATTTACAAGACAATAAGGCATCTGTTGAAATCTATAATGAGCAATGGGATAGGATAGAGATCATTGGAGAGCGTTATAAAAAGCTACATAAGCCTCAATTGCTAGAAGAGAAATATGATATTTTTGAACATAAAGAGTTTATAGAGAATGCTGCTTTGGAGGATGGCTCGACACTAGTTGTACGGATGCCAAATCCGTCATACAAGCCTTTGGAAGATCCTTTTAAAAATGCAATGTTTTTATTTATTTTCAGCTTCTTTGGTGAAAGTATTATCATGTTAATAGGGGTATTCTTTTTATCAATTAGCATTTCTCGTCAATTTGTTCGTCCGCTTGTGTATATACTATCTCGAATAGAGCGACTTACACAGTTTGATTACAGTGAAGTAAGAGATAAGAAGGTACATCACCGAAAGACAGGTAAATTAAAAAGGAAATTTAAGTTATTTAAGCCAGTTGATGAATCTCTCAATCACTTATCGGAACGTCTTGACTCTAATGAACGGCAAATTAAGCATGCAGAGCAATTACGTGAAGAATGGATAACAGGCTTATCACATGATTTAAAGACACCGTTAAGCTCTATATATGGTTATTCAACCATGCTTGCTTCTAAAGATTATGAGTGGACAAATGAAGAAATGCGCGACTTTGCAACTACAATGCAGGAGAAGGCGACGTACATGGATGCTCTTATACAAGATTTAACCTATACGTACCAATTAAAAAATAAAGCGATCCAGCTTGAAAAAGTGTTATTACCACTCAACATATGGTTACCTCAATATGAAGATGAGCAGGTGTCTGTAAAGGTTTATGGGGATGTTAAGCTCGAAGCAGACGAGCTTTTATTAAAGCGCATTTTAGACAATTTAATAACTAATGCTAAAAAATATACGCCTGATGGTACAAAGGTAAGTGTAGAAGCGAAAAATATCGGTAATGAAATTATGCTGACCATTGCTGATAAAGGTCCTGGAATCCCTCAGAAGGAGCTTGATAACCTCTTTGAGCGATATTATCGAGGGACAAATACTACAGACGATACAACGGGTACAGGATTAGGGTTGGCTATTACTAAACAGTTAATTGATTTGCATGATGGAGCCATTAGTGTCCAATCGGGAGCAAGAGGTACAGTTTTTGTGTTGAAATTTAAACATTAAAATATTGTGAATTTGGGCAGTACAGATGAAAAACATTCACTCTTGAATAGGCTTGAAGTTGAAGTGTAGTTTTTTAGAGGATTATCTCTATATGAACAGCTTTTTCATAACTATTTTCAAATCGGAGCTTTGGCAGGAAATTAAAAATAAAGGGTCACCTGAAATAAAGTGACCCTTGTACAAAAGGTAGAAGAAAGGCTAGACATTTTCAACAGGCGATTAGTTAAAAATTAATCATTAAGTTTGTGTAACTAATTCTACAGCTTCTACTACTAATGGAGTTCCGGCTGAGATTGTGCCAGTAACACCGTTAAAAGTTAACTCTGTTGCAGAAATTGTATACGATCCACCTTCTTGTAATACACCGTTTATATAGAAATTATAGTAGCCGTGTGTTACTACTGGAAAAGCAGTCGCAGCAGTTCCACTATCATTTAGAAAGGCAGTTGCGGGGATTGTAGTACCGTCAGCAACTGTTAAATCTGCTGCTAACACATCAAAAAATCTTGTGGAAGTACCATTAACGTTTACATGAATATTAATAATTGAAAGTGCCATTTTTTTCACCTCCTTTCAAGGGAAAAAGAATAATTTAGCAGATTCTCCTATCACATTTGTTGGAAACCCAATGATTCAATAATGATTGGAGTTCCGGCAAAAATAGTTGTATTAAATGGCTTAAGGATTAATGAATCCGGGGTTACTTTATAAGCACCGCCTTCTTGCATCACAGCATTGATGTAAAGATTGACATATCCATTGGGATTAAAAAGCTTGAATTCTGTTACTGGATCGCCAGTATCATCTGTAAATAAATTAGCAGGAAGAGTTGTTCCATTTGTTAAATCAATATCATCTGTCACAATATAAAAATATCTATTTATTATTGGAATAATAGTTCCTTCAGGGATAACAACTGGAGGAGGTTGAATAGAACCTACATCAATAGCTTTCATACGGGGCCAAAAAATTCGATTATTTTCACAACAACTGTCACAAATCAATTTTTGCGGGTCCAATTTTCCCATTATTTTTTCACCTCCCTTTTTCATATGTTTTTGACCCCGTAAGTTATAGGCATTTTTTATAAAGAAAGATTTTCAAAAAAAAATATCTTATTTTTACTATATTTTATGAATTAGAATGGGAAGGTGATTGGCGCTTAGTCTATAAAAAGAGAATTAAATAAATTTTTTTACGAAAAAATAGGTTTTTGAATACCTTAAAGCAATTAAAATGGAGTTTTATAAAAGTAAAAAGTGATAGAAATACTGTTGAAAAAGCAAAAAAAAGAATTAGACTAGAAGAATTTGGAATAGATTGGTTTTGAAGAATTAAGCTTTTGTAGATTTTATTTTGTTTATAAATGAAAAAGCCATAGCGCAACAAAGTGCGAAAGTACTATAATCGTTCCTTGATTTCACGTATAACTACTATTTATTTTGTCAAACATAGACATAAAAATGATCACTTCTAAATCGAAGTGACCAAGTAGAGAGGATTAAAGGAAAAGAAAAACCTCAGAATTTAGTTTATGAAGTTTTGTTTTTCCATGTTTATTCAAAGCGTACATTTTCAGAAATTTCTTTCATCTTAGCCCGATCCAAAATTTCTATCGCATTATCTTCTCGAATGATAATCCCTTTTTCTGTCCAGTCCTTTAGGATACGATTTATATGTCTTTTTGTAGTACCAATTAATGAGGCAACATCATCTAAAGAATTTGTTTTTATGTATTGATTGACATGTGTTGGGGATTCAACAGTACATAAATAAGCTGCTAAACGTACATTTACTGGAGAAAGCGCATTAACTCTAGATGAAATTGTGCAAGTTAGGAGCTTATATGCTAACTCTTTCAATAATAATTGATTAAATTTACTATCAAATTTTAAATGAGTTTCGTACACTTCTAATGGAATAATTAAAACTTCACATGGCTCTACAGCGATACAGTTAGATACAATTAAACAATCTGTAAATATTTCAATATCGCCCATAATCGAGGGCTGTTGGCAGTACCTTAATAGTAACTCTTTCCCAGTCACTTCTAAACTTGATACCATATACCTTCCTGACAGTAAAAAATATATTCCGTCTATCTGGTCTCCTGCTTTTAGAATGTATTCATTTGGTTGGAAAGGACATACAATAAGGGATGAAGTTAGTTCTTGTGTAAAAGTGTAGTTATAAATAGATTTAAATAGACTTTGATTCATTTTTTCCTCCGAGACATCTGTCCTGTATTAATAGTATTAATTTTAATATAGTTATAGTTAATTAATAAAGAGGTAGGGATTCAAATGAACTTTGTATTCGATTTAGATGGAACACTTTGCTTTGATGGTAAAAGTATTGATAGAGAAATTATTGAAGCACTTCAAGAATTAAAGTTAGCAGGGCATCAAGTGATTTTTGCCTCAGCTAGACCTATTCGTGATTTAGTACCTATCATACCAAAGGATTTTCATGAAGGTCTATTAGTTGGAGGAAATGGAACATTTACTTATGATCATGGGCAAATTCAAGTGACACATTTTGAACAACAAATTTTGGACAAACTCATCACACTTATTCATCGACATCAGTTGAAATATTTAGCAGATGGTCAGTGGGATTACTCCTTTACAGGTGATATTGCACATCCTATTTATCGAAATATCGATAAAACCAATTCAACGAACATACCGTTGGAACAATTACTTCCAGTCTGCAAATTAGTTATTTTCCAACCAAATGAGGAAGTGTTAGAAGTGCTTGAAGCATTTCCAGTCATAGTCACACACTATAAAACTGAACATGCCATCGACATTAGCCCTCTAGGGATTAATAAAGTTAGTGGACTACATAGGTTGAACATTCAACAGTTTATTGCTTTTGGGAATGATAGCAATGACCAATGCTTGTTTGAACATGCAGTACATAGCGTATGCGTCGGGAATAATGACGTGAAACGTTATGCAAAAGAAAACATTGAACAAGCAGATGTAGCAGGGAAAATTCGAGCATTAAGGGGAAAGTATCGTGTAGATGAAGAAGACACATCTAAGCTTGTTAAAAATTAATTACCTGCTACACAGTACGAAGACAATATGCAGTAGCTTCTTCAAGAATCGGGCGTTATCCAGGAAGGATTGCGCTCTTTTGCTGTATTGGGTCTAACTGTTTATAAGGAAATTGGGTGCTATTGTTAGAATTATAGAGAAGATAGTGACATATTTTAGGGGGTAAAACGATGATTGGAATATTAGCAGGAATGGGACCGTTATACCAGTGAGTATTTTTATTAAAGGGCTGTAGCAACGATTGCTGCCTAGTACACAAATGAGGGTGGTATCGTGACGTTTAACCATTAAGCCAATGATAAGGACAATAAAAACAACGTAAATCCAATGAAGAGCCGTGAATTCAATCCCAACGTTTCCCCCTCAAAATTCAATCTGATTCTATAGAATATGAAGGGAAAAAAGTTATATGGTTTTAGGAAATTTTGACTGAAGTAGAAAATTGAAAAAGTAATAATAATATATAATAAAGGAGAGGTAGCAGAAAAGCTTACTGATGCGGTGAATAAATATTTATTACCTGCTGCAATAAGAGAACTTTCTAAACAACAACGCCAACAGCAACAATATATAAATTAAATGGAATCGAAAAAAAACAATTCATAATAAGAAAACAATGTTGCAACATCAGTAATAGTCCAAGTTCGCAACATTGTTTATTTTTTTTCGAAAAAGATTCCTTAAAAAATCTTTTGATACTTCGTACAGTAGTTAAAACAGTACTAGATGTAGAGTGGTTTAATATTAAAGAGTAGGGGGAAGTATGATTAAAAAGAGTATAGTTTTAATTACTAGCATTCTCTGTATTTTACTAATTATGTCTACAGATAAAGTTTTGGCAACAATAAGTAATAGGGATTTAGAAAATAAAACTGATTGAAGTTGAAATTGAGAGCAACATGAAAACACATGATATTCTGGGGATGGCCTTTGCACTAGTTGATTCTAATGGGATTATTTATTCTAAAGGTTTTGGAATTTTAGATATACGAGAAGATACCCAGCAGATTGACGAAAATACAAACTTTAACTTAGGATCGCTTTCTAAAGTGTTTACCACATTAGCTATTATGCAGCTTCAGGAGAAAGGATTTTTAAGTATAGAAGATCCTGTTGTTGACTATCTTCCTTGGTTTAAGACAAGAGATGCTTTCATGTCAAATCAAATTACTATTAAACATTTACTTAATCACTCGAGTGGTTTGCCAAGTCGTCTCAATGTTCATGATGTTAAAAGTGTAGATCGCCGGGAGATTATAGAGCAAATTAGTGATAAACTAGGTAATGTTATGTTAGTTGCAAAACCTGGTGAAACTTTTGAATACACTAATATGAATACCGATTTATTACAAATAATTATTGAGGAAGTTTCAGGTGTTCCTTTTATAAAATATATGGATGACAATATTTTTAAGCCTCTCGGAATGAACAGAACAGGGTATTTTACATTTGATAATCATCACCTTTCCAATACAGCAATGGGGCATCGCTATCAATGGGGGAAAATTAAACCCTATGAGGAAAAGCTAGTCTATGCTACATCTAGCTCGGCTGGGTTATCCTCAAATGCCACAGATTTAGCAAAGTTTATGATGTGTTTACTCAACGGGGGAATAACGCCTACGGGTAATCTGATTCGTTCAAATAGTATTACTGAAATATTCAAAGCTAATAAATATGGCGTAGGGTACAATTGGTATGTATATCCTCATAATATGTATATGGAGGGTGGGTTACCAGGCTTCACTTCAACGATGGTCCTTTCTTCTGATAAATCCTTTGGTCTTGTTCTCTTATCAAATTCGAAACAAGATATAACATACCATTCTGGATTTAATTTATTTAGAATAGTTGAAGGAGGAACCCCTAAACCTTTATTAGGTAAGGATTTTCCAAAGGTGAATTCTGCCGCTAAGATAATTCTTGGTATCACAATCTTCATTTGTATTATTTTAATCTCTGTATTAGGATCAACATGCTATAATTTAGCAAAAGGAAGGCATAGGGTAGCTTTTGCGAAACCTAGTTTCAGTAGATTTTGTGTGATCATTTTCTTACTAGTATTATACTTTGGAGTAATGTATTACATTTACGTTTTACTACCTTTTTACGTGGGAGTTCCTTCGTTATTCAACTTTAAAAAAGAACCAGATGTCACATCAGGACTGATTATATTTAGTATAGTACATACATTGCTCTCTTTAGTTTTATTCTTGAAAATCCTAATAATTCAAAAGGTTAAACAGATCCAATCGGTATAGTTTAATTAGAAATTAAAGCGTTGATCCAACAAGGGATTAACGCTCTTTTTGTTGAAGTAAATTGAACTAACGAAGCCGGTTTAGTTGTTCAACATACCTTTCGTTAAAATGGATGATTATATAGCGGGAAGAAAAAATATATATAAAATGTCACAAAAAATAATAAAAATCAGTACACTTAAAAGATAATATTCCGATATTTAATAATGTCTAATGTCTAACATCTATATTTACGATACATCCACTTTTTGAATAAATCAGTCTAAATTTTATACAAAAATTTGAAAAATAAATTAATCCTCTTTTTTTAGAAAGTAAAAGCTCTATTAAACCGGATGTTATTTGAATCGTAATACTGAATAACATTAGGAAAGCCTAACAACAAAAATTTACTATTGTAATAGAGCATTGAGAGATAGTAACAGGAGGAACAAAATGAGAAATTATTTCGAAGACCCGTACATAAATATTGAGCAACAACTAATAAACTTGGTCAGTGAAATTAGTGAATATAAAGGAATGTTGACCGCTTATAAAGAGCAAAGACCTGACATATTCACTAGCCTTGAAAAAGCTATACCCCTACAATACATAAAAAACTATATTTCAGTTTATGAGGATATAAAAGTTTCAAATAAGCGATTAAAAGAACTTATTTTAGATGATATGATGCCCCAATCAATTTCCGAAGATGCAATATTTTGTTATTATGAAACTTTGTCTTTAGTACATAAAAAATCTTGTACTTTTTCTATAAGTCCAGATACTATACAAGAATTGCATTTCCAATTAATTCATTATAATACCTCTGACGGTGCAAAATGGCGCCAAAAGCCATTTTCAATCCCAGGACTTCCCGAAAAAGGGATGCATACGATTTGTTATCGTCCTTTTCCACCTGAAAATATTCCGCGGGCAATAGAACAACTATGTAACCAGTACAATTTATTACATCGTAAAAAAGAGTTACCTACACTTATATTAATAGCTCGTTTTATATTGAACTTTTATTGCATAATTCCTTTTAGTCAAGGCAATGGTAGATTAACAATTATGTTAATGCAATTACTATTAGTAAAAAGCGGACATACATTTGTAAAATATGTTTGTTTAGATGAATATATAAAGAAGAGAGAGTCAGAATACTATGAAGCCATATTTAAATCGTCGGTTAATTGGTATTGTAATGGGCATAATAGTAGCTTCTGGCTAAAAGAGTTCTTAATTATTATTTTAGAAGCTTATGAAGATCTACATAGCAGAGTACTGGATTCTATATGTAAACATACTAAGGTAGAGCGAATTCAAAATTTTATTCATCATCAAAAGCAACCATTTACAAAAGAATGTATTCGAAACATTTACCCAGATATAGCTGAAAGTACTATTAGTAAAGCTTTAACTGATTTGCAACTATTAGGTGAAATTAAACTTATTTCAAAAGGGAGAAATGCGCGCTGGATGAAAGTATAGTCTTAATCTACACTTTTTAAAGTCGGGGCTAATCAGTTTTTACTAAACAAATCAAAAATCTACTCTAAGAACCAATTGCCAATCTTTAATCGGCAATTGGTTCTTTAGTTATCTATCTAGATAAGGAATGGAAAGCAATAAAAACGTCCTTTCTAAAATAACCAATATGTCTAAATTTTGAAGATTTATTGCCTATTCCGTTGGCAAAAATATGTCATTATTGCAATTTCAATCTGCTTATTTTCGCCATATTATGGCACATTCATGTTAATTTTGTTCCTATTAATCTACTTTAAAATCAATATTACAGCGAGAATTAACTATTTTACACATAAAATAGTTTCTTTACACTGCAGTTTGCCAAAAATTGTGACAATACCTAAAATTTACATTGTAGGAAAGTATAAATCATTTTGGCAAGGATCTTTCCTGAAACAATAAGTATAGTAGAGGGACTTAAGAAGTAATTGCATAAATTACTTTGAAAAATATTATAGAAGGAGGTAAACAACATGAAAAAGAAAATAATTACAGGGTTAATGATAACGTCCATTTTTACAACGGGGGCTATTCCTATACATACTTTTACAACGCCTTTAGTTCAGGCGGAAGTTCAAGAAGAGAACATCGCTATTTCCTCATCTTTAAGAAAATTAGGTGCACAGTCTAAATTGATTCAACTATATATAGATCAGGCTTTAATAAGCCCTAATGTACAGCTAGAGGAAGTACCAGCTTTAAACACAGAGCAATTTCTAATAAAACAGGATATGAAAGAATGGTCATCGGAACATTATCCAAAGTTAATGCTAATAAATTCAAAAAGTAAAGGGTTTGCCACTAAATTTAATCATTATTATCCAACATTGAAAGGGTATGTAGATAATAAGGACGATAGAGAAGGTTTTTTGGATAGATTAGAAGTCCTTCAAGAAATGGCTATAACGAATCAAGAAAATGTGCAACTTCAGATTAATGAATTAACAGACCTTAAATTACAGCTTGAAAAAAAACTTAAAGATCTCGATACGGATGTGACAAAAGCTCAGGGGGTACTAAGTTTAGAAGGAACGGGGAAGATAGACAAGCTAAAAGACGAATTACTAGATACTAAAAAATTAATTCAAAATGATTTGCAGCAAATGGCATTTCTTCCGGGAGCTTTAAATGTACAAGGACTTAAAATATTCCAAGAGATTTATAGTCTTGCAAAAGATATTATCGACCCAGCTGCACAAACAGCGGCGGCGGCGTATAACAAAGGAAAAGAAATTAATAAATCTATTCTAGAAGCTGAGGAAAAAGCAGAGCAAGAAGCAAAAGAAAAGGGTAAATCTGCTTTAGAGATTGAAACTGCTAAAAAAGAAGCTCGTGAAGCAATTGAGAAAAATAAAAAAGGTGAAATTGCTGCAGCGGCAGCTACAAAAGCGAAAGAGTATGACCTTATGAAAGCAATTGACCCAGAAAAAATCAAAAAAGCATATAGTACCTTCGCTGAAGTAAATAAACTAAAGGCAGAACAACGAGCATACTTAGATGATTTAGGACAACAAAATCAAAAATTATATGATTTAACAACGAAACTAACGATAGCAGATTTACAAAAATCAATGCTACTTCTTATGCAACATGATTTGCATACATTTGCTAGCCAAGTGGATGTAGAACTAGACCTATTGAAACGCTATAAAGAAGACTTGAATTTAATAAAAAATAGTATCAAAAAATTAAGTACTGATGCTGCTACTACTGACAATCCGTCTCAAAAAGAGACATTAAGACGATTGAAAAATATAATAAGTCAACTAGAGGAACAAGTTGATAAATTTTAATATTCTAAAATTATAAAAATCTATCGAAGATTTGGAGGAGTTTAATATGAAGAAATTCCCTTTTAAAGTATTAACTGTGGCAACTTTAGCAACGGTTATAACCGCAACTAACAGTGGCACTATTCATGCACTTGCACAAGAACAGATTACTCAGGAACAAAAAATAGGAAATTATTATACATTAGGACCTGAGGGACTGAAAAAAGCGTTAGCTGAAACAGGATCTCATATTCTTGTAATGGATTTGTACGCAAAAACAATGATTAAACAGCCGAATGTAAATCTATCCAATATTGATTTAGGTTCAGGAGGGGGAGAATTAATCAAAAATATTCATCTTAATCAGGAACTGTCTCGAATCCATGCGAATTATTGGTTAGATACGGCGAAGCCAAAAATTCAAAAGACAGCACGTAATATTGTAAATTATGATGAACAATTTAATAACTATTACGATACATTGATAGACACTGTACAAAAGAAAGATAAGGAAGGCTTAAAAGAAGGTATAGGCGATTTAATCAGTACAATTAATACAAATTCGAAAGAAGTTACAGAAGTAATTAAAATGTTAGAAGCTTTCAAAACAAAACTGTATACAAATACTATAGATTTTAAAAATAATATTGGCGGTCCAGATGGGAAAGGTGGATTAACGGCAATATTAGCGGGAAAACAAGCATTGATTCCACACATTCAAGCTGAAATTGAGAATTTGCGTTCCACTCAGAAGGCCCATTTTGACAATGTATTAGCATGGTCAATTGGTGGTGGCTTGGGAGCAGCTGTTTTAGTTATTGGAACGATTGCAGGAGGGGTGGTAATCGTTGTGACTGGCGGAACAGCTACACCGGCTGTTGTAGGCGGCCTTGCAGTTCTAGGTTCTGCTGGTATTAGTTTAGGAACAGCAGCTGGTGTTACAGCATCTAATCATATGAACTCCTATAACGAAATTTCTAATAAAATCGGAGAATTAACGATGAAAGCCGATTTTGCTAACCAAGCAGTTATTGCACTTACTAACGCTAAAGACACTTTGACATATCTGTATCAAACAGTGGATCAAGCGATAATGTCTCTAACGAATATTCAGCAACAATGGAATACAATGGGGGCAAATTATAAAGATTTATATGATAATATCGATCAAATGCAAGAGCATAAGCTCTCTTTAATACCTGATGATTTAAAAGCAGCTAAACAGAGTTGGAATGATATTCATCAAGATGCAGAATTTATTGCAAAAGACATTGCGTTTAAACAAGAAGAAAAGAATTGAAAGACAGCTAGGAGGAATACAAAATGAAAAAAAAATCTCTTTACAAAGTACTCGCTGTATCGACGCTTTTAACCTTGACAACAACTTCTGTAATTTCTCCAGTAGCAGCATTTGCAGAGACAAGTAAGATTGAGCAAACTAACAATAGTGATACGTCTCTTTCAGCAAATGAAGCGAAGATGAAAGAAACCTTGCAAATGGCGGGGCTTTTTGCAAAATCTATGAATGCCTATTCTTATATGTTAATTAAGAATCCAGATGTCAATTTTGAAGGAATTAATATTAAGGACTATCCAAATTTACCTGGTAAAATTGTACAAGATCAAAAGGATGCAAGAGCACATGCCCTTACATGGGATACAAAAGTAAAAAAACAGCTGATAGATACATTGACAGGTATTATTGAATACGATACAAAATTTGAAAATTATTATGACATAATTGTAGAGGCCATTCATACAGGAGATGGAGAGACGTTAATAGAAGGGATTACAGATTTACGAGAAGAAATTCAACAAAATCAAAAATATGCACAACAATTAATAGGAGAATTAACTAAATTAAGGGACGCTGTTGGACAAGATGTAAGAGCATTCGGCAGTAACAAAGATCTTTTACAGTCGATTTTAAAAAACCAGGGGGTTGCAGTTGAGGATGATCAAAAGCGACTAAAAGAAGTTTTAGAATCAGTAAACTATTATAAAAAATTAGAGTCTGATGGAATAATAACAGTATCTGTGCCCTCTATTCCTACGTGGATTGCTGGTGGTATTATGTTAGGGATAGCAAGAGATCAATTAGGTCAATTAGAACCGTTATTAGCACAATTAAATCAGACAGTTGATTATAAAACAACATTAAATCGTGTAGTTGGCATTGCACATAGTAATATTAGTGAGATGTACAATGCACTCGATGATGCTATTAACGCTCTTACTTTTATGTCTACACAATGGAATGATTTAGACTCTCAATATTCAGGCGTACTGAGACATATCGAGAATGCATCTGCAAAAGCGGAACAAAATAAATTCAAATTTTTACTACCTAATTTGAAATCAGCTAAAGACAGCTGGGGAACATTAAAAGTAGATGCAGACACATTAAAAGCAGGGATAAAAGAGTTAAAAATATAGCCTGTTTTCAATATATATTACTTAAAAATTATAATAGAAAAGTAGATTTGGGGAATATTTAATTTTCCAAATCTGCTTTTTTATTCCAGTTTTTTAGACTGTTTTCTTGCAATTAGAACACTTTCTTAGAAATAGTAACATAGACCAGTACCGTGGTGCAGAAATATTTTTATGTAAAATTCGTTCAGGCCAGACAGTTATTTTCTTTCATCATAACTAACTGCCCAACCTTTTTTGATGTAACAAACCAAAATAACGCTGTGTCTTTACTTGTAAGATAAATTTGCACACCATTAGATGTAGAAGCCAAAGAACGTATATTAGCCAATTAGTGTTATATCAATAAATCTGATACGACCTGAACAATTAGCAAGAAAAAAATGATGGGTAATAAAATTTGAATCCATTTTGTTTTGATATATGGAATTATCTTTAAACCTAAGAACGAGCCAACGATAGAGCCAATTGAAACAGGAATTGCGATTCCCCAATTAACAATGCCCGTAAAGTAGTAAAAGAGAAATGCACCTGTACAACTTGAAAATGTAATAATTCTTGTTACCTCAACTGCTTTTATATAGTTATATTGCTTTTTAAGATGATAGGTTACATTCATTAAGGCTGAGCCTGGTCCAAAACCACCGTCATATATTGAAATCACAAACGGAATGAGTTTATTAATTGGTTGTTCCTCCGTTTCTTTTATATCCTTTACCATAAATTTATTACTGCAAAGCACGATGAAAAATGCGAAAATTAAGAATACACAAGCTACAACATTCATGACTTGCTCTGATAATCGAGTGGCTAAAAATGCGCCAAATAAACCTCCAAAACTAGATATCATAATTAAAGATGTGAATTTTTTTACCGATAAATGCCCTTTAATTATAAACGATACGACATTGGATAGGGCTGAAATTCCTGTCGCGAATTTATTAACTGCTACGGTTGTATGAATTGGAATGCCAATAAGTAACATTGCGGGTAACAAAACGAAGCCTGCAGCGCCGAAAAGAACACCAATAATTGCTGCGAGTAAGCCAATTGTAAATAACATAAACCCATTTACTGATAACCATTCATGTAGTAAAATTTCCATCAAATCACCTCATATCTAAATTACTGCTAAATAATACATAAAACAAATATATAATAATTGCTTATTCATAAATATAATTTATGAATAGAAAGGTGTGATTGAAATGAATTTGCATGCATTAAGGATTTTTACGAATGTAGCAAAGCTTGGAGGAATTACCGCAGCAGCGAATAAAATGCTTCTTAGCCAACCAGCTGTTACTATTCAAATTCGGAAATTAGAGAGCGAAATAGGAACAAAACTAATTGAAGGAAAAGGACGTGGCATTCAATTAACTCCTGAGGGGAAGTTTTTGTATGAGCAAGGATTGCGTTTATTTTATTTAGAAGCACAAATTGATGACAA
This sequence comes from Lysinibacillus sp. NPDC086135, assembly GCF_044746345.1. Classification (NCBI taxonomy): domain Bacteria; kingdom Bacillati; phylum Bacillota; class Bacilli; order Caryophanales; family Bacillaceae; genus Lysinibacillus; species Lysinibacillus sp. NPDC086135. Next base: position 67,090 of record NZ_JBIVCA010000005.1, on the reverse strand, counting down.
GCTTGGTAAATTTTTAGCGAAGGAAGAAAAAATACATATTGCTTCTTCCTATATACCGATAAACTATATACTCCCGCCTATTATAGCAGCGTATAAGCTTGCTAATCCTCACATTGAATTTTTTGTGTCGCTAGGCAATGTAAAATCTGTGGAAGAGCAAGTCCTGAATTATGAAGTAGATCTTGGTTTTGTCGTGCAAAATAAAATGGGCCACCCTGATTTACGGTTTGAAAAAATAGTAGATATCCCGTTTTGGTTTGTTGTTCACCCATCACATTCTTTAGCAAATCAAACTGTCCCCATTTACAAATTATCGAATGAGGACTTTATTTATCGGGAACGTGGTAGCTCGACACTTGATTTATTGGAGTCGGTTTTTTACACGTTTAACGGTCCATTACCTAAATTAGGACTTCAAATGCAGGGCTTGCATGAATCGATTAAAGTAGTAGAAGCAGGATACGGTATGACTTTAGCACCGTCCTACAGTGTAACGGAAAGTATAGCAAATGAGAAACTAGCTCGGGTGTATGTTGAACAGGCAGATATTCAGCAAAGTTTATTTATATGTACACGCAAATCAGATATAGAAGAGCATCCATTTATACAGTATTTAAAAGATCATTTAAACGCTGTAAACTAACTTAAAAGTAATAGAGCCAAAATCGAGAACAAGCATTAGAATGTTTATTCTCGATTTTCTCATATAATTTCTCTTCTTTTTTATTTCCATTCCTTGTAATAATAATATATAGTGATTGTACTCAAACACAGTGAGTAATTTAATTCTTTAGTTATAGGAGGATATCATGGGAAGATTAGTTCATTTTGAAATTCATGTAAGTGACATGGAACGTGCAAAGAAATTTTATGGAGAGGTATTCGGATGGTCATTTCAAGACTGGAGTGATTATGCAGGAATGCCTTACTTTGGAGCGGTGACTGGCAATGAGGGCGAGCTTGGAATCAATGGTGCTTTAATGCAACGTCAAGGTACTTCTCCGGAGCCAAACCAAGCCTTAAATGGATTTGCTTGTACAATGGGTGTGGAAAATTATGATATAACAGAAGCTAAAATTCTTGAGAATGGCGGCACGGTTGCAATGCCGAAATATGCACTACCAGGAATGGCGTGGCAAGGATACTATATTGATACTGAAGGCAATATATTCGGAATTCATCAACCTGACAAAAATGCAAAATAGAGTTCATAATAGTTGAAAAATATGCAATACAAGACACGGCAAGCATTTTTTAAAATCCTGACTTAGACTACGAGGAGCTGTTTCATTGAAAATTAAACAGCTGAATAGCTATTGCTCTTTCTCTATTTACTTTGACGGGCTGCTCGGGATGTAGAACACGCCAAAAATTAATTTTATTAAGGAATTAAGAACTTTGCTAGAAGTTAATCTATTTTTAATAAGAGCGTGTTTTGGTTTAATTTATAATCAAAACACGCTTTTTAGATTTCTTAATATCATGATTTATTTCTTTGGATCAAAATGCTCTTATGAAAAATCTGTATGGATGATTGTCTGTAATCCTTCTTTTACTATTTTTTTATCTGGAATGGAGAAGCGATTCTTACTCTTCTATCAGCGAGTTCGATCCTTTATCAGCGATTTTTGCTCTTCTATCAGCGATTCTTGCTCTTCTATCAGCGATGTTCGATCCTTTATCAGCGATTCTTACTCTTCTATCAGCGATATTCGATGCTTATCAGTGATTCTTGCTCTTCTATCAGCGATGTTCGATCCTTATCAGTGATTCTTGCTCTTCTATCAGCGATGTTCGATCCTTTATCAGCGATATTCGACTCTTTATCAGCGATGTTCGGGCGTTGATTTCTTAAGACAGCTTCATTCATTTTGCCTGTTGCTACTTCAATTTTAGGTCGTAAGCTTTCCGCATTCTCTATATATGTTATCAAAACCACTCTCCTATTGTTTGGATCTACTTCTCTTTCGATATCACGCAAAAAAGAAATAACCCTATATATACTGATGCTCAGCAATTGTTTTTAAAAAACATTCCATCGAATTTGTCATATATGCATCTTTTCGTCGAATAAAGACGGTTGAAATCGTACCGTATTTTTTAGGAATTGGATGACAATAAACCTTGCCTGTAGTAGAAAGATGTTCAGCGGCTGATTGTGGTACAAGTGTAACGCCAAGACCAATTGCAACACTGTTTAAAATTGTCTCTAAAATATTAAATTCCATAATTCTTTTTGGCAATAAACCTTCATCTTTGAGCCAGAGTTCTAGCTTGGATCGATAGCCGCAACCTTGATTAGAAACAAGGATTGGTGTAGACATAAATTCCTCAATATGAAAGGATTTGTTTTGTGATAGGAGAACGAGGTTTTCTGTATACACATCATATTGTTCTAAAACTGGATGTTTAATCGGTCCAGTTATAAAAGCCCCATCTAATTGGTGATCCGCTACTTCTTTGATAAGTTCCTCAGTTAAACCAGCTTGTAGTGTTAAGTCGACATTCGGATATCCTTTATAGTAGGACGCTAGAATGGTAGGTAATATACTTACTGTTTCGACTGTACCGATTTTTAAAGTACCAGTCGGTGTATCACTATCTAAAAATACTTGTTTCATTTCCTCGACATCTTGCAAAATTTTATTAACGTAAGTAAGCATTTTTCGCCCTTCTGGATTTAATGTCATCCCTTTTTTATGGCGATAAAATAGCGGCGTTTTGAGCTCCTTTTCTAATAGCTTAATACGTGCAGTTACATTGGATTGTACATAATTTAATTCTTTTGCAGCATGGCTAACGCTCCCGTTATTTGCGACGCTTTTGAAAATCTGTAAATCTCGTAGTTCCATCGAGCATTACCCCCTTAAAAACTATCATTATAAATGATAGTTAATATCACTTTCAATCATTTTACGTGATGTATTTTCTTTTTTATAATTCTCATTGTGCAATAGAGGAGCTCAGTCTAAAAACGCCACGTCCTGTGGCAATGACTGAGTGAGCCACATCGTGCGGCGAAAGCACAAAACCGATTCCGGTCGCAATCATGACGAGGCATAATTGATAGGGTTATATAGAAATGAGGAAAAACAGTGAGAAAAAATCAAATAGTAGTAGGCGTGATCGCATGTTTAATTGCAAGTATATCATGGGGAGCCATGTTTCCAGTTGCAGATCATGCGCTTGAATATATAAATCCGCTCTATTTTTCAACGATTCGATATGGAGCGGTATCGATTGTATTAGTCATTTTATTATGGATGAAAGAAGGGAAGAAAGCATTTCGTTTAGAAGGGAAAGGTAAATTGCTCGTCTTTTTTGGGACTATGGCGTTTACAGTTTACAACGTGCTTGTTTTCTTAGGCCAAATGTTAATGGGGAAATCCGGTGTTATGGTAGCGTCGATTATGGAAGCGCTCATGCCGATGATTTCGATTGCTATTCTTTGGGGGTATAAACATGTGAAACCGAAGAAGTATATGATTAGTAGTATGATCATTGCTTTTGTTGGGGCTATATTTGTTATTACAAAAGCCGATATGGGTTTCTTTCTTACACTAAAACATAATCTGGTTTCGCTCGCATTCATTTTAATTGGTGTAGTTGGGTGGGTCATCTATACAATGGGCGGTCAAACATTTAATGATTGGTCTACTCTGCGCTATTCCACATTAACATGTGTATTTGGCACAGCTGTAACAGGTATCATCACAATAATCATGACGATACAAGGGGTTGTATCAGTCCCAAGTATGGAAACGATTTTTGCTATTAAATATGATTTATTGTTTATGATGACACTGCCGGGTATTGTAGCATTGCTTAGTTGGAATTACGGTGTGAAAATCCTATCATCCATTAATGGAATTTTATTTATTAACTTCGTTCCAATTACTACATTAGTCATTATGATGGTACAAGGATATAAAATAACAATCTTTGATATAGTAGGGACCTTACTTGTTATTTCTGCTCTTATTTGGAATAACATCTGTCAACGAAGAGAAGAAAACACGAGTCCACAGGTTATGCATGAAGAAGAATTGCGGCAGGCTGTTTAATAGTACAAGGCTTATTATTTTTTTTGCTGGCTCAATTTACCTTCTAAGCATTTTAACTTATTTATAAGGCATAGTTTAACGTAGCGACACTTATACAACTACCTGATTGTTAACGGTACTACAGTTTCAACGTAAGTATCTAGCGTAGGCGATTTAGTGCGATGATGGCGCGTTTTTTAGAATTAAGACCTTCTAGTACCAAATGAAATTCAAATGTAAGATAAACAATCACGAAACTCCATTTTGATCAAATTTTTTTCAAAATGGAGTTTTTCTATTTGTTATTAAATAAAGTTTGAAGACAATTTTTAATCAATCTTTTATGATCTTTAGAACATGTCATAAATGTAGGGTTATTAATGATTGTCTTTATTTTCTTGTTGAAGCAATAACTGAACAGCAGTTGTATTGTTATTTACTGCCTTGGTTAAAAGCCCAAGAGATTTATCAAACTTCCAAAAGATCAGCAAAAACGCCACTATTGGAAATCCCACGGTTGAAATAGCCTGAATTACTCCTTCCATAAGTAAAGTCCCCTCTTATTATGAGATTCCAAATCTTTATCATCCTTGGTTAAAAGCTCAATAAAATCTGTAATAATACTTTGAAAAGCATCTTCCTTATTCATTTTTATATACTTACTACTATTTTGGATGTCCTCGCGATACAAATTAATAATATTAGTCATTGCAGCTTTATCACCACTTTTAGCCATTGCAATTAACTTCGCTAATTCATCGTTTGATATAACTGCTTCAACATATTTCGTTTCCATTTATTCACCCCTTGCTGTGACATTTTTAAATCTTTCGCCAATTCCTTTTCAGTCTTACCTTCTAAATAAATACCTTTAATAACGTTTCGGCCTGTTTCAGATGGTAGTGTATTTATTAGTTGGAAAAGAAAAATCTCACTTTCTACAGTAGGCGTAAAATTGGATGTTTTAAATGAAAAATCATCATCACCAAATACTTCTTTTTTTCTCTTTACCTTTTCTTTATATTGCAATCTCCAAGCAATTCTTTTTATTTCCTGTCTATAATGCTCAAAAAGAGTCGTACTATGTTTTTGTTTCATATAACCCCTCCTACCATAAAGGTAAAAATTAAGACATTATAACAACGAAAAAAATTTTTTTAACAATAAGGTAATAAAGTTTAAAAATAGACTCGTTACTCTCTACTGTATACGTTCTTTTTCGAGATAGGTAGATAACAAAATTTCACTATTTGTAATTGTTAATGTAATATTTATATAAGCAATAGATTTTTGTTAGCTATATATTAGGGGGGAATTAAATGAAAAAAATTTATTTGATTTTTATGACTTTAATATTAGTGATAATAGCAGTGTTAATTATTTACAGTTACAAAACAGAGGGAGAAGAAGCAAAAGTAACATTAGAAAGTGTTGTAGGCAACTCTCTTTTTAAACTGTTGGATAACTATGATACTATTCTTTCGAAAAAAGAATTATCAATTGACTCTATAAAAGAAATTGACAAAAATTTAACTTCGATTGAGGTTAGTTCGGGCGTTATAGACCTAGCAGTAGGACAAGAATTACTTAGCCCTATTGCCAATAGTTTGTTGAAAATAATGAGCGATTTAAAGGATAGATATGATAAAAGCGAACAATTCTCAGAACAGGATAAAGAAAAATACAAAAAGGCAATTGCAGAAATAGATGCTATGATTCCTCTAATTTATAAAGTTTACTACGACCCTAATTCTAAAGAAGGTGCAGAGCCTAAATTAGAAATAGAAAATTTCGATGAATTGAAAACTATAAATATTCGAATTGTTGAAAATCAATAAAAACCTAGGTCATAATTACCTAGGTTTTTTAGTAAGAATTTATTTTGCGAAATAGTCTTCCATCCCTTTGATAATGAAATCGGCAGTGCTTTCAAGACTAGCCGTTTTGTCTAACCAACCTTCATTAATTTGGCCGAGCTCGATTAGAGTAGTTGCAGCTGTACGTGTAGTATCACGTATGATCGCAAAATCCCCTTCGTGTGGAACAGTTCCGTAACGAGTAGCAATTGCTTGGGAAAAATTCTTGGATGTTGTTTTACCTTTTTGATAAAACGGGCCAATTCGTCCTGTCCAAGCAGTATTAACGTGAATACTAACCAATCCACTAACCTTCGGGAACGAATTATTAATATACGCTACACGTTTGTTTACATCGTCATCTGCATTAGAACTACCAAAATCTTTGTCTGTGGTACGAGTCATGTAAATAGTAGCCCCTTTTGCTTCTAATTTTTTTTCAAGAATTTTCGACATGTTTAAAGTCACTACTTTTTCTTTTCGAGAACCTGATGTTGTACCATCGTATTTACCGCCATGCCCGGCATCAATAATGAATGATTTACCTTTTACGCTCATTTAAAATTCCACCTTTATTTTTTATTTGAAAACCGGCTTTCATTAATAAAGGTAAAAATCAAAACTAAATAACAACTAGAATTTAAAATTAGCAATTTAAGAGTGGTTTTTTTATATCTAATGGGTGAACTCTGTCTTAAAATTTACATCAATATTTGATTTATAGACTGAACTATAAGTACGACAAATTCTGAATTTTTTTGGGGGTTTATAATAAACTCTAAAGTAAAGCAAGAGGTAAGACTTATAAACAAAAATTGACTTCTGCTATTGAAGATGAGTTATTCGTGATTTATGTAGAATTGTATGAAGAAACACCAATGGAAATGCAATAGCTCTTATGTGAAGGTATTAAACTTGACATTCGTGAATTAAATGCCTATAAAAATCATCTGCTAATAACATTTGAATATATGGCGAATCATTTAGATATTTTAAGCATGATCGGCGGTATATAAACATATATCGAAGACAAGGATGGGAGCGGGGTCAGAACGGAAATCAATGACACGTGATGAGAGAAATATAGAAGGCATTTTTTTCCTGTATGCCGAAATAAACAAGAGTACAAATAGAGAGCAATATTTCTATATAATTGTACAGTTTAATGATGACTACCATCTGATGAGGAGAATACTTATTTAGTAGAGAATTCGTGATCATGGATTTCTCTACTACTAGAGGAGGAATCGGAAGTTTTGATTAGTTTAAAATCAATTGATCAAAGTAATTGGGAAGCTTGTATTCAATTGAAGCCTAAGCAAGAACAGGAAGGGTTTATTGCCTCGAATTTGTATTCAATTGCAGAAAGTAAATTTTTACCACACATGAAGATCAAGGCAATCTATTGTGGAGAAATACTTATCGGTTTTGCGATGTACGGGATCGATTCGGATGATGGAAAATATTGGATATATAGGTTTATGATTGATGAGCAATTTCAAGGGTGTGGACATGGCAAGAGCGCAATGAAATTAATAATTGAAGACATCCGGAGTAGGGATGATCGCACTGATGTCATCTTGCTTGGGTATCAGCCAGACAACGAGCAAGCAAGAAAACTATACGCCAGTATAGGTTTTAAAGAGTCTGGAATGGCACCTTGGGGAGAAATGCTCGCAAAATATAGTTTTCATTAGAATGTCTAAATGAATAATAAATGTTGCGTAACTAATGTTTACGTGGGATGTTCTTAAAGTCTATAAAGGGCTTTAAGAGCATCCCTTTTTATAAAATTTTTGCATTTCCACTTTCCCCTCGTGTCGTTTCGTTATTAAAAATACAAAAAAATAAATTAGTGCAACTTTTTTTATCAAACGAGGATAGATTGAAAGGTGGGAAGAGATGGACATTGAACAGCTTTATTTACGCTATATAAACGAAATCTATCGGTATTTATATTCCTTATGCAAAAACCAAACATTAGCAGAGGATTTAATGCAAGAAAATACTTTTATAAAGCACATTACATTACTTAGCGGTAAATGAGGGATCCTTTCATTCGTTAATTTCTTTACTCGACCAGTTATCCCCTTATGAAAAGCAGGCAATTATGTTGTCTGATGTGCAGTCGAAAAAGATGAGAGTTTTAAGAGAAAAGGAGAGATAATGTTGTGGATGATTATGGAAAACGAAAGCCAGCTCTAAAGCAGAAATCGCAAATATAAAAGATCAAAGAATTTCAAAAAGCTATTAAAAGAACAATTATTACGTCAAAATCGAAGTTGGTTTTTGCAACTTTAACGATGATATTATTGATGTCCTTTAGATCATCTTCAATGAAGCTTGCGTTTGAGCAATATAAACGTATTTCGGGATTTTGTTTTTCTTATCTTGTGTTTTATAGATCCTAAAGCTTCTATTAACATAGTTATAAATGAATAATTCAATTTAGCGTGTTTTAATCCGTTTTCGGTTTAAAACACGCTCTTAAACTATACTAATTTCTTTTGTTTGGATACAGAAACTGACCGATTTAAAATACTGTTGGCTATCATTCCAATCATAATAATGATCATACCGATTAAAGATACTCCAACTGGCCAAGAACCGTTTAAAAAAAGGATTTCACCAAGAACAGTAAAAATCATTGTGCCAGCTTGCGTTGCCTCCACTGCCCCTAACAAAGACAGGTTATTTTTCGCTAAGTCAGTAGCGAAGAAAAATGTCATTGTGGCGATAACACCCGAACATAATGCTAATAAGAAACCTTGCGTGATTTGCCCAGATGTTGGTATACCTGTTGTAGTCCAACCATAAATCGCTAGTATAATACTAATAGGAAGGCTACCTATTGCCATGCCTAACACGCGTTGAAATGTATCTAAGCGACCAGCAACGACTGCCATCATTTTTCTATTACCGAAAGGATATAAGAATGCAGCGATAACTACAGGGAGGAAGCCAGATAAAAATTGAGAAATAGTAATATCCCCAGATTCTGTTAATTGCATACAAATGACACCCGTTAAAATAAATAAGGAAACGAGTAAGCTTCGCATTGGAATTTTACCGCGAACTCGTTTAACTCCAGATTTCGTCTCCAATGTAATAAAAAATAACGGAGATAATAACAAACCAGCTAAAATGGTTATTTGCCATGTACCTGCTACGAGCCATGCAGGACTAAAGACAGCAGCATAGCTTAATAAGGAATAAAATCCAACCCCGGCTATTGTGCCATAGCCAAGCCAAGCCAAAGGATGTTTACCCATTTCTACCCATAGTGGACGAAGGTTTTTGCGAAATAGGACGATAAAGAATAGAATGGGTAAAGCGAATAAAAATCGGAAGGAAGCAGTCCAAGCCCAGCTTGTTCCTGATACGTTCATAACTCGATTTATAATAAATGTAGCTGAAAAAAACGCAGATGATAAAATACCTAATAAGATAGCACGCATTTCGTTCACTCCTTTCTAAATATATATTATAATATAATTATTTAGATAAAAAGTAAATTATAATATACCGAAAGTGGGGTTCATATGAAAGAACAAGAGGATATGCAAACAAAAGAAGTAATTTTGCAAGTTGGTCAATTGTTACGACAAATAAGGAATGAACAGAAATTAAGTTTAGAAGAGTTAGCGAAAAAAACAGGTGTTAGTAAATTAACGTTAGGGAAAATTGAGAGAGGAGAAACGAATCCTACATTAGGCGTCATTTGGAAGATTACAAAAGGATTATCTATTCCGTTATCAAGGCTTATGGTGATAGAAGATATAGTAAATGTTGCACGCTGCGGACAAGGATTTATTATAGAAGAAAATCAAATGTGGCGATTAGAGACTATATTTCGTTACAAAAAAGAAACAGGATTGGAAATGCATCGTGCTTGTTTGCAACCGAATAGCGTATATGAGGCAGAACCTCATCATGAAGGAGCTATCGAATATGTAACAGTAATGAAAGGGGAAATTTCGATTCAAGTTGGACACGAAATGTATGAATTAAACGAATTTGATTCTATTCAATTTGAAGCAAATAGAAAGCATAGCTATGAAAACACAGGAGATGAAGTTGCAGTGCTCCATTTAACAATGAAATATTTATCTTGAAATAAGGTATCACGCGTATTTTCATCTTTGGATTTTATGTGCCACGCTATAGTTGAGAGCTGTATTGACAGAACCCGTGGAATTAGGTGTTTCAATGAAAAGAGCGGAGTGGGATTTAGCAAAGTAAGTATGTCTTACTGACCTTTATGAGAGATTTGCCTACAGGGCACTTCCTAACCAACAACTGCTTTTAGTGCAAATAGCAAAATGGGTGGAGAAAAATATTGTGTTTTTCTCCACAGTCTATTTCTTTCTGATCTATTGTTGAGCACGCAAAGTGGCTAGCACAGTTTTAGTTAAGATGTTTGTGCCGATTTCAAGAGCATCTGTATCAAAGCTCATATAAGGATGATGGAGTCCAGGAGTGAGGTTACAGCCTAGGCCAATCATCGTTGCTTTTAATTGTGGTTTCTTAATTGTGTAAAAATGAAAATCGTCTCCACCAGAGGTGATGAGTGTGGGTATGATATTTTGTTCGCCAATAACTTCGGCAATGCCTGTGCGTGCAAATTATAGGATTAGCACGTGCGCTTATTATGAATCCAGATATTATTATTTGTGATGAGCCTGTATCGGCATTAGATGTATCTATTCAATCGCAAGTGCTGAATTTATTGGAGGATTTACAAAAAGAATTTAACTTAACATTATTGTTTATTTCTCATGACTTAAGTGTTGTACGCCATATTTCCAATCGAATTGGCGTAATATATTTAGGAAAGCTAGTAGATGAAACAACGACAGATGAAATTTTTAGCAACCCAATGCATCCTTATACAAAAGCACTTTTATCAGCAATTCCTGTGCCCAATCCGCGAATAAGACATGAAAAGATTAAGCTGCAATGTGAAATCCCTTCTCCATTGAATCCACCGGCTGTGTTTTCCAGACGAGATGCCCTTTTGTAATGGAAAAATGCCGGACGGTGGAGCCAGAGTTGGTCGAACATTCACCTGCCCATAAAACGGCCTGTCATTTATATTACAAGTAGGGGAGTTTTGAGAAATGAAAATTGAAAAATTTATAGTTCGCAAAATGAAGATGACAATGAAATCACCCTTTGAAACAAGTTTTATGAAGCAGCAAGAACGTATTTTCTTAATTATTGAAGCGTATGGTGAGAAGCATGTTGGTTATGGAGAATGTGTTGTTAGCGCTTATCCTTATTATGGAGAAGAAACGGCTTCAACGGCATTCTCTATTATTGATGAATTTTTAATACCACTTGTTATTAATCAGGAATTCAACCACCCAGATGAAGTAAATGAGAAATTTGCTCGTGTGCGTCGCAATAATATGGCAAAATCTGCGATGGAAGCAGCCATTTGGGATTTATATGCAAAAGAGCAGGGCATACCTTTAGCACAAGCACTTGGAGGAGAAAAAAAAGAAATTACAGTTGGCATTAGCCTAGGCATTGAAGAGGATACGAATGTATTGCTGGAAAGCGTTGAAGGTTATTTAAAACAAGGGTTCAAAAAAATTAAAATTAAAATTAAGCCTGGAAAAGATATCGAAGTACTCCGTGTAATCCGTGATCGTTTTGGTGATATTCCTTTAATGGCAGATGCCAATTCTGCCTACTCGTTAGAAGATCTACCATTATTTAAGGAGATGGATAAATTAAATTTAATGATGATTGAGCAACCACTTGAGCATGATGATATTGTCGATCATCGAAATTTACAAAGAGAACTCAATACACCGATTTGCTTAGATGAAAGTATACATTCATGCGATGATGCTAGACGTGCAATTGAACTAGGTAGCTGCAAAGTGATTAATATAAAGATAGGCCGTGTTGGAGGCTTATCTGAGGCTAAAAAGATTCATGATTTATGTCAGCAGCATCAGATCCCTGTATGGTGTGGGGGCATGCTAGAATCAGGGATTGGTCGTGCTCATAATATTGCCATTACAACACTGTCAAATTTTACAATACCTGGTGATACAGCACCGTCTTCCCGCTATTGGCATGAGGACATTATTGAGCCAGAGATTGTCATGAATGTACAAGGACATATCCAAGTTTCTGATCTACCAGGTATTGGTTATAATGTTGCGCAAGACAAACTTGAAAAATACACACTAGAAAAATATATTTACGAAGCATAATGAAGGACGAATGCCTTGTTTTAGAGTTATTTGAACAGCTTCAAATTTCATTTCTTCTCTAAATTTAGCCATACAAAAACTGCACCTGCAATTGTTAGATTGTGTCTAACAATTGGGGTGCAGTTCACTATAAAGATGGGAGGCTTTAGAGCTCCATCAGATTAAACTTTACTACAATCCAAAAATTGTGAAGGTTAATTATGTGTAAAAGTTCTTGCTACAATTGCTCATTTTATTGTATGCGGCTCGACGCTCTTTAGCGAGAAAGATACCCTGTAGCAGAAATCAGCGTCTTTTCATTAAAAAAAGTGGGGAAAATTCGCTAATGAACGCACTTATTACTCTGAAGTAATAGACGAAAATAATACGAAATTTACAATGTGAATTTTTTTAGTTCTACAGACAATGTATTTGTCATTTCTTGAAGTTCTGAAACCTTATCACTAATTTTTTTGAATGATCCTAACTGTTCTTGAGTAGAAGCGGATATTTCTTCTGTTCCTGCAGCGGTTTCTTCCGTAATAGCTGAAATGTTTTCAATGGCATTGTTCATGTGCTGGCTTATTTCGCTTGTTTTCTCCATATCCTTCGTAAGGTGCTTTAACTGATCATTAATGTCTAATACATGAGTTGCAATTACCTCAAAAGACTTTTCTGTATCGGTCATCGATTGTAATTGTTCTTTTGAAAGCTGATGTCCATGCTCTGCCGTAGAAAGAATGAGTGTAATACCATCTTGTATATGTGTCACCATAGAAGAGATGAAAGTAGTTGCCTTTTCTGTTTCATGAGATAGTTTTTTCACTTCCTGCGCTACAATAGCGAATCCTTTTCCGGCTTCGCCAGCACGTGCCGCTTCAATTGCAGCATTTAATGCTAAGAGATTTGTTTGATCAGCAATCGCGTGGACTGCATTAGCCGCACCTTCAATTTTTGTTGTGAATTGAGAGAATTGAGTAACAGCCTCTTTGATATTAATTGAAGTGGATGAAATATCCTTTGCAATAGAGGATTGCTTCTCTAGTGAGCTACGACCATTTTGAACAGCAGTAAGTGCTTTGTTACCGTTTACTGCTGACTGTTCACTTGTTTCCTGAACAGTAGTAAATTGATCCGCCATCGTATTCATTAGGATAGCCGTTGACTGGATATCTTCTGAAATAGTTAGGCTTCCCTTTGCCAATTCGTCCGTTGATGTAGCAATTTGTTTACTGCCTTCGTTAACGGTTTCAATATAGCTTGTGACATCTTTAGTAAATAGGCCAACATTTTTACCTACATGATCAATGGATTGTACGGTGCTTTTTAAGCTAACAATCATTTTGGAAAAGTTCTCAGTCAGTTGATCAACTTCATTGCGGCTACCTTTCTTATAGGGAAGGGAAGAGGTGTCAATTGTCAAATTCCCTGCAGCCACCAATTGTGCACAATCCACGATTCGGTTAATCGGATTTGTAATTTTTTTCGTTGCGGCATACGAAAAAATGATAGTAGCAATAAGTAGAAGGATACTTCCTATTATTGTTGATGTAGTAATAAAAGAAATTTTTTGTGTTGCCAAATCATTCGTTTCTTTATACCATTCATTTGTTTCTTTTTTCAGTAGATACATATCGTTCAAAATACCGGATATTCTGATGGATTGTTTTTTTATCTCAGGACGATTGTGAGCAAGAAATCCTGCTTCTGAAGCTTTTTCTAATTCGTCGTATTTACCCCCGATTTTTTTGATGATGGCCTTATGCTCAGCTATTTTTGCAATAGTTGTGAGTTTTTCTAAATTTACTTTCGTTTCTTGTAAAGTTGAAAGAGCTTCATTTTTATTGGCCTCACTATCTAAAAAAGTGTAGTTATTTAATGATTGGCTCGCTAAAACTAAACTTTGTTCAAGTTCTTTCACTGCCAGCAATAGCTCTGTATCATCTTGTGCAGTTGTTTGTATATCAAATGTTTGAACGATAATAAAACCAATCATAGCCATTGCGAGGACAATGGGAATAAGTATGTTCATGAATAATTTTTTTCGTAGTGTCACTGACTGTTCCCCTTTTCTGCAGTAACTTTTATTTTACCCGAAACAATATCTTCTTGTGCTTTTTTAATGGCAGCCTGTTGCTCAGGTGTAAGTTTAATAACACGTATATCCGCTAGGCCCACGCCATTATCAGCTAAACCGAATGACAACGATTTTTCGGGAATTTTCCCTTCCTCATCTAATGTTTTAGCCAATTTAAAAACAGCCTGGTCGACGTTTTTTAACATTGATGTTACGACAGTTTTTTCTGCAATGTAAAATTGATCAATATCAACTCCGGCCGCATATATGCCCATATCTTCGGCTTTCTTTATGGCACCAAAGCCAGTGAATCCAGCTGCATGATAAATAAAATCTACACCGTTCTTAATGTAACGTTCTGCGATTGTGGCACCTGCCTCGGTATCATCAAATGTGCCAGCGTACTCACTAACAATTTCGATAGTTGGATTAAAATACCGAGCACCCTCAATAAAGCCGTTTTCAAAATGATGGATAACTGGAACATTTGCACCGCCAATAAATCCTAATTTTCCAGTTTTACTCGTCATTGCGGCAACCATTCCAAGTAAAAAGCTTCCTTCCTGCTCTTTAAAAGTGATTGAAGTGATGTTGGCAACATCCGATTGACCATCTATAAGGATAAATTGCTGATCAGGATATTTCTTCGCAGTCTTTTCTAAAGCTTCTTGTACAGAGAAGCCTAGACCAATAATGACGTTATACTTTTCTGCGACAAGTTCCTCTAGCTTCTGCTCGTAATTGCCATCAGGCGCCTCTTTATAATCAAACAAAATACCTAGCTCATCGCGTGCTTTCTCAAGCCCTTTAAAAGCTGAGTCATTAAACGATTCATCACCAAGCCCTGCATCCGAAAGTAAGATACCAACTTTATAGTCATCTTGCGCTTTTTCCTGCTGAGTAATGGAACAGCCTGCTAATAACAAAGCTATTAAGCAAAAGCCCATCATTAATTTTTTCAATATGAATACCTCCAATTGTATGTATTATTTATATCGGCAATAAGTTATTCTAAGTCAGAGGTCAGACGATGATTTTTTATTTTACCATTAAATACTATCAGATTATTTACAATTTACTACAGGAAAATGGGTTTAAATCATTCTCGATATTTTCTAATCACTGAGTATTTAGTTTGTTTTGTAATGGATTTCCTCTATTTGTATAGTGAAAAAGGTAGGGGAATAATGTGAAATATTTATATATTTTGCAAAATCATCCCTTTTCTTTAGCAAATAAAAAGCCTCGCAAACATCTAAAGAGTTTGCGAGACATACTAATGAATTAAACTGCACCAAATAACTTTAATATATTTATTATTATGATCCCTACAATGCCGAAGTCTGAATCACCAAATGTAGTTCCTTCATAGCCGATATCACCCATAAAGATCAGTAGAATCGCAGGGATAAAGCTAATAATTAATCCGTTGGCAAATGCTCCTACCATAGCACCGCGTCTACCACCAGTTGCATTTCCGAATACTCCTGCAGCAGCACCCGTGAAAAAATGTGGTACAAGCCCAGGTACAATTACTTTTAGCTCTATGAGAGGGAGTATAAACATGGACACTAAGCCTGCTACAAAACTAAACAAGAAACCGATAATAACTGCATTCGGTGCGAACGGAAAAATTGTAGGGCAGTCTAATGCAGGCTTTGTGTTTGGCACAAGTTTATCTGCAATACCTTTAAAGGCAGGAACAATCTCGGAAATTAGCATTCGCACTCCAGCCAAAATGATATAGACACCAGCGGCAAAAGTAATAGCTTGAATAATGGCAAAGACGATAAAATTCGAACCGCCAGATAATTGTGTCTCAATATAGGATGAACCTGCGAATAGAGCAACGATAATAAAAAATAGACTCATAGTTAAGGACACAGCTACAGATGTATCCCTTAAAAAACCTAGAGATTTTGGGACTTTTATGTCTTCTGTTGATTTGGCTTTGTTTCCAAACAGCTTCCCAATTTTAGCAGAGACATAATAACCAATACTGCCAAAATGGCCAACAGCAAAATCATCACTGCCAGTTATTTGACGAACAGTTGGTTGTAAAATGGCAGGGAATACGACCATACAAAGACCTAGTATAATAGAGCCGACGATGATAAGAGGTGTACCACTCATACCGCCGACTGACAGTGACGCTGCGATTAAACACGCCATAAACAATGTATGATGACCAGTTAAAAATATATATTTAAAAGGCGTAAATCGCGCAAATAATATGTTCATAATCATACCGAAAACCATAATCATGGCCGTAGATGTTCCGAAACTAGTTTGAGCGGCTGCTACAATCGCTTCATTATTTGGGATAACCCCTTGGACATGAAATGCATGATCAAACATTTTACTAAAATGATTTAAAGAACCAATTAAAACGCTTGCACCTGCGCCAAGTATAACAAAACCCATAACTGTTTTTAACGTACCAGAAAGTACTGTTGAAGTTGATTTTTTTTGGATTAATAAACCAACAAAAGCGAATAGGCCGACTAATATAGCTGGTGTTCCTAAAATGTCATTCATAATAACATCTAACATATTAACACCTCATCCTATCCATTTTTTAATTAAGTTCAAACTCGTTCCTTTATAACAGAGATTTAAGCTTTAATTTAATTTCAGAAATACTCATCATATTAACAATACTAACGATGTGACCTCTCTCTTCGCCTAATTGATTAACAATATCTTCTGCGCCAATATAAATATCCGCTTTCTCGGCCTTGGCAGATGCTAAATCTGTATGAGTTACTTCTGCAACTTTTCCAAGTTCAGCTAACGCTTTTTTTACATTCAATTCCATAATAAAGCTACTGCCTAAGCCATTCCCGCATACTACTAATATTTTCATCAAAATTACCCCTTTGCCATAATTTGTTCGATTTCTTTGATAATATCGTCTTTATGCTGGCAGGCAATGATGCTGTCTATTTGATTTGGTTCTTGCAAAATCTTTGTTATGTCAACTAATGCATGCAGATGAGACACATGATCAGTTGCCGCCAAGACAATAATTAAGAAAACAGGCTTTTCTGGTCCAAACAAAACAGGTTTTTGTAAGCTTAATAGGCTCATGGCTAGCTCATTAACGCCTTCTGTGTGCCGTGCATGTGGAATTGCTACCTTTGGTGTAATGACTACATAAGGTCCGTGTTTTTCAATGGAATGAATCATTGACTCAATATAGCGTTCTTCGATTTTATGCTGCTTTAATAGTGGACTTGCCGCTAAATGAATAGCTTCCTGCCAAGTATTTACAAAATTTGCGAGTTGTATAGTATCTTTTGTCAGTAACTCAGTTAGCAAGTACAACCCTCCCTTCATAGGGATAAACAACTCCCATTCCATATTACTATTGCTGACTATGGAATTATGTCATAAGAGGATATATTTTTAACTGTTTGGCTAAATCATAAATTGCAGTTTTTACAAATGCATCCATCTTGCTATCTAGACGAGATTTTGGATAAATAAGTTGAATTTTTCTATTAAGTGTCACATCGTGCAAGTCCTTTTTGATCAAAAGTCCTGATTTTAACTCATCTTCGATTAGGGCAACTGACAAAAATGCAATTGTCTTTCCGAAAGTAAGCATCTTCTTAATAGTGCTGACAGAATCGAGTTCAATCGTATAAATGGATGGATGAAATGGGTCCATCCATTTTTCTATAAAATGATTCGTTGAACTTGAGGATGTATGCAATAATACTTTATTTTTTAGGACATCTGCTTTTGTGATGTCCTTTTTTGATGCGAGCTCATGGCTAGGACTCAATGCTAATACAAGGGAATCTTCGCCGATTGTTTTGTATATAAGAGATGAATTTTCTTGTTTTGTTTCCATAATTAGCCCGAAATCTAATTCTTGAAGAGCTACCTTTTGTTCAATTTCGGGTGCTGTTTTTACTTCTAGCGATATTCGAATGTCTGGGTAAGCTGTTGAAACCAGATGAATAATATCTGGCATAAAAATATGTGCAGGTAGCCCGCTTGCGCCAAGACGAATGTAGCCGATATTACCCGCTAAAAGATTTTCGACAAAGCGATTCATGTCTTTTTGTAACTGTACAATTTGACGAGCATAATGATAGAGCCCTTCTCCCGCTTCTGTTAAACGGTATCCACCTGCATTTGTCCGAAATAAACGGATGCCATATTCCTCTTCAATGGAGCGAATATGAAAGGATACTGTCGGTGCTGTTAGACCAAGCTCTTTGGCAACAGGAGCTAATTTTTTTAATTCGACGAGTAGGCAAAATGCCTGTAATTTCATGTTATTCATTTTATCCTCCTAAAGTAAATTAGAAAAAATCTTAGTTTTGCTTTAGTTTATTAGATTTTTTTTAACGAGTTATTAATAATATATTAATATTTTCTAAATATCTGGAATTTATAGTTGTAATTAACGAGGAGGATATGATGAAAATTTCATTAACGAATATCGAGAAAAAATATGGACAGGCTCAAGTGCTATGGCCCATTAATGTGGAGCTGGATAGCAAGTTTATCACCATTTTAGGGCAATCAGGCTGTGGTAAGACAACGTTATTAAAAATATTGGCAGGACTTGAACAGCCGACAAATGGAGAAATCTACTTTGATGACAAAATTATTTATTCATCCAAACTCCATAAAAATGTAAAACCAAATAAGCGAAATATAGCAATGGTTTTTCAAGATTTTGCATTATGGCCTCATATGACTATTTTCCAAAACATTGCTTTTGGCCTGAAGGGTATTGTTCCAAAGTCAGACATTCCGGCTCGAGTAGAGCATGTTATGCGATTGGTGAAAATGGAGGGGTTTGAAAAACGAAAACCTGGGGAGTTATCGGGAGGACAGCAGCAACGGGTAGCGCTAGCGAGAGCACTTGCGACAAATCCACAGCTTATTTTGTTTGATGAACCATTATCGGCGCTCGACGCAGTACTAAGAGAAAAAATGCAAGATGAAATCATGCATATTATTCACAAGCTAGATTGTCAGGCTATTTTTGTTACACATGATCAAACAGAGGCAATGGCAATGTCAGATCAAATTATCGTGATGGAGGCAGGAAGAATTGCACAAGTGGGAACACCTGAAGAAATTTATCACGCTCCAGCAACGCCGTATGTGGCAGATTTTGTCGGCAAAGTGAACTGGTTTGATAAAGGTAATTATATTGTGCGACCTGAAGGAGTTTCCAGACTACCAGGCCCAGGTACGATTGCAAAACAAGCGATGATTGTAAAAAGTACCTTTATTGGTGATCGTTATTTAGTGCAGGCACAGGTAGAAGGTAAGCACTGGAGCTTTTACGAAGCAGAACCAATAGAACAAGGCAAACAGCTTGAAGTTTTTATTGATGAAAAACAAATATATCAATTGGAGGGTTTACATTGAAAAAACGAGGGTTAAAACTATTTGCTACAGCTGGGGTTCTTTTAACATTAGTATTAGCGGGCTGTGGAAATAAAGAGGTAGAGAAGAATGGTAAAGCAAGTTCAAACCCAAAAGAAGAACAAACTTTAACGGTATACTCTGCTGGTCCAGATGGTTTAGCTGCGAATATTCAACAAGCATTTGAAGAGAAAACAGGTATAAAAGTAGAGATGTTCCAAGGGACAACAGGCAAAATATTATCGCGTTTAGAAGCGGAAAAAAATAATCCTGTAGCAGACGTTGTCGTACTAGCCTCTGTTGCTTCAATGGATGGCTTAAAGGAAACAGATCAGCTTCAAAGTTATAAAGACGCTGTTAATGCAAAGAAAATCAATAGCGATTGGTCAAATGCAGAAGGGTATTACTATGGTTACAGTGCCTCAGCATTAGGTATTGCTTATAATACTAAAAATACGCAACAGGTTCCGGCAGAATGGACAGATTTAGCAAAAGCTGAATGGCAACATAAAATTAATATACCAGACCCTAGCTTGTCAGGCTCTGCTGTAGACTTCGTATTCGGATATACAGAAGCTGAAAAAACAGCTTGGGCTACGATAGAAAGGTGGAAGGAAAATGGTTTACAGGTGAATGGTGCCAATAAGGAAGCGTTAGATGCTGTTATTACTGGTGCCAAAAATGCCACAATTTCAGGGGTAGATTACATGGCCTATAAAGCGAAAGCTGATGGTGAGCCAGTAGAATTTATTTATCCAAAAAGCGGGACAGTTGTCAGTCCGCGGGCTGTTGGTATTTTGAAGGATGCAAAAAACGTAGAGAGTGCAAAAGCGTACGTTGATTTTTTACTGTCAGATGAAGGGCAAAAGCTTGTAGCAAATGCTTACTTACTACCAGGCAACAAAGATATACCTGTTAAGGATCGCGCAGCCTTAGATGAAATTCCACAGCTAAACGTGAATTGGAAAGGTGCAGAAGCGAAGCAGCTTGAAATATTAACTAAATTCAATGATATTTTTCGTTAAGTAGATAGGAAGTTTTTTAGCCTCCTTTAAGTTTTTTTAGGGAAGGATTGAATTATCAATGATTATGGAAGGCAGACGAACTTTTGGATTTTTACTGACACTTGTCGTTACGTTTGGTATCGCACCGTTAATTGCCATTGCATTTTATACGTTTATGAAAGATGGGCAATTAGATGTTTCGCAGATTAACAGAATGTTTGCCAATGAAAGAATGTGGCAAACGCTTGGAAACTCTGTGTTATTAGGGATTTTAGTTATTATAGGGACTACAATTGTAGCATTCCCAATGGCGTTAATAAGAACGAAAACAAGCTTATATAAATACGATTGGCTAGATATTATTTTAACGATTCCGTTTATGACACCACCATATATTGGTTCCATGGGATGGATATTGTTCATGCAAAATAATGGCTTTCTCCAACAGCTATTTCCAAGTGCTGCTTGGATGACTGAATCGTTCTTCTCCTTATTTGGAATGGTCATGATTATGAGCCTGCATCTTTTTCCTTTCTTATATTTAATGTTGAAAAATACGCTATTAAGAATCAATGGCTCCTTTCTAGATGCTGCATTAATTTTTGGACGAAGCTCTTGGAGAAATTGGACGAAAATAGTTTTGCCTTTAGTAGTTTCTAGCTATGTTCTAGGGAGCTTGCTAATTTTTATCAAAACACTTGCTGAATTTGGAACACCTGCAACGTTTGGTAGTCGAATTGGCTTTCAAGTATTTACAACGGAGATTCACTCTTACCTTTCAAGATGGCCAGTAGACATTAGTATGGCGACATCGCTGTCATTATTTTTACTATCAGTTTGTCTCGTTATCTGGTATTTTCAAAATCTTATTGGACGAAAATATACATATAGCGTGCTATCTGGAAAAACACCAGCTATTCGCGAGATCAAAGATAAATGGTATGTTAAGTTCGGTTCATGGCTTTTTGTCGGGATCATCATGTTACTATCAATCGGTATTCCTTACTTCTCAATTATTGTGACATCTTTGCAGAAAGTAAGGGGAGATGGTTTGCAGGCAGGGAATTTTTACTTTGCCTCCTACCAGGAAGTGTTTACAAGTGGAAGTGCTGGATTGTCAGCATTTTTAAATAGTGTTGTTTTCTCCGTAATCACAGCTGTCGTTACAGCAATTATTGGTTTGTTCATTGCCTTGTACATTAAAAAAGGAGAAACGAAAAAGCAGCAAGTATTAGATTTCTTTAGTTTAATGTCTAATATTATTCCCGGAATTGTCTTTGTAGTTGGGTTAATCATGTTTTGGAATGCACCGTGGCTACCAGTGACCATCTATAACACAAAGGCAATGGTTGTAGTCACGTATTGTGTACTTTTTTTACCATACTCCGTGCAATATATAAAGTCATCTTTATCACAATTAGATTCTTCGATATTCCAATCAGCCGCTATTTTTGGGCGAAGTAGCTGGGCTGTTTATCGACATATCATCATTCCATTATTAATGCAGGGAATTCTTGCTGGAATGATGATGACATTTATTATCTCAATGCGTGAGCTCGTCGCTGGATTACTCATTTTGCCTCCTTCAGTAGAGACTGGCGCAACATTTATTTACAGTCAATTTGAACAAGGCAATGTTGGTGTAGGAATGGCTGTAGCGGTGATTACAGTCGTCATGACCGTTATTTTCATGTTTCTATTAGATTGGCTGCAAAAACGGGGAGGACATGTAGATGCTTAATGTAGAGATTTTAGGTGGGGTCGGTGAGTATGGGCGTAACTGTTTTTTCATTGAAAATAATGGACATGCTATTTTACTCGATTGCGGAGTGATGAACAATCGACAAAAGACACCTCCAAAATTAACACAAGCTCATGTGGCAAAGCTTGATGCAGTGTTTATTTCCCATTCACATACAGATCATGTAGGTGCTATTCCTTTACTTGAGCGTTGGGGATATAGCGGGCCGATAATTATGAGTAAAATGACTGCGCAGCAATTAAAACAGTCTTGTCAACATACAAGAACCTTTCAACCAGAATCAATCGGAAAGTGGATAGTTGTTAGTAAATGTCTTGCCTTTCAATGGGGCTACAGTGGGCATCTAATAGGAAGCGTTTGGTACAAGATTCGTTTTTTTGAGGAGGTGATATTTTACTCTGGCGATTATGTTGTGGATTCCTATTTGTTAAAAGCAGCACTGCCGATAGAGGACGGGACTGTTTATGATCTAGCCATTATAGATAGCGGTCATGTTGAGAAGCGCATCAATAATTTAGAAGTATTGCAGCAAATGGCGGAATATATCAAAGTAAATCCAGGCTGCCCGATCATTTTCCCATCTTCTTTCTCAGGAAAAACAGCAGATATTGCTACTTATCTTTTTCAGCATACGACAAGAGCGATACGTGTAGATCATGATTTGTTGTCGTTATTTGATAATTATTATGAGGCACCTGAAAATTTATTGCCTATCAAAACAATTTTGCAAGAGTTTAAACTAGAATGTTTGACAAAGAAAACAGAATGTGAAAACTTCATTTATTTTGTACCTGAGCGTAATGAAGCGAAATTAGTGGAACTACTTCACAAAAAGCCAACAGCTATGGTTATCTTTACGGGATATTGGAATAAAGGCAAATATAAAATTCAATTTTCCCAAAATCAATATAAGGAATTTTTTTACAAAACGCATCCGGATTATGATGATATCATCGCACTTTTTAAGAAAATACATGCACATAAAACTATCTATTTTCACAGTTCATTAACGAATAGAGAAACGACTACCTTGCAATTACTAAAACATGAGGAGGAAATAACATGAAGAAATGGGCAGTAAATTTTTATTTAGTTGTTATTGTACTTGTTAGCATCATTGGATTGGATTCTACACAAGCTAAAGCAGCAATCGAACCAGGGAATGAAATTAAATTCAATCTTAAATCTAAGCTTTTCACTGAACCGGATATTTTTACTATTTTCCAAGCTACAAAAAAAGATGAAGTAAAGATTTATTTCTTTGATACTCCGAATAGAGCTTTTCTAAATGAGGATTATATCCACCGTTTACGTGTATATAAAGGAAGCAATAACATGGATATCACGTATAAAAAGAGATTTTTAAATACACCTTTGGATGAAGCAATTGCGATTACAGAGAGTCATGGCTTCACTGGAACAGAGTCTAACTATAAATTCGAAACGGATATTAAGGGTGGCAATCGTTCGTTCGCAATAAGTCGTAAGGAATCATTAAAGACTACAGCTAAAATTTCCTATGATGCAGTGGATACAAATGCGGCAAAAAAATTAATTTTAGAAAATGTTCCGAAGAAAATTTTAAATTGGGATTCTGAAGCATGGTATCAAAACACATTATCCCAAGCGGTTGTATATGGTCCTGCAAAGGCAACAACATATAAAGGAAGCTTTGCGGGCTATGCGGCGGATATTGAGGTTTGGCAATATCAAGGGGAGATTATGGTAGAGCTATCAACGAAAGAGGATGATGCATTAAAGGCCGCTATTATAGAAAAAGAATGGCATGATCGATTAGAATTAGCTGGTTATTTAAGTGAAGATCAACGTGGCAAAACGGCATTTGTAATGGATAAGTAATAAAAAATATTCTTTAAAATTCGCGACACTTCTAGGAATAGCGAACGAGCCGTGGTGCTTCAGCATCTACATGGCTTGTTACACGTTTGGAGAAGTAGAACGAATTTTTTTGTTAAAGAAACTATAGATTTTTAATTGTGGAAAAACAAGGGTATAGTTTTTGTCTAAGATAAAGCGCTACATCCTCGAGGTCGCTTCGATCCCTCGGGCTCTCCAGCGCTTTAGTGCATTTGTTCTTTTGGTGTAAAGAAGGACAGAAGGTAAATAAAAACAAAGAAAAAATTGTTCTAACTTTTTCATTTTAGCTTACACTTACTATAGGACGAACTTAGTGTTGAGCAAGGGAGGAAATGACATAGCGAAAAAAATGGGAATTGTCGCGCTACTTTTATTCGGTGTTTATGTGCTGTGTATGTATTGGTATATATTCCACAGCGGTGGTGGTACAATACCCCGTGCGATGCAAGGGACAGCTGCAGATCCAGTGATGTTTATGTCCGAAAAAGAACTATACTTAAGCGGTGAATATTCTAAAATACGGAACTTCCTATTCTTTGTTGCTACACCTTTGGAATGGTTAATTTATTTCATGATTTTAACTATGGGCGTATCACGTTACTTTGAAAAGGTGGCGACGTCACAAACAAAATGGAAGCTGTTACAAAATGCAAGCTACTTATTCTTATTATCATTTTTACTATACGTTGTACTATTCCCACTCGATTATTATCGTTACAATTTAAGCAAAACTTACGGAATTAGTACACAAGGTTTTTCTTCATGGATGCGAGACGGCATTATTGATTTTTGGGTTAACTTTGGCATGAGTCTAATTATCGTATCTGTCCTTTACTGGCTCATCAAAAAAAGTGCCAAAAGATGGTGGCTATATGCATGGTTTCTAACGATTCCATTTACAATATTTGTGATGTTCATTCAACCTGTAGTCATCGATCCTTTATATAATGATTTTTATCCGTTAAAAAATAAGGAGCTAGAAGAGAAAATTTTGTCTATAGCTGAACAGGCAAATATACCAGCAGAGCACGTATATGAAGTCAATATGGCAGAAAAAACAAATGCTTTAAATGCCTATGTAACGGGTATTGGCAGTAATTCAAGAATTGTGCTATGGGATACAACCTTAAATCGTTTAACAGATAATGAAATATTATTTATCATGGCACATGAAATGGGACACTATGTTGAGAAGCATATTTATTTTGGGATTGCTGGGTACCTTCTGTTGTCATTGCTAGGCTTATGGCTGACAGCGAAATGTTTGAGATGGTTCATTGGACGTTACGGACAGATATTAAAAATTAAAAAAATCGGTGATATAAGCTCTTATCCATTGTTCTTACTCCTAACATCTGTTTTATTATTTGCTTCGAGCCCTCTGTCGAATTATATTTCGCGGTATCAGGAAAATAGAGCTGATCAATATGCGATTTCACTAACGGGCGATCGAGAGTCCGCAATTACTGCATTCCAGAAGCTAACGATATCTGGTTTGAGTGAGGTAAATCCACAGTTGCTCGTAAAGTGGTTCCGTTATACACATCCGCCTATGCTTGAACGTATTTATAAGGTAGCGGAGAAGGCTGAAGAGAATAAAGAAGAGCCGTTAAAAGAAGAGCAGAAAAAAGAACATCAGAAGAAATAAAGAAATAAATGTCGTTGTTTTTACTGCAATAGTGCCCTACTCAAGGTTTTTTGAACGAATAAATTGGGTATTCTAAGGGAAAGAAGTACAAAACTCGTTCGTTATGATAGGGGATTTATTATGCGAAATATTGTCATTATTACACTTTCATCGATATTAGTCGCCCTTGCCTACAATCTTCTGTTAATCCCACATGAGATTTTAAGTGGGGGATTAAGTGGGATTGCTATCATGCTTGGTATTATTACACCGTTGAATACAGGGGTTTTAAATTTACTATTGAATTTACCTTTGCTAATTATAGGTGTCTTGAAGCTAGGGAAACGGTTTATTGGCTATACCATTCTTTCTGTAGTTGTCTTGTCGGTAAGCTTGTATATTATTCCGGTTTATAAAGCTACACAAGATCCAATTCTTGCGTCATTATTTGGTGGTGTTATTGTGGGCATAGGGTTGGGCTTGATTTTTCGTGCGGCAGGTTCTTCTGGTGGTTTTGATATTATAGCGATGCTACTAAGTCGTAAACGAGATTTTCCACTTGGTACATTAATCTCTGCGATGAATGGTATCGTTGTAGCTATCTCCGGGTTCGTCTTTAGCTGGGATGCGGCATTACTGACACTCGTATCAATTTATGCTACAGGGAAGGTTGTCGACACCATTCATACGAGCCATATTAAATTGACACTGATGATTATTACGAGTAAGGGCGAGGAAGTAAAACAGCAGCTACTGGAAAAGCTTCATAGAGGTGTAACGATTATGGATGCGAAAGGTGCTTATTCAGGAGAAGGGCGCAAAGTTTTAATTACCGTCATTACACGCTATCAGCTTGCTGATGTTAAAAGTATGATCAAGAATGCAGATGCTAAAGCTTTTGTCAATATATTACAAACTACTGAGGTCATTGGTGTGTTTGATAGAGGCATAAAGTAAAAAGTGTCCTAACACTTTAAAAATTAAATCGTGTGACCGAAGATCTGCTCGAACAAAAATTATTAGAAACTGAAATTAATTTAAAATAAAATAATTATTTCCTCTACACACGTTATTGATTATAATGAAAATAATCGAACGTGTGTTTCTTTATTTTAAAACGAAATGGGGTTAAATAATGAACAAAGAAACAATTCATAAATATTGCCTAAAACTTCGTGGAACAACGCATGATTACAAAGAAGAATGGCAGGCGGATCGTTATCATATTGGGGGTAAAATGTATGGCATGATGGGTGGAGATAGTACCGGAAGACCTGTACTTACTTTAAAATGTGAACCTAATCGAGCTGAAGAGTTAAGAGAAGCCTATGAAGGTATTATTCCAGGTTATTACATGAATAAAACACATTGGAATTCAATCTATATGGATGTAGATGACGTACCTATTGATTTAGTTGAAAATTTAATCAACCATTCGTATGAGCTAGTTTTCGGAAAGCTAACAAAAAAAGCTCAGCAGGAAATTCAGAAATGAAGTGAGAGAGCAAGTAGGATTCCAGCACGCAAAGAAGTGGGGGCAGGCCGACGAAGAACTGATCAGATCCAACTGATATTTACTCTACCAGTGAAAAGGAATTCCCCGGAAGGAGTGAATCCCCGTGCGATACAACACAATATATGAAACAAAAAAAGAATCTGCAAGTTTCTCAAGCTTAGTCTCGTAGAAAACAGATTCTTTTTTGTTATTTAATTATATCCACGTTCACCAAATGGCTGAAGTTTGTCGAGCCATTTTTGTTCCAGTTTTTCTAGCTCTTTTTTTGGATCGAAATAGCCTTCTTCTTTTTTCTTCAAATATTCCACAACTTCAATATCAAAAGCATCATGGCCGAATGTGTTGAAATCCGCTTGTAGTTCTTTATTAGTATGTGTCTTCGTTTTTAACATAAATTGAAAGCCGTTTAAGCGTTTTAAATTATTGAAGCTGCCAACAAACACTTTACCATTTTGTTGATTGGTCATTGTGAAAACACCAGCTTCGATTTTTATTTCTTTATACATTTCCTTTAATTCTTTTTTATGGTCCATTGGAAACCCTGCCTTCTTATTTTTTTATCCAGTAAGCACTGCCATCCTCATGTCGATCCATGAAGCCGTATTCGATTAAATAGCGACGTATTTGTACATAGTCCTCATATAATGGTTGAATTATTTCGTTTAATTCTTTTTCTGAATACTGTTTTGTTGCATCGAAAAGCTTTGTGATTGCACGGAGTATGACAATTTTATGTTTTTCACGTTTTGGGAAGCGGACAAGCTCTTTGCCAATACCGTTTGGAAAGTACTTTTCAAGTAATTGTTGTTCTTCAGAAATCGTAATATTATAGCGATCGTCGACCATCGTAGCCGTTTTGTGAATAGGTACAAAGCTGTCTTCCTTTTCATTCTGTTCTTTTAATAGTTCCATCATTGCAAGAAAGGTTTTCGCTTGACGTTCCTTTTCTTTAAGGGTAAAGCGATGATGACGTATTGTGGTTGCACTACCAATCTCCAATTCTTCTTTAATGTCTTGATCGGTTTTTCCTTCATAAAATAAGCGTAAAATATGACTTTGATGATCAGTTAGTCCTGTCATTTTTTTATTAAGGCCATTTAAATAATGAAATACGGATTGATGTGCAGCAGTAATATGATGTTGCATAAATTTTCCTGCCTCGTAGAGAACGCCTTCATGTGGATAAATAATACCCTTTTCAATCTTTTCCCCGCAAAGTAAACAAGTGAAGTGTGTTGCTTCATCGTTGTAGCCTTTTTTTATGTCATGAATCGAAGCTTGCCAAAATAATTCATTTACATCCATTGGAAATCCTCCTGTAAAACAAACGATTGTTAAATTTGTTTGCTTATATATTATTAAAATAACAAAATGTTTAAATAAAATCAATGAAAAACACATCGTTTTATAAACGATGTGCGAAAGTATTTATTTATTCTTCTTTTTAAAAATAATGATAGATAAGATAGCTAGCACAATAAATTGTGACGATAATAATGATCATGCTTGTTGAGGTACTTAGTATATTTCCGTGAAGGTCATAGACAATACCATATACTTTTTTGTATTCTTCTAGCTGTGAAGCGGGCGCACCTTCGAAAACCTTGGAGATTGAGCTCTCCATAAAGGCATTGCGTAATAGTAAAGTTGTATAGCTGATTGGGAAATATTAGAAACTGAATGTACTAAGGCGTAGGAAGAGCTGAGTAGACCGCTTGTCATCATACGTATAAATTTTTTCATATTATGAATCCCTTCCAATACCTAAGTGTTGTTTTAGTTCTTTTAAATATTTGCGGCTAACATGGACGGACACATCATTTTCTAAAATTAGTTCTGTTGTACCGATTGTACCCATTTGAATAGAGGTAATTTTGTTAATGTTGACGAGTGTCGATTTACTGACTCGGACAAAGTCTTTCGCAAATTGTGCTTCCAGCTCATATAATTTACGCTTCGTTTCGAATTCCTGTTCCTCCGTCTGCAAAAATACTTTTGCACCCTCTGCATAAATGGAGTAAATATCTGAAATTTTTAACATATGAATTTCTTGTTGAAAATAGCCATCTAGCATTGTCGTTTGTGAAGTTTGTAGTTGCTTCATCAGACGTTCAATTTGCTTGTTGTATTCCTTTGCATGTATATGAACCTCAGTTTCTTCTAAATCACTGTTAATCGTTAAGTAAATTTTCATTGAAGGCCTCCTTTACATATCTCCACAACGGAGAATCACTGAATCAGGGAATAAATATGTAGCATAGAAAATTTGGGCTTAGTCTTGGATAAGAGGTTTTATAAATAACAGGTTCAATTTTAACGATATAAAACATTGTAAAAAAGTGATGAAGTAGAAAAATAGGCAGGTTCACGGCATAATAGAATGATACAGTCATGAGGGGTTGCTTCTATGTTTATTTTTGACAAGCACATGTTTATTACATTATGTATTGGTTTAACAGGTGCGTTTTTATTTAATGTATTACATATTCCAATGCCATGGTTACTTGGAGCTATTGCGGCGGTGCTAATTGTTCAGTTATCGACAAAAGTACAATTGAAATGGCATAAATATTTTCGGAATTTTGGTTTAATCGTTGCGGGATATTCCATAGGTTTTGCGTTTACACCAGAAGCGGTGCAGGATATTAAACAATTTTTAGGAAGCATGATTGTTTTAAATGTATTATTTATTGTATTGTTTTTTGGTGTTAGTTATTTAGTTGCAAAACGTGCGGATTTAGATTTTGCGACCGCGTTAACATGCTGTGTACCTGGTGGCATGTCACAAGTTGTTGCCTTTGCCGAGGAGCAAGGGGATATGGATATGGTCGTCATTACGTTCTTCCAAATATTACGGGTTCTTTTAATTGTCGGCTTTGTGCCATTAATGGTATCAGACTCTGGGGGAACTAGCATAGTTGTCAACGGATCATATACATGGAGCCTAATAGCTTTACTTGCTGTATGTGGCGTAGCGGGCTGGCTAGCACAAAAGGCAAAAATTCCGACAGGCTATATGCTTGGTCCCGTGTTTCTATTGATGGGCATCAATATAGCAGGGATTGATGTACCGAAATTGCCGTTGTCACTACTTCATATCGCGCAGCTGATGCTTGGCATTTACATTGGACTTTTAATGAAAAAAGACGATCTACATTTATCGAGGAAGCATGTATTTTACGCTTTTATATCGGCATGTATCTTTGTTGGCGCAGCTTATGGCTTAACATTTGTCATGCAGAGTTTATACAGCCTTGATTTTCGTACAGGCTTTTTAAGCATCGTACCAGGCGGGCTTGATCAAATGGGGATAATCGCAGCTTCGGTACATGCAAAGGTCACAATCGTCACCGCATTTCAGCTATTCCGCGTACTGGTCGTATCCGTTTTCCTCGTACCGTTTGTTAAAATGTTTGTGAAAAAAGTAAGGACATAGAGGCCTGTTGTGAAGAACAAAGTTGATAATATGATAGGTTCTAAGTTGACCAAAATGATGCAAGCGTTGCGACATACGATTATGACCCATGGGGAACTTATTATCAGCTGAACCAGTCGACAGTCGTATAAAAGAGCAACCTATGCGCTACGCAGGCTATGTCTACGATGCCGAAACAAAGCAATACTATTTACAAGCCCGTTACTACGATCCAGCAACAGCCCGTTTCATCTCTCGTGACCCCGATCTAGGACCTAGTTACAACACATATGGGGATGATAATCCAATAACGAAAACAGACCCAGATGGAAAAAGGGTATGGCTCGTTATCAACGCAGGTTTTGCGGCCTATGATGGATATAAAGTAAATTTTATTCCCATCGGAAAAGTGAAGCGCGTTTATCGTGCAGTAAAAATTGCTAAGGGTTTAGGAAAATCTAATTAGGGAAATCCAAAAGTACTTATTTCATCCATATAATCCAGTATTGAAACCGAGAACATATTGTAACGTCTTTAACTTCAAAGGGTGAAGGGAGAAGTACATTGTTTAAATATGTGATACAACTAATTCTTGGTTTCTTGACTTTATTGATGTCAACAGCTATTTCTTGGTATGAGGGAAGTGGTATTATAGATAATCCGCTGGAATGGAAGTATTCAACCCCAGTTTCTCAGATATTTAATATTGAGATAAACAATGGCCAGGATATTAGCCAGCTTGATTACTTTGTCTATGCGGCTAAATTTCAACCATTTTTCCCGACTATTATGACAGTAAGTGTTCTTTATATTTGTACTGTACTTATATTTTTCATTTTTCAACTAAATCGTCAGTTAGCCATTATTTTATCAGGGATTATAAGTTGTGTATTTATTGTTATTAGCAGTATATTTTTTAATTCATCAACTGTTGGAGGAAACGTATTCTTTTGGATTACAGCTGTCAGTGCATTAATTTTTATAAGCATGGCGATAAGTTTATGGTTCAGAAAAAAATACATGTTTAAATTACAAGCATAATAGTTGGTAACATAAAAGTGCGAGCGCTAGTACATAAGTATTTGTACAGGAGTTCGCACTTTTTTAATTAACATCTTGGATTGGGGAATGGGTGATGAATTTTGGAAAACATTGACGCCCCAAGGAAGGCACCTAGTCGGAACGGAAATCAACCCTATGGTAAGGTGACAATGTGAAAGAATGTAATTTAGTCTTTTCAAAATTACCTGAATTATGGTAATATAAATTTAATTATATTGAACGGAGGTGAAAAGGAATGAATAAAAACGCTACGAAAACATGTGTAAAAGTGGATACAGCTATGTATTTTGCACGTGTTATTACTTTCGATTTTGCGAACAACGGGATAGGTCTGTCCATTTTTAAGCAAAATCAAATATCAAACGTAGCGAATTAACCATTCTTTTTCACAAACTTATGAGGAAAAGACTGCTTGTTAATCGAGCAGTCTTTTTTGTGTATTTAGATGTTTTTCGCACGTTTCATTGGAGGAAAAAACGATGCAAATTAAGGCTGAACAAATACAAAAAATTATTGGTGGAAATGTTTTATTTGAAGAGCTTCAATTAGAAGTAAATACAGGGCAGCATGTCGCTATTGTTGGTGTGAATGGCAGTGGGAAAACGACTCTATTACAGTTACTTGCCGGTTTGGATATGCCAGATAAGGGACGAATTATAAAAACCAAGGAAGCGACGATTGGTTATTTACATCAAATTCCACAATATCCTATGTTCTCAGTGAAGGAAGTGCTGGAGGAAGCATTTGCGGAAATTTATGCATTAAAGGCTAAAATGACAAAGCTTGAGCAGGAAATGCAGTTAGCTGTAACAGATAAGGTACTTCAGCAATATGGTCATGTGCAGGAACAGTTTATGCTGCAGGGGGGCTATGAAATTGATGCGCAATTAGCGATGATTGCAAATGGTCTAGGTATAACACCATTGCTTGAGCAACCTTTTAGTAGCTTAAGTGGCGGGGAGAAAACGAAGGTAATGCTAGGGCAAATCCTTTTAAGTAATCCTTCTATTTTGTTATTAGATGAACCGACCAATCATTTAGATATGCAGGCAATCGAATGGCTAGAAAATTATGTTCGAAATTTTGCAGGAATTGTTATAGCAGTATCACATGATCGCCACTTTATGAATCAAATGGCTCAAAAAATAATTGAAATTGAAGATGGAGAGGCATTTACGTACATTGGTAATTACGATGCATTTGTCGAACAAAAGGAAACTAAGCTTGAACAGCAATTTGCTCAATACGAAGAACAGCAAAAGAAAATAAAAAAAATGCAGGAAACAATAAAGCGCTTAAAGCAATGGGCAAATGAAGCGAATCCGCCAAATGCTGGCTTGCATCGTCGTGCTAAAAGTATGGAGAAAGCACTAGCCCGTATAGAGCGTGTGAAGAAGCCCCCAACGAAAAAGAAAATGAATTTAGCGTTAACGATGGCTGAGCGTAGTGGAAAAGAGGTTGTACAAATGAAGGGTATTAGCCATGCATTTGAGAAACCGTTATTTAAGGAAAGTAATTTAGCGGTTTACTTCGGAGAACGTTTGGCGATTGTTGGTGGTAATGGCAGTGGGAAATCAACGTTATTAAAAATGATGTTAGGTGAGGTTGAACCTAATAAAGGTACTTGTCATGTCGGCAACAGTGTTAAAATTGGCTATCTATCACAGCAATTTGAGCATAAAAATCCGGCCATTCGCTTAATAGATGCCTTTCGTGAGAGTGTCTCTGTGTCAGAGGCAGAGGCACGTCATATTCTTGCTCAGTTTTTATTTTATGGCTATGATGTTTTTAAAAAAGTGAAGGATTTAAGTGGCGGTGAAAAGATGCGCTTACGTCTAGCACAGTTAATGCATGAGGATATTAATTTATTGATGCTGGATGAACCAACTAACCATTTAGACATTGAAGCGAGAGAGGTATTGGAGGATACACTGGAGTCCTTTGAAGGAACCATTATAGGCGTCTCGCATGACCGTTATTTTTTACAAAAGATTTTTACAAAAGTTGCATGGATTGAGCATGAAAACATTCAAGTATTTGAAGGGGATTATGAATGGGCAAGACAAAAACACTTAGCAATAGTAAAAGAACCAGTTAAAAAAGAAGTGTCTGAAAAATCCTATGCTGTTAAAGAAGAGATAGCAATTGAAGAACAAATTGAAAAGCTTGAAATAAGATTAAAGGAGCCGACACTTGCGAAGGAGCAACGTCAAAAGCTTGAACAGCAGCTAGAGGATTTATTTGAAAAATGGATTGAGGGAGGACCAGAGCATGCATAAAATTGAGCACATCATGCAGCTAGATATTGATTTTTATCAATTATGCCACGGCATAATTGCATCCCGGAATCGGCTTTCGAGCCAGATATGTTTTTAAAGAAAATCAAGGATTTCTATCAGTCAAAATCTCTCATTCCAAGATTGAATTTATACAATCTGGAGGAAAATTAGTCATATATAAAAGCATTAGAGAATCATGGCTTTCAATTCGAAATTTTTACCGATTATGTACAATGTTGGAATGTGAATACTCGCGATTATCTCATAATCCAGTCATACAAATTGAACGTGTAACAGGTGCCAATATGGAAGAAGCATTTGCTGTAGAAATGAGCATTTCTACATTTGGAATCAAAAAAGCTTTTGAGGAGACATATCATTCCCTGCATTTTACGTATTATTTATTAAGATTGGATGGCAAAGCTTGCTGTACTGCCAATATTTTGTCTCAGGAAATCAAGGGAGGGTCAAGGGTGTAGCAACATTTGAAAGCTATCGAGGTCGAGAGTTAATTGGATATATTCTGCAGCATATTCAGCAAGAGTCGATAAAGCAAGGGTTAGAATATCTCTGGATATTATCTATCAATGAACAGGTTGCAAAAGTCTATGACAGGGCAAATTTCAAATCAGTAGGCACAATAATATCAATTCATGCCTTTACTGAAGTAAAAAGCATTAAGCAAATACGACAAGGGTCTTAATTGGATGAAAGATAAAAAATATAGCCTTACTCCTATGGGACAGAATTTTCCATAGGAGTAGTGCTTTTAGGGGTTTAATTTCGCTTATTTTAGTCGTAGAATATGTTCAAACCGTGTAAGTCAAAGCTTATTAGAGGTTAAATGGTAAAATTCCTCATTTTGAAGACTTTAGTAATCCTGAACAGTAACGACTGCTTAGGAATTTTTGAATTAATGTTTCGAAAGAAGGATTTTCAATCTTTAAAAGTTTTTTACTTGAAAAAATGGCGAATTCGATTTACTCTCTTTAGAGATACTTGTTTAATGGACTTGGAGGATATGGAATGCACGGAATTTATATACGCTATAATGTCTTAGAAGAAACCCCAGCAGCACAATGGCCCAAAAAAATGGATGCATTTGCGTATGTTCAACGAGGAAAGCCACAACAAGACAATGACAACTTGCTATCGATGGAAGAGCTAAAAAGCCATGCAATTCGCTATATTAAAAGCTTAAAAGACAATGCAGGTGATCATTTAGTAGAACAACGCAATGGTGAAATTGAGCACTTTGATCGACGCTATATGGAATCCTTAAAGCTAAAGGAAAGCATCGATTCACAGCTTATTAATCTAGAAGAAATTCGTTTGCTTTTACAGTTAATGAATGTATTGAATTTATCGCATGGTTTCGGAGAAAATGCTGGAAAGCTGCTTCGTCAAATTACCCCATATGCAAAAGAGGTAGAGCACCCAACATTCCAAACAACTCGTGTTGAGCGACATTTTTATTCAGAACTAATTGAACAAATTGAAGCAGTATATGCACGAATTATGCGTTACCACAACCCGTCAACGACTGAAATGCAGCAGTCAGAAAAGATATGGACAGCAGTTTGTGAGCAAGCAATAGAAAAGGTAGAATCGCGCATTGAACGCTTGTCTTCTATCAAGTTAAAGCATGAGAAAAATTTACTAGAGTTTAGTCAATTAAAACAGCAAAATATCGAGGCAAAGGAACGCCTAGATGTTGCTGTCAATGATCTTGATGCTATTTTAAATGTACTAGAATCTTAAAGGCTATGTTAATGCCTATATAATGCGGTTTGAGCTGTGGTTAGCTATTGAGCTAGCCTCATTTTCAATAGCTCAGTTAAATGTGTCGGTTGAATCAAAAGACCTAACAACACATTTGAAGGCATATCGCTTAGTCTCAAGTTCTATGTCAAACATTTCAAGGTAGACTTTATAACAAAATCGAAAGACCTACTTCAATTGCCTAGATGGCAATTGAAGTAGGTCTTTTTTTTTGAATAAGGGAAGGTGCCTGTTTTACCTTGAGCCCCTAGGACTCAGAATTCTGAAGTCAGACAGATTGTTCCGGTTTTTATTCCTGTAGGACCGTTAAATCCTGGAATTGTATCGATTACTGTATTTGTTTCTATATCTATAACAGACACAGTATTGTCAAGTTGGTTTGTGACATAAGCAAGTGTTCCATCCGGCAAGATGGTTACTTGGTCAGGAGATAATCCTACAGGGATCGTAGCAATCACCAAATTGGTTAATGTACTTATGACAGATACAGTATTACTACCTTTATTAACAATGTAAACAAATATTCCATCAGGTGTAATCGCTGTTCCAACAGGTCCTGTACCCACAGGAATTGTAGTAAATACTGTATTTGTTGCTACTTCAATTACAGATACTGTGTTACTAGATTCATTTGTAACGTAAGCAAATTGTCCGCTTGGTGTGAAAACAATAGATCTAGGGCGAAGTCCCACAGGAATTGTAGCAACCACTGAATTTGTAGCTGTATTAATAACTGATACTGAATTTGAGTTTTCGTTTGCAACATAAGCAAACGCGCCATTAGGAGTAAAAGCTATGCCTTGAGGTTGGAGCCCTACTGGAATAGTAGCGATTACAGTATTTGTAGCTGTACTTATGACAGATACAGAGTTAGCTCCAAGTCCATGATTTGATACATAAACAAGTGTTCCATCTGGTGAAATAGCTACACCAAGAGGCTCAAGTCCTACTGGGATGGTAGCAACCACTGCATTTGTTGCCGTATTAAAAACCGTTACATTATTTGAGAAAAGGGCTGGAACATAACCGAATCCTCCATTTGGTGTAATCGCTACCTCAAGAGGAGCAGTTCCTACTGGAATGGTCGCGACTATAGTATTTGTAGCTGTATCAATTACTGATACCATATTATCAGGAGTAGCTAGCTGACCAGCGTCTGTAACGTACACTAAAAAATGACATGGTGGAGTTGGTGGTTCAGGTATAAATGGTGGTGTAAATGGTGGCTTACAAGGACAAGGGCAACAAAAACCACAACAATTACAACGACAACTTGGGTTTGATTTAAATTTGAATCTTCTAAATTTATTTTCTTTTTCCACAATGCACACCCTTTCTATCATATATGGATACATTGATACAATATGCAAAAAGAATTTTGTTTTTTGTGCGTTTTACCTACACCAAATAATTTTGAACAGTACCGGGTGGTTGTTTATAGTAGTTTCATATCATTGTTTGATTCCTAAATTATAGTGTTGGCTGGTGATTCTTCGAAATGTACTTGTTCATGTATTTATATGGTAAAATTAAATATGCATAAAGGAGGTATTCTATTGTTTAAAAATTTTTCAAAACACCAATTAGCACTATCTTTTTTTATGGTTCTTATCGGTTTTTTACAAGCATATAACCATTGGGGAGAAAGGACTACTTTATCATTATTCTTTTTAACCTCCAGTATTTTACTTTTACTTCTTTCAATTATTGGCCTGTTTGTTTATAGGAAAAGACAAATATCTAATGCCTAAAGAGCTTTCTTACGCACACATTCCTGTACAACGCTCTCTGTATTTTTATAGCCTTTAAAACCGTTGAAAGCCTTCTGCAATATGTCCTTAGTTGCCATACTACCTTTTATTATGACATGGCTAGTATTACTTTAAGAGTTTTACTATTTAAAAACATATCATTAGAAAATTAAGAAAATGTAAAAGATTACGAAACCTTTTATAGGCTGCATCCGTATAGTAGGTAATACAATGAAAAGGGGTGAACAACTTGACGCTATTTGGCTATTCACTCGAGCAAATCTTTTTAGTGGGATTAATATTCGGGGGCCTTGCAACACTTTTATTTACATTTTTTAGTGATGCTGTCGAGGGCATTGGAGAGGGGCTACCGATTTTTAATCCAAGTGTCATTCTATCTTTCATTACGTTGATGTCAGCAGCAGGATTTATTTTAGAAAAACTAGCCTTCTTCCCTAGCGTTTGGAATATTGTTGCTGCTTGTATCATCGGAGTTATTTTAAGTGCACTATTTTATTTATTTGTTCTAGTTCCGCTACGATCAGCCGATGTTTCGTTAGCTTATACAGAAGAATCGCTTGGAGGTCAGCTAGGAAAGGTCATTGTTCCAATCCCGACTGACGGTTTTGGAGAGGTAGTTATTGAAACGACTAGCGGAATGATTTCAAAGCGAGCAACAGGATTTGACAATGAGGCTATTGATTACGATACGACGGTACTTGTGGTAGAAGTGAAAGAAGGAACGCTTTTTGTGAGATCTTATGATAAGAAATTTTTATAGAGGAGCGATATTTATATGTCAATGGAGATTTTAATTGTTATAGGGATTGTAGCCTTTGTTTTAATTGCACTAGTTGCACTATATGTGACAAAGTATCGTACAGCAGGTCCTGATGAAGCACTGATTGTGACTGGTAGCTATCTTGGCTCAAAAAATGTACATAAAGATGAGTCGGGAAACCGTATAAAAATTATTCGTGGTGGCGGTACATTCGTATTCCCAATTTTCCAGCAAGCACATCCATTAAGCTTATTGTCTAGTAAGCTTGATGTGACAACACCTGAAGTGTATACGGAACAAGGTGTACCGGTTATGGCCGATGGAACGGCTATCATTAAAATCGGTGGTTCCATTTCAGAAATCGCTACGGCGGCGGAGCAGTTTTTAGGAAAGCAAAAGGATGAGCGTGAAAATGAGGCACGTGAAGTGCTAGAAGGTCATTTACGTTCGATCTTAGGTTCAATGACGGTTGAGGAAATTTATAAAAACCGTGATAAATTTTCTCAGGAAGTACAGCGTGTTGCGTCTCAGGACTTGGCGAAGATGGGTCTGACAATCGTTTCCTTTACGATAAAAGATGTACGTGATAAAAATGGTTACTTAGAATCGCTTGGTAAGCCGCGTATTGCGCAGGTTAAACGTGATGCGGATATAGCTACTGCAGATGCTGATAAGGAAACACGCATTAAGCGTGCTGAAGCATCAAAAGAAGCACAAAAGGCTGAGCTTGAACGTGCGACAGAAATTGCAGAAGCGGAAAAAGAAAATCAATTAAAGGTAGCAGAATTCCGTCGTGAGCAAGATATCGCTAAGGCACGTGCTGACCAAGCTTATGAACTTGAAACGGCTCGTGCAAAGCAAGAGGTTACTGAACAAGAAATGCAGATTCGCATTATTGAACGTCAAAAGCAAATTGAATTAGAAGAAAAAGAGATTTTACGTCGTGAGAAGCAATACGATTCAGAAGTTAAGAAAAAGGCTGATGCTGATCGTTACGCTGTCGAGCAAAATGCAGCGGCAGCCAAAATGCGTGAGCTTGCGCAGGCAGATGCGGAGAAATACCGTATCGAATCATTGGCACAAGCCGAAGCGGAGAAAATTCGTTTGGACGGTCTTG
The DNA here is from genome assembly GCF_044746345.1 of Lysinibacillus sp. NPDC086135. Classification (NCBI taxonomy): domain Bacteria; kingdom Bacillati; phylum Bacillota; class Bacilli; order Caryophanales; family Bacillaceae; genus Lysinibacillus; species Lysinibacillus sp. NPDC086135. Next base: position 27,534 of record NZ_JBIVCA010000005.1, on the reverse strand, counting down.
CAAAAGCGGATGCTGAGCGTGCAAAAGGGGAAACAGATGCGGATATTATTCGTCTTCGTGGTCTAGCAGAAGCCGAGGCGAAACGTAAAATTGCGGAAGCCTTCGAATACTACGGTCAGGCAGCTGTCCTGGATATGATTGTACGTATGATGCCTGAATATGCGAAAGAACTTGCGAGCCCACTTGGCAATATTGATAAGATTACTGTCGTTGATACTGGTGGTGGGGAAGGCGGAGGCGGTGCTAATAAAGTAACTGCCTATGCAACGAATTTAATGTCAACATTACAGGAATCGTTGAAGGAAACTTCAGGAATTGACGTGAAGGAATTAATTGAAAGCTATGCAGGTAAGCATACGTTGCGTCCTGAGCTAGAGCAAATAGCAGTAGGCTTAGGAAAGCAAACAACAGCTACAGCTAATGAAACACAAGACGAAATAAAAGAAACGGTTGAACAATAATAGAAATAGCCGCCTGATTTGACCTCAGGTGGCTATTTTTTTCTCTATTTTTCCTTCCACTCACTAGCGAGCATGCCATAAGCAACGTGGTCAACATAATGATCATAAAGCCATTCTGCTGCACGAATCGTTCCTTCTTTTGTAAAACCAAGTCGTTCAGGGATGGCACGGCTTTTTGCGTTGCCCGTAGCAGCACGAATTTCGACCTTATTGAGCAGTAAATCCTCAAAAGCATATTGTAATAATGCTTGTACAGTCTTTGTCATAATACCATGTCCTTGAGAACCTTCACTGAGCCAATAGCCAATAGCAGCGATTTTATTACTATGATTTATCGTATTAAAGCCAGCAATGCCTACGATTTCATTTCGAAAAATGATAACTAGAGAGAGGCTGCTTTTAGCTTCGTGTCCTTTTATACAGCCTTCTATATATGCCGTTGTATCGGCTACTTCTTTTGTAATATCCAGCCACGGCAACCAGTCCTGCAAATATGCACGTGATGCATCTGTTAAGGCAAAAACAGCATTTGCATCTTCTAATTCGACAGTACGTAAAGATAATTCCGGATTAATTGTAATTTGCAATATTCTTCACCTCTTTATTATTTTAAGGCGTTATGCATAAAGCCCTTCATTTCGTGACTAAGAACTGTTAACTCCTCAATAATTTCACTAAAATCTTGAACGAGCTGAGACTGTTCGTTCGTTGCGTCATTGATTTGCCCCATATTTTGCTTAAGGTTTTCTAGGTTCCTATTTATATTTCGTAGGGAGGCTTCGATATTTTCCGTGGCGCTGGATGTTTCGAACGAGAGCTTTCTAACTTCCTGCGCTACGATGTTAAAGCCAGCACCATGCTGGCCTGCACGAGCCGCCTCAATAGATGCATTTAAGCCGAGTAAATTTGTTTGGCGAGAAATGCTTTTTATTAAATCTGTTACTTCATTTGTTTTCTTTGAATCTTCAAGGGCGTGCTGTGCTTGTTTGTTAATTTCCTCACTTGTTGCCGCTAATTCCTCAGAATGTGAGGCAATTGTATGTACTTTGTCCTGTAAGCTGTTTACAATGCTATCCATTGTCCCCATATAATCCTCAAGTTTAAGCTCATTGTCGATTGGTAGTCCAAATGCTAGGGCACCTACGACTTTACCATTTTCACGGATTGGAAATGAAAAGGCATTGATGGCAACCCCGTATACATCCTTTGGTATTACGACATCAGCATTTTTCCCAGTAAAGGCAATGAAAACATTTTGGTCATTAGCATTTACTTTTTGTCCATCTAGGTAGCCTGAATCTACACGTTTGCCGGCTAAATATTTTACAACTATTTCACTTTCCTTCTCGATGACAGCCACAATTGCCTCTTCCTTTAATGCAAGGTGGATATAAGGTACTGAAAGTGCTAAAGCTTCAATAATTTTCATGAAAATTCCTCCAAGTCTGTGCAGTGAAAAATAGTTTAGTCATCGGAGCTTTTTGCCAATGATTGTTAGATGATTACTTTCACTGTAACACAATATTTGCCAACTCAAAATAGATAAAAACTAAATTTATATGAAGAAAATGTGATTTTAGTCACGGTAATATTGTCAAAAAAAATCATGCTAATAATAAAAAAATAGAGGTAAATTTGTCTATTTTTCGACAAGTTATCGTGTGTTTTGAAGATCATTGTATTAGAATAATAGTAGAATTGAAAGAACGTAAGGAGAGAGAGAGATGGGTTACATTCAAAAGGGGACAAAGGCGTTTCATAAAGCAAACTGGGCTTTATTTTTAGCAGGCTTTATCACCTTCGCCAATTTATATGTATCACAGCCATTATTACCAACATTTGCGAAGGAGTTTCATGTATCACCTGCAGTTGCGAGTTTAACGCTTTCTGTGACAACTTTTGCGTTATCCATCAGTATGATTATTGTGGGTTCATTATCAGAGGCATGGGGTAGGAAATCTTTGATGACGAGTTCTATTTTTGCGGCATCTATTATTACACTTGCACTCGCCTTTTCGCCTAATTTTGAAACGATATTAGTATTACGTGTTATACAGGGTGTTGTTTTTGCAGGATTGCCGGCAATTGCGATGGCATATTTAGGAGAGGAAATGGATCCAGCTAGTTTAGGTATTGCGATGGGCTTATACATAAGCGGTAATTCGGTCGGCGGGCTTAGTGGCCGAGTTATTATCGGGACATTAACGGATCTTTACAATTGGCAGGTGGGGATGATAGTACTGGGTGTCATCAGTCTGATGATAAGCGTGTTATTTATCTGGATGCTACCTAACTCCAAGCATTTTACAGCACGCCCTTTGCAGATAAAATCATTGACGACATCTCTTTTGCAGCATTTAAAGGACCCATCCATGCTTTGTTTGTTTGGCATTGGCTTTGTGTTGATGGGAAGTTTCGTGACTCTATATAACTACATTGGCTTTAAATTGATGGCACCACCTTATAATTTAAGTGCTACGATTGTTGGCTGGATTTTTGTAATTTACTTAGTAGGTACATTTAGCTCTGCCTGGTTTGGTAGTCTTGCTGATCGATATGGCCGTCAAAAGATGTTGTTATTGTCTATTGCGATCATGTTTGCAGGGGCGATTTTAACATTAAATGGGCTACTTAGTTTGAAAATTTTAGGGATTACAATCTTTACATTTGGCTTCTTTGCAGCGCACTCGATTGCCAGTGGCTGGGTAAGTAAACGAGCCACTCGTGATAAAGCGCAAGCCTCTTCGCTCTATTTATTTTTCTATTATTTTGGTTCAAGTGTTGGAGGAACAATAGGAGGAATATTCTGGATGCATTACGGCTGGGGAGGCGTTATTGTCATGATTGCTGTATTTTTAATCGTTGCATGCTTGCTGTCTTTTTTATTAAAGCTGTTTTCTAAAAGATTGTTGCTACTTAACTAACGAATCAGTTCAGTGGAAGAAGTCATTGGTCTGAGTTAAAATAATGAAGCTTTAAGTATAAAAAGGATCCTTTATTATAGGGATGATTTGTATAGTTATTACGTTGCGTATTTACATACATGATATAAAGAAAGTTGATACTGTTAAGGAAAGTGGATGGAGTTTTTTAATTTTGTTGCAGACCCTTTTACAGGATATATCAAACTCACTTTGAGTATTTTTCTAATGGAAGATTAGCTCTGTTTTTTTATGTCTTAATAACAACAATCTAAACGAAAATGCCTTTATTAAATGGGATTATTACTAAACAGCAACGCATAGCAGCGGGGCACTTGGAATAGTATTTTTTGTTTAGTTTATATACTTTTCTTGTCTTCGCATCTATAAATATAGCCATCTGCATGAATTATTATAAAAATGATTTGTCGTAAACTATCTGATAATATAAAGAGTAGACTGGTGATTAAGAGGAGTTGAAAGAATATGTTCGCGCGTTTTAAAGGAATTTCTGTTGTCTTTGCTTTGCTGATGGTAGCATTTGTTTTGACAGGTTGTGGAGCCGCTAAAGAAAGTGGGCAATCGGAAGGAGATACGGCAAAGAAAACGGAAGAAAATGTGGATTATTCATCAAAAGTGAAGGAAAAACCAATTGTGACGATTACGATGAACAATGATGAAAAAATCGTAATCGAATTAGAACCTTCTACAGCGCCGAATACGGTAGCTAATTTTATTTCGTTAGTTAAAAAAGGTTTTTATGATGGCCTTATTTTCCATCGAGTTGTCCCTGATTTTATGATTCAAGGTGGAGATCCTTTAGGTAATGGTACGGGTGGCCCAGACTACTCGATAGAAGGTGAGTTTTCTTTAAATGGCTTTAAAAATGATTTAAAGCATGAACGCGGTGTCATTTCAATGGCTCGTTCGAAAGATCTAAATTCTGCGGGATCTCAATTTTTCATTATGGTAAATGAAGCATCACATCTTGATGGAGAATATGCTGCCTTTGGAAAAGTGATCGAGGGGATGGAAACAGTAGATGCTATCGCTGCTGCTCAACGAGATGGTGAAAAACCAATAAAAGATCAGCAAATGAAAAAGGTAGAAGTGGATACAAAGGGCTTTGATTATCCAGCCCCTAATGTAATAAAATAACGTTTGTTATATTCTGAAGTACAATACGAAACAAAGAAGCATGAGAGATCATTAAATGATCTTTCATGCTTCTTTGTATTTAACCCATAATATTGTAGCCTGCGTCGATATAAATCGTTTCGCCTGTTACACCGCGTGATAGGTGAGAAAGCATCACGATTGTCATATCTGCTACTTCGTCTTGTTGAACATTACGTTTTAATGGAGCTGTTTCTTCGATTTTGTGTAAAATTGTATTGAATGAAGGAACACCTTTTGCAGCAAGTGTGCGAATTGCTCCAGCAGAGATCGCATTAACGCGAATATTATCTTTACCAATATCTGCTGCAAGATAGCGCATAGATGCTTCTAATGCTGCTTTCGCTACACCCATGACATTGTAGCCATCAAGCACGCGCTCTGCTCCTAAGTAACTCATTGTTACGATAGAGCCACCCTCAGTCATATAAGGATGTGCGGCCTTTGCTGCTGAAATAAGAGAATAAGCGCTAGTATCTTGTGCAAATGCATAGCCATCACGAGTTGTATCTAAGAAGCGATTGTGTAAATCTTCTGCATTGGCAAAAGCTACTGAGTGCACGATACCATGGATAACGCCTACTTTTGTACCGATTTCATTGAAAGCCGCTTGTGTGCTCTCGTCGCTGTTGACATCACATTGTACGATCAGTGAATCAGATTGTCCGATGTTTTCTAATTGCTTTTGTAATTTTTTTAATGAACGTTCTTGGCGATATGTGAAAATAACATTTGCACCTACATCAAATAAACGTTTTGCGATACCCCAAGCAATACTTCGATCGTTTGCCACACCCATTACGACAATATTCTTATCTTTTAATTGTAATAAATTATCTATCATTTATAAGGACCCCTTTATGAAATAATATCTGTTATTAGTACCAACTACTAAAATCTTATCATACATAAAAAATGGTTGCAATAACAAGATGAAAAGAGTGACCAACTTTCCTTGAAAAGTACAAAAAAAATTCATCTCCATTATGTTAGAGATGAATCATGGTATAAGAATCTGTTACTAAGTGGTTCGTTTGTAGAAAATGGCTCATCACCATAACGTGTGGTTGATTTCCGTTCCGGCTGGGCGCTTTGTAGCTGACGCTTCGCTTTCGCTACAGAAAACATTTGTTGCTGTCGCTTCGCTTTCGCACAGATAAAACATTGTAGCTGACGCTTCGCTTTCGCGCAGAGCAGAGCTTCCTGGGGGCGTCCGATGAGCCGCTGCGCTGCAGGGTCTCGGGCCAACACGATGTCGGTCACGAAGGCGTTATCACAGGATGTGATGCTTTTAGCCTTCGTTCCTCTATCGCTGATCCCCTAGGAGTCGCCCAGCCTCCACTCCAATTAACTAATATGCGCGGAATACGTTTTGATAAAATGTCCTCTCTAATTTTCATGATAGACAAAAATTTATTAGAAATCATTTGTATGGCTTATTACCATAACGTGTGGTTGATTTCCGTTCCGGCTGGGCGCTTTGTTGTTGCTGACGCTACGCTTTCGCACAGATAAAACATTTGCTGACGCTTCGCTATGCTACAGGGTCTCGAGCCAACAGATGTTTTTTGCGAGAAAGTGTAGTGACGATATGGCGGCAGCGTCACGATGTTGGTTAGGAAGGCGTTATCACAGGATATGATGAATTTAGCCTTCGTTCCTCTATCGCTGATCCCCTAGGAGTCGCCCAGTCTCCGCTCCAATCAACTAATACATGAGGGGATAAAATAAAGGCACCCAGTTAAGGATGCCTTTAAAGATACGTATGAAGAACTATTCGAATTTTAATGAGTCGCCATCAAAAGTTTCATCTGCTACTTTGATTGAGTCAGTTGGGCATCCTTCGAAAGCATCTTGCATGTCTTCTAGTAGATCTTCTGGAACTTCAGCAGTTCCCATGTTATCATCTAAAATAACGAAGGCAATCCCTTCATCATCATAATCATAAATATCTGGGGCTGCGGCTCCGCAAGCGCCACAAGCGATGCATGTATCTTTATCAACAATTGTGAATTTAGCCATTTTTCTATCTCTCCTTTTACATGTTCCTACAAAGCTTCATACTCATTTTAAAGATGTTTATCTTACATTTCAACATAAATACTATTAAATTGGAGGAATTTGCGTCTATGTTTCATCAAATTTTATTGCAAATCTTTCAAAAACTAAATAACGAAAGAACAATTTCTGCTGCTTATCACGTATTAAGAGGAAAGCGCTCAGGTCAGACTATTCAAGACATTGGCCTATTTCAGTTACATAATTATTTTGGGCTATTACCTAAGTTACCTAGGAAGACATTTGATGAAGCCGTAACTTCGTTTTTACAGTATAGTTGGTTAACAATGCAACAATCTGGTCACTATTCCATGAAAAATCTAGGTTTACAGCGAGCAGAGCAGACACCTGATTTTTTATTTGACGGGTGGCACTATCGGGGAAATGAGCATGTTTTTTTTGCGAGGTTCTCGTTAATTGTACAAAGTTTATCTTATCAAAGTGCTGGGGTTCGTTCTTTTTCTCCCATAAGTAGGGATACGAATATTCAGTCTTGGGTGCGTACATTTTTAATCGAACATAACTATCAAGATGGGCATTTACAGCAACGATTATTGGAGGAATGTGAACAGGTACTTTCTGTATTACCTTTATCAGATGCCAACAAACAGCTTGTCCTCTATCGGTTGAGTGGTCAAAGTTTACCTGGATGGACGTGGCAGCAGCTTGCGGGTGAACGTCAGGAAACAGTTTTAGATTGTCAGTTAGCGTTTATAGAATTGCTACATACATTATTAAATGAAGTTCGTCAGACAAATGATTATCCGTTGCTTGGTAAGATCGCAGAAGGATTAAGAGTAAAAGCATTACTAACTGATTCAGCGCAGCAAACAGCACATTTATATGAGCAGGGCTATTCAATTGAAAAGATTGTGCAAATAAGGAAACTAAAACAAAGTACAATCGAGGATCATTTGGTGGAACTAGCCATGAACGAACCGAACTTTTCGATTGGTCCATTCGTCTCATATGAAGAAGCGGAAAAAGTTTGGCAGGCATCGAAACACTATCAAACAAAAAAATTGAAAACATTGCATGAAGTAGTTGAAGGTATGAGTTATTTCCAGTTAAGGCTTGTCCTCGCGAAAGGAGAAGTATAAATGGAACTTGAACAAACGTTACTAAAGTATTTTGGCTATACAACATTTCGTCCAGGCCAGAAAGAGGTTATTGAAGCGATCTTAGAAGAAAAAGATGTTATTGCTTTATTACCAACTGGAATGGGAAAGTCACTTTGTTACCAACTATCCGGATATATCCTGCAGAAGCCAGTATTAATTGTTTCTCCGCTGCTTTCTCTAATGCAGGACCAGGTAGAGGAGCTAAAACGCTTTGGTGAAAAGAGGGTAGTTGCCTTAAATTCATTTTTAACCGTAAGTGAAAAACGATATGTATTACATTTTTTAGAGCAGTATCGTTTTATATTTACGTCACCGGAGATGCTTTTACAGCAGCAAGTTCAAGACAAGCTTTCACAAATGCAGCTAGGTCTTATCGTCGTGGACGAGGCACACTGTATTTCTCAGTGGGGCTTTGATTTTCGGCCAGATTATTTACGAATTGGACAATGGTTTTCACAAGTTAATCGTCCACCGATTTTAGCATTATCAGCGACTGCGACGAATAAAGTAATCAATGACATACGAGATACACTGTCGCTAGATACACCATTTGAGTTTTTGTACAATGTGGATCGGCCTAATATTCATCTTGGGCGTGTCGTATTTGAGGATAGGGCAGATAAAACACACTGGATTATGCAACATGTTAAAGAGACGGCAGGACCGGGTATATTATATATGTCCTCGCGTAAGCGTGCTGAACAATATAGCGAAGCGCTTATACAGGCTGGTATACGAGCGGCAGCTTATCATGCAGGCTATGGTGCTGAGGACCGTCAGTTTATTCAGCAACAGTTTATTGACGGGGAGCTCGACTGGATTGTGGCGACGAATGCTTTTGGAATGGGTATCAATAAGTCAAATATTCGTCAGGTTATTCATGAAACGCTTCCTGCTAATGTAGAAAATTACATGCAGGAGATTGGCCGTGCAGGGCGTGATGGTCAATCAGCGCTCGCAATTTTACTTTATAGTGATGGTGATGAGGAACTTGCGAAATTTGTTGTAACAGGCGATTTGCCAACAGCTGGTTATGTTGATCGTTATCAGGAACTACTAAATCAACAAATGCATCCTTCACAAATGTTGAAAAATGGAGAGGTGAGTGAGACCGCTTTTCGTGTGCTTGATTACTGGCTACAACAAGAAACGGTGGAACAAGTTAAAGTACGTTTAAATCATTTAGCACTGGAAAAGTATCGAGCTGTCGATAAAATGCATAAAATTACTCAGACAAAAGACTGTATTCGCACACAGCTAGTCGGGTATTTTGGGCAAAAATTGCTGAAAAAACCAGAAAACTGTTGTGAAAATTGTGGAATCCATTATGATGAAATCAATAAGGTACGCTTAAAAGAAGAGAAGAAAATAGAAATGATTCCATGGAAAAGTCGGCTAAAGCAGCTCTTAATGGGTTGTTAAAGGCTCATCACTAAAAGTTGTGGATGACATTTGTTAAAAACGTATGCCATATATAAGTTGATTTCCGTTCCGACTGGACGCCTCCAGGAAAGCGCCCTGTGGAACGGAAATCAACCCCACGTTATGGCGATGTGTCCTTTTTAGCCTATAACTGACGGTCATTTACTTTTTTCGCAAAATTCGTCATAATAGAATGATAGAAAGCGTAGTAAGGTTGGAGGAACGGCGAATGAGTAAAGAAGATTATCGCGATAAAATCGAAGAACATCGTCAATCTTTTGAGGAAGAACAAAAAGAACAGCAAGATTTATCTAGAGTTTCAAGAATGAAGAAAAATGGAAATGACAATAAAAAACCAAGTAATACAAAACGAAAACCGCCATTAATGACGATTCTTTTTGTAATTTTTATCTTAATTCCATTATCGATATTAGTCTATTTTTTGAAATTCTATGAACCTGGAACAACAATTGAAGAGGCTGAAAAAAATTCTTCGGAAATTGTAGAAATTGACAATTCAGGGGATGAAGATAAGGTGCCTGTATCTACTGACAAAGCAAAAGAAGACGATAAAGCAAACAAAGATAAGGCAGACAAAGCAAAAGAGCCTTCTAAGAAAGACACTGAGAAATTAGCTGATGAGCAGAAGGCAGCTGCGGAAGCGAAAAAGGCCGAAGCAGCCAAGAAGGCAGAAGAAGCTAGAAAAGCCGACGAAGCTAAAAAAGCTGAGCAAGCTAGAATAGCACAAGCAGAAGAGGCTAAAAGATCGGAACAAGCACGTAAAGCCGATGAAGCACGCAAAGCAGAAGAAGCAAAACAATCTGCAAAAGCAAGTACTCATACTGTAAAAGCAAATGAAAATCTATATCGTATTGCTTTAAATCACTACGGCGATGGAAGTGAAGCAACATTATCGAAAATTCGTGCAGCAAATGGTATGTCTTCAAATAATGTAATGATTGGGCAAGTGATTAAGCTACCATAAGAAAAGCGGGTGTCATTCTTTGGCAATGATGTTTTTCTAGTATAAAATAATGGACAAACGTCAACACCAAATATGGTTGAGGCGTACGTCTGATTTAGTGAAAAGGCGATTCTTCATTATTACGAATCGTCTTTTTGCTTTCGTAAGGAGATGTGAGGGAATGATTTATTTTGGACTATTTGTTTTATTAGTCATTGCGTTCCTGCTTTATATGTTGAAGGTGGCACATGAAAATAATGTTTTACAGCATCAATTGTTATTAAAGGGTGAACAGGAAAAGATCCGACTATTTTTTATTTCGGATACACATTTACGCAAAATTAATCGCCAAATGATTGAACAGTTAGATGGTCAATTTGATGCTGTTATTATTGGTGGAGATTTTGCAGATGGACGCACACCTATTCAACGTATTCATGACAACCTAAAATTATTAACTCCTTTAGGACCGACATTTTTTGTATGGGGTAATAATGACAGAGAAGTAGGCGAAGGACGATTAAGAAGTATTTTGCAGGAACATGGTGTTCAGATCATCGCTAATGATGCTGTATTACTACCTAAAAAAAACCGTTTTTGGCTAAATGCAATTGAAGACACATCTACAATGAAATATAGCTTTGATGAAGCATTTGCAAAGGTAGGAGAGAAAGACTTAGTTGTTTTCATCTCACATAACCCTGGTGTTTTTGCAAGAGTCCGTGCAAAATTTAGAGCAGATTTAATGATTGGTGGGCATTTACACGGTGGTCAAATTAGAATTGGTCCATACGGTGTGCATCCTAATGGCTCTTACCGGAAGCGTGAGGGTGTGATGACGTTAGTAAGTAACGGCTATGGTACGACATTATTGCCTTTCCGGCTTGGTGCGAGACCACAGTGTCATATTATTGACATTGAAATTTCGGGTAAATAAACAACCAAAACTCGATTGAAGGCGTATAATGGAAGCGATAAGGATTTATTCGGTAAAAGCCCGATTATTGAAAGTAAAGTATTAGCATTGCTGATACAAAGTTGATAGGAGTGTCAAGAAATGCAACAAGTAGATGCAATTATTGTTGGAGGAGGCCCATGTGGTTTAGCAGCAGCAATAGCTTTGCAAAATATTGGATTAAAGCCAATTGTCATTGAAAAAGGCAATATCGTAAATGCGGTTTACAATTACCCTACGCATCAAACTTTTTTTAGTACTAGTGAACGACTAGCTATTGGTGATGTACCCTTTATAATTGAAGGTCGTAAACCAAAGCGAAATCAAGCACTAGTTTATTATCGAGAAGTTGTACGTTTGAAAGGTATTCAAGTAAACCGCTTCGAGAAAGTAAATAGCGTTGTAAAAAATGGAGCGGTGTTTACAGTAACGACAAATAAAGAGGTCTATACAACGCCTTATGTTGTGATTGCAACAGGCTACTATGACCATCCGAATTATTTAAACATCCCAGGTGAGAAATTGCCGAAAGTCTTCCATTACTTTAAAGAGGGACATGAATTTTTTGATACGGATGTTCTTGTAATAGGTGGGAAAAACTCTGCAATAGATGCGGCGCTTGAGTTAAATAAGGCTGGAGCTCGCGTCACTGTTGCCTATCGCGGCAGTGAGTATTCACCTAGCATCAAGCCATGGGTTTTACCAGAATTTGAAGGTGTAGTACGAAATGAAGAAGTCCAAATGCATTTCAATACAAATATACTGGAAATCCGAGAGCATGAGGTCGTAATAGAAATTGCTGGTAGCAAGAAAACTTTAAAAAATGATTTTGTTTTTGCTATGACAGGTTATCATCCGGATCATTCATTTATTCGAGCAATGGGTGTCTCTATTGATTATGAAACGGGTCGTCCTTTCTTTAATCCAGAAACTATGGAAACAAATGTAGAAGGCTTATTTATTGCGGGAGTTATTGCAGCTGGAAATAATGCCAATGAAATTTTTATAGAAAATGGCCGTTTCCATGGCGATTGTATTGCAAAGACAATTGACAAAAGAGCAAAATAGCAAGATGAGCTGTATAGGCATATAAGCTTATACAGCTTTTTTAAACCGTCGGATAGAAGAGAGAAAGCAGCGGGAGAAGTTCGAAGCGACGGATGAAAGGTCCAGAGCGACTAAATGAGAATGAAGCGGCTCCCAGGATCCCTCAGGTAAGTGACCAGTCATAACGGAAATCAACCTTACATTATGGTGATAGTACATAATTTCTTTAATGGAAGTTGATAAAAAGGTGTGAAAGAATGATTGGATTATATTGGATTATGAGTTATGTTATAGGGAACTTCATGACAGCGTATGTCGTTGGAAAAGCATATGGCGTTAATTTACAGGAAGAAAGAAGTGAAAATTTAGGTGCTAGAAATGCTGGTAGTGTGATTGGGAAAGGTGCTTTTCTATGGACTTTTTTAGGGGATTCTTTTAAAGGTGCGCTCATTGTTAGTGTAGGGCGTTTATTGCATTGCGAAGAATGGGTAATTGTGTTAGGCGCTAGTTTGGGCATGCTTGGTCATATGTTTCCGTTTTGGCTTAAGTTTAATGGGGGAAAAGGAGTAGCAACTTTTATAGGTGTAGGTCTGGCATTATCTCCGAGCTTATTTTTTATGATGGTTGTTGGAACAGCTATTACGCTTAGTGTAACTAGAAGTTTAACACTTAGTATGTTAGGTGGCTTAGTTTTATATGTTGGAGCAATTGTTTATACAGATAAATTACTGTTATACATACCGATACTAGTAGCAATTTGTTTTATGCTTATTAAACATATGTCGAATATTAAAGAGTCTTTAGAGAGAAGGAAGTGATTATATGTATTGGTGTAAAATTGCGCATACAGAAGCGGAGTTTGAGGAAATTGCACGTTTAAATTACGAAACCTTTGTTGAAGAAATTCCACAGCATAAACCAAACTCTGAAAGGAAAAAAGTTGACCGTTTTCATCATGAAAATTCGTATATTGTTGTTTATAAAGGAATAGAACTTATAGGCATGCTTGCATTTAGAGATCAGAGGCCGTTCTCAATTGATGAAAAGATAGGAAAAGTTGAGCAATATTTATCAAAAGAGATTAGTGCTAAGCTATGTGAAATTAGATTGCTTGCAGTTAAGAAGGCATACCGTACAGGAAGAGTACTGCTGAAATTGACACAGGCATTGACTGCTTTTGCATACGAAAAAGGTTATTCGGCAGCGGTTATTTCAGGTACTACTCGTGAAGAGAAGCTTTATAAGCAAATGGGCTTTAGCCAATTTGCACCTGCTACAGGGATCGAGGATGCTTTATTTTTACCAATGGTATTAACAAGACAGCAGTTTGAAAAGTCTTTACAGCAAAGACTTGCGAAGGAATGTCATACTTTTTATCCAGGTCCAGTGAAACAAAGAGAACCATTTATGTATTCAGAGCTTTCTCATCGTTCGTTAGGCTTTCAATCATTATTTGAGCAAATGAGAAATAAGTTGCTTCAATTATCAGGAGCAGAGCATGTAGCTACAATTGTAGGGACTGGGACATTGGCAAATGAAGTTATGCTAGGGCAATTGAAGGCTCAACAATTAGGGCGTGGACTAATTTTAACGAATGGTGAGTTTGGAGAACGTCTTCGAAAGCAAGCAGAGAGATGGTCATTGGATTTTGATGTAATTGAGCAAGATTGGGGAAGTTCCTTTGATACAAATATTTTGGACGCTTATTTGCAAAAAAGATCGTATCAATGGCTTTTAGCAGTACATGGAGAAACGTCGACTGGTACTTATAATGATATAAAGGAAATTATACAGCTAACAAAGCGGTATAATATAAAGCTTTGCATTGATTGCATTAGTTCTTTCGGAGCAATGCCATTTTGTTTAAAAGATTGTTATTTAGCGACTGCTGTGAGTGGAAAAGCAATAGGTGCGCTCAGTGGTTTGGCTTTTATTTTTTCGCAAAACATTGTGACATCTTCTTCAACATTACCAGATTATCTCGATTTAGCTAATTACCAGCAAGGTGCGATTCCATTTACATTACCAGCAGTACTTGTTGCAAATGTTACTGCAGCGTTACAAGCATATCCAGAAAGGTATGGACAGTTACAGCAACGTTTTAAAACATTACTGCAACTACCATTTATGCACTACAAAGTTTCAACTAGACAGTATCCGATGCTGATAACTTTACAGCTTCCTAAGACTTTGGCAAATCTACAGAGAGATTTAATTTTAAATGGTTATTATGTTCATGCGGATAGCCAATACTTACGTCAAAGAGACTTCATACAGCTCTCTGTTATTCAGCCGGATTTTGAGATAGCAATCAATCATTTACATAAAATCTTGAATTATTATAAGCAAATTGTAGATGCATAAGCTTAATTGAAAATTGAATACAATAGCCTTATATGAAAAATTCCTTTAAATCAAGAGGAGTTCCTACTTTGTTGAGCCCAATTAATAATTTTAGTCGTGCCTTTTGACCATTAATACCAGTTGCAAATATAGCGCCTAAGTCTTCGAGCATTTTGCCACCGCCAACATAGCCATAAACTCCTTCTGCGATACCATTAAAACAACGGGATACCAGTATAACAGGAATACCGCGCTCTAAAAGACTTTCAATACCTTTAACAACTGTTGGAGGGACGTTGCCTTGTCCAAGGCCTTCTAACACAACGCCATCATATTTACATGCGAGTACTACATCAAGTAAGTCAACCTCCATGCCAGCATACACTTTCAGCATGGCTACTCGTTTTGATAATCCATCAATTTCTACATATTGACGGCGGATAGGGGCATGATGAAATAATATTCTTGATTTTGTAATAAGTCCAATTGGGCCATATTGAGGTGACTGAAAGGTATTTACAGAACTAGTATGTACAGTAATTCATATGTGTTTTAAAATGTACAGTTAGTCTATCCCCTGTAAATGTTGATATATAAGGCTTTACAAGATGTGGATAGCGTATCAATAGTTATCCACAATACATAAAATACAAGGTGAAATAAGCATGACAATACTATATAATGTTGGAGAGGTGAAATAAGCATGACAAAAAAGGTAGTATTGATTACAACTGGAGGGACAATTGCCAGTAAAAGAAACACATCAGGGAAATTAGAATCTGGTGTTTTAGATGGAAACGAAATTCTTTCAATGTGTAATTTAGAAGATAATATTGAAATAATATTAATTGACTTATTGCATTTACCATCAATGCATATGACATTTGACAATCTAAATACCTTAACGCAAACTATAAACGAGCAACTTAAGGATGAATCAGTAAATGGTATAGTAGTTACTCATGGTACTGACTCGTTAGAAGAGACTGCATATTTCTTAGAGTTAACAACTAACGACACTAGACCAATCGTTGTTACAGGTTCTCAAAAATCACCAGAAGATATTGGGACAGATGTGTATTCAAATTTGAGGAATTCTATTCTTGTAGCTTCAAATGAAAACGCAAATAACTTAGGTGCTGTTGTAGTTTTCAATGATGAGATTTTACACTCTAAATATGTGAAGAAAATTCACTCTTCGAGTATAAATGGATTTGGTTCTATAGGGTACGGAAGGTTGGGATTCATTGATAATGATGAAGTTGTAATTTATCAAAAACCGACTAAAAGAGAATGTTATGATTTAAAAGACGCATATCCAAATGTCGAAATCGTAAACGCTTATTTAGGATGTACAGGCTTTGTATTGGATGCACTATATACTTCTAATATTGATGGAATAGTTTTAGTTGGTTCTGGTAGAGGGCAAATAACTCCAAGTATGACAAAATCAATTGAAAAGTTGATTGAAAAGAATGTTAAAATCGCACTAACAACTTCTACTGAAGAAGGTAGAGTATTTCCTTCATATGATTATTACGGTAGTGCAAATAATCTCAAAGAGATTGGGGTTATTATGGGCGGAGATTTTGATGCGAAGAAAGCAAGAATTAAATTAATGTTAATGCTTGCGAATAATAATGATATGTACGATACTTTCATGCACTAAAATAAAAAATCCCTATCCACAATAATGATTGGATAGGGATTTAAATTGGTTCTGACCCAGTATTACAGTTAAGTTAACCGTTAGACATTTATTATAATACCATGTCTAAAATAATAAATCTACAGTGAAATTATTTTTTGTAGTATAAAAATAACATTTTTCTTATTATACATCTAGATTATATATATTCTCTTATGTGTATCTCATACCATAGCACTTAAATTATTTTAAGCAAGTCATTCGATAAATTCAAAAGTACATAATAACATTTGAAACATATTTAAACTCTATAAAAGGAAATTTAGTGAATGTTTTAAAAGATAAATTACTTAATTTTTAATATAATCATCAAAATCTTCTTTATACATCCAACGAAATCCGCCTGCCGTTTTTCTTTTTCCAGTACAGCATTGAGAAATACTGCCTTTATCAATATTTGTTCTTCGATACGCATCTATAGGGCTACTGTGTTGATTAACATAATTCCAATTCAAATCTAACTGAACAATTTTCTTATATCTTGTATAGGATAATTTAGCATTAGTATCATCTGATGTACTATTTAAATAATCATCTAAGAACATCCATTTATAGCCTCCAGTGGATTGTCTGATCTCATTACACACCCTAATAATATAAGAACTATTAAGTCCTAATGATTTTACAACACTATTTACAGAATCCCATTCTTTTATTAGCTCTCCATTTAAATCAAATTGAGCTATAGTGATTGCATCACAATTTTTATTGTTAACTGTAATCAACAACTCTCCACTTATATACTTTCTATAATCCTCTTCGTAAAGCCATTTATATCCATGAGATGTTTCACATTTATGTGTACAGCTTCTTTTTATATGAACTTTAGAGTAATTTAATTCATCTTCTATTTCCTGAAAGCTTCCCCAAACCTTTATTAACCTAAGACTTGTGTCTAGTTGATAAATACGCAACTCATGTCGTTCTTCGTAGCCGTCTCTAGTTTTAATTCCAAAATGTTTCAATGCTCTATATATCGTACTTATATGTAAATTCAACATTTCTGATATTTCAGATTTACTATATCCATCTTTGAAAAGTTGCACTATTTTTACTTTAAATGATTTATTTATATTTAGTTTGATATTACTCCAATTTACATCGTTAAATTCACATAACTTAGTCAAATCACTATTCAAAATGTTATTTTTTATATATTTGAAGTCAGAAATTTTCGCATCAATAACGATATATCGTTTGATACCGTTATTTTTTGCTAATTTTTCTTTTAATTTATCATTCTTGATTTCTTCTTCGAAAATTCTTCCACCAAGTTCTTCAAAGCCATTTCCTGAATGCTGTCCGCCATGCATCTCTATTATTGCATTATAGACAGGTAAATAGAAATCATATCTTTTATTTTTACTCCATCCAAAGGTTTTTTGACAACAAAATTCCAAATCGAATTCTTTTAATAAATGATACATTATTTTTTCTGGATAACTAATTCCATCAGAACATCGTGGGCAAGAAAGACCATAAATGTTAATATCTGAAATAGTTTTATTCTTAATAATTTCACCACATTCCGAACATTTCCAGTCAACTTTCTTTTTACTACCCTGCATATACTTAAAACCATCTTCAGGATTGGCTAATAGAGAAGCAAGTTCTGGATTTGTAGTCCACATGTCGTTATATCTAATTGAGACTTTTTTATTACTGCAATACGGACATTTACTTCCATTACTCCTATTAATGATTGAAGCGTCCCACTCATGTCCTATCTTACATTTCCACCAAGCTTTAATTCCTTGACCTTTAGTAACTCTATAAATATCAATACCTAATTCATCATTCTTTTTGAAATCCCATTCGTACCACAATTCAGGTCTGATTTTTAACAGGGCATTATCAGCTAGAAAGATTGTTGGATCAAATTGATATTTATTTAGTGTATTATTCGATATATTCGCCAATACAAGCATCTCCTTTTTATTATTTTATGTATTTTGTTATTTAATTATTATATCAAAACATCTCTATTTTGGCAAAATATTCAACTTCTTTTTGATTAATAAAAATAGGCTTCTTGTTTGATATAAAGAAGCCTTAATTCGACTTATTTAAAAAACTCAAAAGAAGTTGCCAGTGTCTCCTTTTTGCAAAGCATCCTTAGCTATGTGAACCTCTTGTTTCCTAATATCGACTGCTGTTTCATCAAATTTTTCAGCAATTAATTCTTTCCCAAAACCACTGAACGATGAAGAGTACATAAGTGCATATTTTAACAGCTCCATCTGCCTCTTACTATTTTTATTAAATGTAACCCCTTGAGTAATGTATTTACCTTTAGTTTTTCTTTTCATTTCCTCAATTATTTTATCTACTTCATCTTCTGACCTAATCCATCCCATAACCAATCACTCCTAAATTGAACATTCCTCTAGCCGATGCCGTAATGGGATCATCCATGACTTGTAAATTAGGGAAGTAGAACTTAATATGACTTACTAACTCTTCGTTCAAAGCTCCACCACCTAAGAGATATACGACATCGTTAGAATTCCATTTTGCTAATAATTGCCCACATATATAATCAGCTAATGCTTTTGCGTTGAATCCTTCTCCTAGCGCTTCTAATCCTTTATCAAAGAATGTTCCAGATCCAGTATCAATCATTCTACAATTACCATCTATACATAGCGATGTAGAAAAATTCACTGTCCTAGATCCAATATCTAAGAATCTTGTCATACCACTTGGTTTATCTACAAAATAAGCAGTTGCGCTTTCTGCTGAAACTTTGACATCTGCAACTAAGAATGTCTTAGTCACTCCGTTTACAGTTAACGTATGAGAACCTCGTAACCTTCTTATTCTCCCTTGTTTCTCTTCTTCTGTGTGCATTTTTACAGGAACTGAAACCACAAGATAGTTTGAAGCATACCCATATTGATGAATAGAAGTCAGTACGGATAGATCAAAAAAATCATGCTGTTTACTTTTACTAAATATTTGAAGTGGATACTCGCAGTCAAATTTGCTAAGAGTACCTAATACGTATTTCTCACCTTTATATTCCACGATAAAATCATATTTCGAAGTTACCTTAGTTAATGTCCTATCCCCATATACTCCTTTTACGCTCGGAAAAACTTCTATTTCATTTCGTGTCACAACCACAGTATTTGAACCTCCGTCGTCTACAACAATAAGACCTGCGACTTCATCCTTCAATAAAATCCCCTTTCGCTCATTTGTTAATGTTAATTTAGCTTATGAGTAAGATTTATAAAAATGAGTAAAATTTAAAAAATATTTGACTTGTTTTAAACTATTTTGATTTTCAAAAGCCCTATAAACATTGGGTTTTAAAGTCCTTAAAATTTAATAAAATGGGGATTTTATTAAAAGTAATATTTAGAAGGGGATCTGAACAACAAAAAACCATCAAACGTCACTTTTATAGATGGAACGCAGATGGTTTATCATTTATTTATTTTCGTTATCAAGATAATCGATTATAGCCTTTCTTGCATACGCACCAAACGAAGTAGACCTCATTAACACATTCTTTAGCAATTCTAATTGTTGGGGACTGTCTTTTTTAAATAAAACACTTTGAGTGATGTATTTTCCATTTCCTTTTTTCAGTAGTTCTTCTATTATACGTTCAGCTTCTTCTTCTGATCTGATTATAGCCAAGACATACCACTCCCTCCATATTTATTATTTATGACATATAAGGAGAGGATATGTTTGAATTATTTAAAATAATTTTTAATTATTTGTAATTATTTTTATCATGCCCACATAAATTACGATTAAGTTCAAAACAATTTAAAACAATATAAAATCCCATTGCATTCACTACAATGAGATAGTCTGTAGATAATAATAAAACATCAAAACTGTTTTTAAAAGTTAAGGAATATTTTCAATTTATTTTAGATAATATGGCAGTGAGAAGAGAAAGCTAATTATCAAATAATCAAATTATCGCTAAGAAAAAGCTTAATTATCGCTAGAACTGATACATTTATTTCGATAATAAGAAGAAAAATTCAATGTACTACTACACGAATCTATAATATAAATCATCCTTCATATTCAACCTTTTCAAATACTCCAAACTCTTCAAGAATTTCTAAAATCGCTTCAACTTCTTTTCTTTCCATTTTTAACTCGTGAAACAATCTGAGGTCACAACTATCTAAATTTACTTTCCAATCTGACTGAGGACGATGTAGCCAATCATTAAAAAACATACCCATAATCGCAACTCCTTTTTCAGCTTTGTAATATCAATCTGTCCATTTTAAATTATTTAATACATTTTAAGAGGAGGAATATTATGAGCAGTATTGTTGTGTTATTAGGTCAAGTAGGAATTGCATTAGGTGGATTTATAGGTATGTCATCTATTTTAAGTTGGTATCATGGAGGAGGGAAAAAGAATGACAAATCTAATAGTAAATTACCATTACAATAATGGAGTTCGTAATATGACATTGAATGGGAGAGAGTTGAAAAGAAAAGAAGTAAATCAAACTTTACCTTTTCTAGAGGAACTAACAAAGGAGGTGAGAATGCAACCAAAGAAAATTCAAAGACGCTTTTTCGCAAAGCTAAAGAAACTGTCCTTGTTAATAATTCCAATGATTGTACCAACAAAGATAACTCATGCTCAAGAAATTGTAAGCTTTCCACTTTTGGAGAAATCCCACGGAATAGAATTACTACCTCCAGAAATTATAGATATTCTGAAGCAATTAATTTTAGCTTTCGGGACAGTTTCAGTTGCATTGGCAATTCTGTTTCTAATGGGAGCAGGGATTTATCGGATGATAGGGAACGAGAGAAAAGCAAGCGAGTGGTCAGTAAACGTAATAAAAGGTTTCGGTCAGGTATTATTAGCACCAGTAATCATTCTAATTTTGACAACATTGACAACTTTAATATTCAAAAACGTTCGTGGCTTAGATATATTCTTTTAACATTAACCGTACCATTTGCAACTTTAAGTACATCTCAAGCAAAAGCATCTGCTTCTTGGTATGACAAATTTAATCCTATACCACCTGAAACACAAGCAAAAGTAGGATCAATAATAAATACCATCTATAAGATATTTGATTGGTTTAAAAACATTAAACAGAACATAACTGAATTATCAACTGATGTAATGTTTTGGGTATATGAAACATTGACAAAAGTAGTTCTACATACACCTTCAATTTTATTCAATAGTGATTGGTTTAAAAGTAACATCTTAACGTTCACAGGATTGTCTATTGCTACTTCATTAATTTTATCAATGTTAGAAGGTCTAAAATTAATGTCAGGTGATTTGATAGAAAATAGAAAACCGACTGATTTAAAACGTATAAGCAAAAGAATTCCTTTGGTTGTATTAGGTTCTGCAATTGCTCCTAGTGCTTTCTATTACCTGTTTAAAGGACTAAATAAGCTTACAGATATAATTATCGATTTTGGGAAGCTTCAAATGGGGAAAGGTATGAGTCAATTGAAAATTGATGATGTATCTTTACTTCAAGTATTTGGATTTATTGGATTTGATATTGCATTAATTACAATGTTGATCCCAATACTTTTGCAGAATTTTAGACGATGGTTTGATTTACTGGCTTTAGGTGTTATGACACCATTAGCATTAGCAAGTTGGGTATTTGCATCACAGGAACATTGGTTCATTATGTGGAGAGAGCACATCAAAAAATGTGCCACTGTTCAAGTTGTTTATGCTATATTCCTACTGCTAATTGGTACATTATTATTTGGCACTAAGCTTCCAAACGATTCTTTTGACGTTATGATTCAATTAGGTATTGTTATTGGTGGATTATGGAGAATGAACACTCCTCCAAATTTTTTATTCCGTTATATTGACAGAGGAGAAGACATTACTTCGATGTGGAATGGTGCTTTTAATGTTGTTAGACCCATCACAATGATTAAGAAGAAGTTTAAATTAAATTATAAGAATACAAAAAGGAGTGTGAAATCAAGATGAGTTTGAAAAGATTGATAAATCCTAGTGTTACTTCAAATGAAAAATATAGCAATTACAATATTGAATCATTGACGATGAGTACCATAAAAGAAATATTATCAAACTCATTTATTGATGGAGTATTTGGAGTTGAAGCATTTAGGATAGCGAATGGAGAGAATTATACTTTCTTTTCTCAACCTAATTATAATTGTAAGTTAACAACAATTAGAAATAACTCAGCACATTACTTAAACTCGAACTCAGAGAATACTACATTTGTACAACTGTACATGTCTAAACCTTCAATGTTTCCTATTGAAATGAATACTCCTACAACTTTCTTAGAAATAATTAATTCAATTATTCCTTCGCACATTAATTATAAATATCAGTTACTCCTTGTATACAGACAAGATAACTGGAGAGATAGAATTGTAGAGCAATATAATGACTATTTAAACGGAGTTCAGAATCCTTCTGATAATGGTTTACTTAGAAAAATACAAAGAAGCATCACTGAGAAGATTGATGAATTATTAAGGTGGGAACAAAAGCATTCTGAAATTAAAGAAGTTGGACAGAAATTAAAGGAGAATGGGTTTAGATTTAATATTAGATTAGCTTTAATTGGAGGGAGTAAGCTAGAAAGAGAGTATTCGTTATCGAAGATTGAATATGAAATAAATAAATATTCTTATACAAATGAATGGTTAGTTGACCACAATATTGATTTTAAGCATGGATCAGAAATGTTTAATAATAGAGTATTAGATTATCAATCTAAAAATCATACATTGTCAGAATCAGAATTGCTACAATTTATTGTATTAGAAAACAAGACGCAAATTAATGAAAATGCAAGTCTTATAGAAAAGAAAGTAGAAGAAAACGAGTCTGAATCAAACAATTTAATTAAATTATTACCTAAAGGAAATGGCATTAAACAATTTGATGGCAATGATTTAGCTGATAAATTTATATTTGCATTGAGAGAATTAAAACCGTTCAGGGGAAATTTGGAAATGATTAAGTGCCAATCAGGATCAACTTCAATGAAGATAACACTTAAGATACCTAAACATTTAAAGTTTTCAGAAATAAATAAACCTAATATAATAAGTGACATCCAAATAAAAATGGGAGTTAAACACTTACAAATTAAACAGGGAATAGATGTAGGGGAAATTGACATAATACTACCTTTAGAAAAAAGACAGAAGTTATTTTTAGCAGATTACATTAATAATGAAGAGTTTAAAGAATTCGCAGACAATCATCCACTACCTTTCTTAGTTGGCGTAGATGAGGTTGGTAGTCCTATTTATAGCTGTATGAGTACAATAAAACATTTACTAGTTGCAGGTTCAACAGGTTCTGGAAAGAGCGTGTGGTTGAATCAGCTAATTTTAACATTACTCATTTACAAGAATCCTTCTGAATTACAACTATTCATGATAGACATTAAACAAGTAGAATTAGTTCAATTTTCTTCATTTAATCATGTTCAATCTGTCATTACAGAAGCAAATGAAGCTGTCAAGCTATTGAATCAATTAATTACTGAAATGAATAGACGCTATGAGTTATTTAAGAATGCAGGAGTTAAAAATATTCGCTTGTACAATAAGAAATCTAAAAATAAACTCCCATATATTTTGTGCATTATTGACGAGTATGCAGAACTAACTAGTAGAAATGGTGATATTCATTCTTATATTCAATCGTTAACTCAACTTTCTCGTGCTTGTGGTATTCATTTAATAATAGCAACCCAAAGACCTAGTATTGATGTGATTAGTGGAACAATAAAATCTAATTTACCTAGCAAGATTGGATTTAGATGTGCAAATAAGCGTAGTTATTTAACGTTCTTAAATACTTCGCCTAAGTTCGAATTATTAGGTAATGGTGATGGAGTGATGGATTTTGAAGGTCAATCTGAGGAACATATGAGGTTTCAAGGTGCATTAATTGTGGATGATCCAAATGATGAGGATTTGGAGAGTAAGCTAATAAATAAAGTAGCAAATCAAATTAAACATGAAAAAGTGAAGATTGAATTACCTGAAGTAGAGGAATTAAAAGAAGAAAATGATTTGGATAAATTGAAGCGAGTAATTGTCGATACAGGCGAAACAAGAGTATCTCCTTTACGCAGTATAATGAAAATAAATATAAATAAATTGAATGATTTAATGAGAGATTTAGTAGAAGATGGATGGATGGAAGCCCCGATAACTAAACAATCAGGATACAAGTTAATTGTAAGTGAAGAGGAAATGGAAAAGTGGAGAAGATGAGTATATTCTATGAGTTGAAATATTTTATAAATCCCTATTCAGCGATAAGATTCTGATAGGGATTTATAAAATAATATTAATTTGATGGTATATAATATGTATTTGATTAAAATGCTAATGCTATACAGAACTGATATATGTAATTTTAACTATGTAATTCATTATTTATTAACAATTACTACCGATAATTGAAGCGTATCTAATAATCTTTGCATTTAACATCTTCTTACTAGCTGATTCAGCATCTTTTTGAGATGTATATTTACCACTTTGTAGACGATAACCGTCTTTATCATTTCCAAACACTTCTGCATATTTTAAGTAGCCTTTAGATACAAAATCTTTTTGAGCTTTTTCAGCATTTGCTTTAGATGTAAACGCATCAGTGTGAATACGAAAAGCATTTGCACCATTGACAATTTTATATCCAATTTTCTTAGAACCTTCTGTCGATGGTTGAGTATTGGAAGTTGATGTATTGTTGTTTGTTAACGGCTTACATGTATTCAATTCAATCCATGTCATAGGATCAATCGCATTTGGTTGACCAGAAGCGTACCTACCATTATGAATTTCGAAATGTAGATGTACACCAAAGCTTCCTCCATTATTACCCATGATACCAATTTGTTCACCTTGTTTTACACGTTGACCATTTTTAACCGTAATTTTGTCTAGGTGAGCATAATTTGTTTCGTAAGTTTTACCGTTCACAGTATGTACAATGCGAACTGAATTACCATAAGTACTTAATGGAGCAGACCATACTACTTCACCGCCTGCACTTGCATAAACAGGAACTTTAAATCCTGCGATTGGGGAAGCTAAATCTACACCTTGATGTCTTTCCCATCCTCTTCCGATATTGCGCATTCCAAAAGGCGATGTTAATCTTGCATTTACTACTGGACAATTAAAAATACCCATTATTCTTCATCCTTTCTTTTTCTTGAATTGAACTTGAAATAAAAAAAGACCAACAACATTAGTTGAAGGTCTTATATGTATCAGTTACTTTTGTAAGTATCACTACGATTCCTTTATATTTGATGTTTTACCAAAGTAAAAGGAAATGACACTGATTACTACAGTTTGAATGAAATTAGTTTCTAATTTACCCATTAATGACAAAGTGACGAATAGAAGAATAGTGAATAGAGCAATCAGTTTACGAACTTCAATTAATGCAGAAATTTTATTTTTCACATGTATCAATTCCTTTCTTTGTAACTATTCTTTTCAATATTATCTACACGTACCTCTAATGACTGTAAGCTCTTATTAATACCTTCAATCGCATTCGTTTGTCTTTCATGTAATGCATCAGATTTAGATAAGTGCTCCATAAGTTTATTTTCTCTATCTTTTGATTCTGAGCGATATTCATCATGCAATGAAGTTAATCGTTCTTCTTGTTTATCATTCTTGTCATATATCTTTTTTAATATAAATCCTACTAATGCGATACAGCACATTGCCCATACAGCAGGGCTATTGGCTACATCACTTAATGTTTTAATGTCCATACATGTAATCACCGACTTCTATTAAAATAATAAAAGAGTAGGGGAGAATTAACTCGCACCTACTCTAAACTGAATTTCCTGATTCACTTTTAATTTAATTGTATATTCATTCGATAATTGTTTGTTTATACAGTGTTTATACGTTATTTCTGTATGAATATACTATGTATTTTAGATAATATGTGTATTTTATTAAATTATAATCTCTTCGTCTTTACTGAATGTATCAGGTTTAGCACGTAGATTAGTCATGATTTTTTCAATACGTTTTTCAATTGTTTCAGCATAAGCCTCAGCGATAGTTTGCGCCTTCTCACCAAATTCAACAGAACTGAAACTACGTGAGAAAGGAATGTCTGTAGGGAAGGCTTTATATTTTGATCCTAATCGTAATAATACTTCTTCTTTTTCTGTAGGTACTACAACATCGTTAAATGTAGGATTATCATTATCATCTAAAACTGGTTTGCTATCTGAATCTACAATGGGGACTTTGGTAATAACATTCTCAATTGTTGTTTTAACAATATCTCCTGCAATATCTAACTTTTGAGTTTCAGCATCTTTAATTAGTTCTTTTCTGCTTCATCTAATACGACAGATTTCACATCTACAGTATAAATACCTTTTTCTAAATCACGTACAATATTTAACTTCATAAAAAATATTTCCTCCAACTATTATGTATTTTATTATTTACAATTAGAATTACTGGAAATGTCTTCGACCATTATTTCTTTAACCATTCGTTGTAAAAGGCGAATGTATTCTAACATTTCTTTTTGATCAAACCGTTTTGTAATAGTATTACTTAGACGTTCATCATGCAAAGCAATTTCTATGTACCGCTCAATTTCTGTTTTACCGTTTGTTTCTACTTTCTTAACAATAGGAGTAACTACTTGATAAATATCTTTTTCAATTGGTACTTTTGCTGATTGAATTGTTTCACTATAATTTATGTATTCTACCAGTACTGACATGTAATCACCATCTTTCTTTAAGGAACAATATGGAACGATTATTTTATAAACACTCTAACGATATTAGGTGTTACACGCTCCATAATACGAATATTGGTAGGATTTTCAGATAGAGTTAATTCTCCGTCTAACGCTCCAACTTTAGCGAAGTTGTTAGGGAAAAGTGTACCGTCGTCACGAACTAATAATTTACCAACCAGACCTACAGCATCCCATTCAGCACGTTTTTCACGAGGTGTATATGCTTGATCAGGATTCCAATTTGGACTCAACTTTTGAACATAGTCCTTGCGTGTCTTAGAAACTTTTTCAATTCCAATACTTCCGTCTTCATTTACCACTTCTGCATCTTCTTCATATTTAACATCAATCCAATGAAATTGAATACGACCCCATTCATCTGTTACATACTTATTGTTCCAATCATCTTGATAACTATCTCCGATAACAGATGGGGTAGCAGATACAATACCTAAAATATAGGCATCTTTGGCAGTTGCTTTACGTATTTTACCTTTATCTAGAGTCACTACATATCCAACCCTATCTTGATTACGTGGATTTCCATCCATCCATTCAAAGTATTCAGC